>NZ_BAAANS010000017.1:0-145241 GCF_039529925.1 Kitasatospora saccharophila | reverse complement strand
CTGTGGATCCTGCAGACCGCGGTGGCGCTGGTGGCCGGCCTGTTCACCCGCTGGTTCCACCGCTGGGCGCTGCTGGCCGGCTGGGCGGCCGGCATGGGCTACGGGACGTGGACGGCCTGGGGGATCGCCTCCCCGGCGACCGGGCACTTCGGCGGGAACAGCGCGGAGGTGCCCGGCCTCGGCGAGACCGGCTACATCGGGCTGACCGCGTTCGTGCTGAACCTGGCGGTGGCGGTGGTCCTGACGCTGGTCCTGCGGGCCGTGAGGGCCCCCGAGGGGGCCGACGAGACCGCCCCGGCCGACTACCGCGCGGAGGCCGGCGACGAGGCCGTGGAGCGCGCCCCGCAGCCCGCGGCGGCGCACTGACGCACCAGGGGCGCGCACTTCCTCGTCGTGCGCCCTGTGGTCGCGCCGTCCCCCCGATCGACACTGGGGTGACGGCGCGACCGTCCGTCACCGCCGGCCCCGCGCCGGAGGACCGGGAGCGACGGCACACCGCAAGCGCCACCGACACGGGGAGCCACCGCCATGACCGACCTCAGCACGGTACGCAACGGACACCGCCCCGAGGCCGACCAGCCGGACCGGACGCGGCGGCTGCCCTCGGTGCTGGTCGCCACCCGGCACGGCGAGTCGACCGCCAACGTGGAGTTCCGGCACGCGGACGCCAGCGGGGCGCTCGCCGTCCCGATCACCTGCCGGGACGCCGACATCCCGCTCTCCCTGCACGGCCAGGACCAGGCCCGCGACCTGGGCCGCTGGTGGGCCGAGCGGCCGCCCGCCGACCGGCCCCGCTCGGTGTGGTGCTCCCCGTACGTGCGCACCGCGGAGACCGCCCGGATCGCGCTGGCCCAGGCGTCCGGGCTGGGCGCCGTCCCGGTGGGGCTGGCGGTGCGCTACGACGAGCGGCTGCGCGACCGGGAGCTGGGCGTGCTGGAGATGCTCACCAAGGCGGCCATCGAGCGCGACCACCCGGCGGAGGCCGAGCGGCGGCGGCGGATGGGCGAGCTGTACTACCGGCCGCCCGGCGGCGAGTCCTGGCTGGACGTGGCGCTGCGGGTGCGCGACCTGCTGCGCGACCTGTGCGAGGAGGAGGCGGGCCGACCGGTGCTGGTGGTGGCGCACGACTGCACGGTGCTGATGCTGCGGCACGTGCTGGACCGGCTCCCCGAGGAGGAGTTGCTGGCGCTGGACCCGGTGGCGAACTGCTCGGCCAGCGTCTGGCGGGCCCGCGAGGGACGGCTGCGGCCGGCCGGCTGGAACCAGACCGGCCACCTGTCGGCCTGACCCGCCCCGCCCCCGCCGCTCAGCGTCCCGCCGCCCCCGCCCCCACCGCACCCGCCGCCCGGCGTTCCGGCTCGCTGCCCTCCCGCTCGCGGCCGTCCGGCTCGCGGTCCCCGGTCTCGGGCCCGGCGGGCCGTCGCGGGCCGCCGAAGGCCCGCCGGTACGCCTGCGGGGTGGTGCCGAGCCGGAGGCCGAAGTGGTGCCGCAGCGCGGCGGCGTTGCCGAAGCCGCAGCGGGCGGCGACCGCGTCCACGCTCTCGCCGGTGGACTCCAGCAGGCGCTGGGCGAGCAGCACCCGCTGGCCGGTCAGCCAGCGGTGCGGGGTGGTGCCGGTCTCCTGCCGGAAGCGGCGGGCGAAGGTGCGCGGCGACATGTGGGCGAGCCGGGCGAGCCGGTCGACGCCGGTGTCCCGGTCGAGGTGGCGGCGCATCCACTCCAGCACCGGGGCCAGCGACTCGCCGTCGGCCTCGGGCAGCGGGCGGCTGATGAACTGGGCCTGGCCGCCGTCGCGGTGCGGGGCGACCACCATCCGGCGGGCGATCGCCCGGGCCACCTCGGCGCCCTGCACCTTGCGGACCAGGTGCAGGCAGGCGTCGATGCCCGCGGCGGTGCCGGCCGAGGTGATCACGGGGTGGTCGTCGACGTACAGCACGTCGGGTTCGACGGTGGTCAGCGGGAAGCGCTCGGCCATCAGGTCGGCGTACCGCCAGTGGGTGGTGCAGCGGCGGCCGTCGAGCAGGCCGGCCGCGCCGAGCAGGAAGCTGCCGGAGCAGATCGACAGCAGGTGGGCGCCGCGGTCGTGGGCGGCCCGCAGCGCCTCGACGACCTCCGCGGGGTACTGCTCGCGGATGCCGGTGGCGGTGGTGATGACCAGGTCGGCCGCGGCGATCCGTTCGGGGCCGTGCGGGACGTCGATGGTGAACCCGGCGTGGGTGCGCATCGGCCCGGGGCGGTCGCCGACCAGCGCGAAGTCGTAGACCGGCAGGCCGGATTCGGCCCGGTCCAGGCCGAACACCTCGCAGGCCACGCCCAGTTCGAAGGGGTGGACCTCTTCCAGCACCACCACGGCGACGTTCTCCAGCTTTCGCATCCCGCCAGGATGGCAGTGGCAGGATTTCGTGGCAATGGTGCGTTCCTGCCACTCGTGGGCGGCGGCCGGTGCGCGGACAGTGGAGGCATGACCACCGCGCTCGCCCTGCTGGGCCTCATCGGCACTTTCGGACTCCTCGGCGTCCTGGTCGGCCGCGACCTGGACCGGCACGGCCGCCACGGCCGCGACAACGCGCACCGCCCGACCGGCTACCCGTTCGACCCGGACCTGGCCGACCCGCGCCGCCGGCCGTCCGGCACACTGGCCGGATGCGCTCCCCGACCGTCCGCCGTGCCCTCCTCCCCGACCTCGCCGGAGCCGGAGAGGTCAGCGTCGAAGCCTTCGTCGGGGACGGCCACACCCGTCCGGACTCTCCGTACGTCGACCTCCTGCGCGACACCGCCCGCCGCAACCGGGAGGCCGAGCTGCTGGTCGCCGTCGACGGCGCCGGGGCGGTCCTCGGCTGCGTGACCTTCGCGCCCGGCGGCACCCCGTGGGCGGACGTCGCCGGGCCGGGCGAGGGCGAGATCCGGATGCTCGCGGTCGGCGCGGCGGCCCGCGGCCGGGGCGTCGGCCGGGCGCTGGTGGTGGCGGCGATGGACCGCAGCCGGGAACTGGGACTGGCCGGGATGGCGTTCTCCACCCGTCCGACGATGACCGCCGCGCACCGGATCTACGAGGCGCTGGGCTTCGTCCGCGCCCCCGAGCGGGACTGGTCGGCCGCCCCCGGCACGGACCTGATGGTCTACACGATGCGGTTCTGAGGCCCGGGGCCGGCGGCCCGGCGGACGCCCGCGGGCGACGCGCCGGGCTTCCCGGTTTTTCTCCGGCCGATCGGAAACATCCGCGCCCCGTTCCCCGTTCTCCCCCTCGGCCGTCCGCTTCGGCCGGGCCGCCGCAGCCGGCACCGGGCGCGGGGCCGACGGTCCCTCAGGAGCCGTCCGCCCCGTTTTCGTTGTCTACGCGCGGCGCCGCCGACGCGACACGCGCTACTACATCTGGTGCTTCCAGCTCCAGTCGCCACTACATGTATGCTCACTCTCGCTGTCGACGCAGGGGAATCCGGTGGAAGTCCGGGACTGCCCCGCAACGGTGAGCGGGCTGCAGCGACGCCCGCGCAGTCCGAGGACCTGCCGACGGCGTGCGACACGGCATCCCCGCAGACGCCATGCAGCACAGCTTTGCCGTCCGGTCTCGCGGGCGGACCGGGGGTGGTCTTCGGCGCGCCGGAACGCGTTCGCGTTCCTTCGTGCTGCCCTCCCCTGGCCGCGTGCGGTGCCGGACACCCGAGAGCACGTCCGCCGCCGCCACAGGAGAGAGTGCGCCTTGACCGTCGCCGCCTCAGTCACCCTGCCGTCCCAGGGATCCGCCGACGCCTTCACCGACCCCGGTGCGGCGTTGCTCCGGCTGCTCACCGACCGCAGCACCGACCTCCCCCAGGTGGACCCCGGCCACGTCGCCGCCGCCGCGCTGCGCGGCCGCCACGCCGGTTCGGACTTCGCCGAGCTCCGCGGGCTGGCCGTGGAGGCCGCCGCGTCGATGATCGCCGAGGACCCGCAGTACTCGAAGCTGGCCGCCCGCCTGCTGGCGCTGGAGATCCGCGACGAGGCCGCCACCCAGCACGTCACCTCGTTCTCCTCCTCGGTGGCCGTGGGCCACGCCGAGGGCCTGATCGGCGACGCCACGGCCGCGTTCGTGGCCGAGCACGCCGACCTGTTCGACTCGCTGATCGACGAGTCGGGCGACGACCGCTTCGAGTACTTCGGCCTGCGCACCGTGCAGTCCCGCTACCTGCTGCGCCACCCGATCACCCGCAAGGTGGTCGAGACCCCGCAGCACTTCCTGCTCCGCGTGGCGGCGGGCCTGGCGGTCGGCACGACCGAGGAGTCGGTGCGCGAGGTCGCCGAGCTGTACACCCTGATGAGCCGGCTGGAGTACCTGACCAGCTCGCCGACGCTGTTCAACTCCGGCACCCGGCACCCGCAGATGTCCTCCTGCTACCTGCTGGACTCGCCGCTGGACAACCTGGACTCGATCTACAACCGGTACGCCCAGATCGCCCGGCTGTCCAAGCACGCCGGCGGCATCGGCCTGTCCTACTCGCGGATCCGCTCGCGCGGCTCGCTGATCCGCGGCACCAACGGCAAGTCGAACGGCATCGTGCCGTTCCTGCGCACCCTGGACTCCTCCGTGGCGGCGGTCAACCAGGGCGGCCGGCGCAAGGGCGCGGCCTGCGTGTACCTGGAGACCTGGCACGCCGACATCGAGGAGTTCCTGGAGCTCCGCGACAACACCGGCGAGGAGGCCCGGCGCACCCACAACCTGAACCTGGCGCACTGGATCCCGGACGAGTTCATGCGCCGGGTCAACGCCAACGCCGACTGGTCGCTGTTCTCCCCGGCGGACGTGCCGGAGCTGGTCGACCTGTGGGGCGCCGAGTTCGACGAGGCGTACGTCAAGGCCGAGCTGGCGGGCAAGGCCGTGCGCACCATCCCCGCGCAGACCCTGTACGCCCGGATGATGCGCACCCTGGCGCAGACCGGCAACGGCTGGATGACCTTCAAGGACGCCTCCAACCGGGCCGCCAACCAGACCGCGCTGCCGGGCCGCACGGTGCACTCCTCGAACCTGTGCACCGAGATCCTGGAGGTCACCGACGACTCGGAGACCGCGGTCTGCAACCTCGGCTCGGTCAACCTGGGCGCGCACGTCGCCCCCGGCGCCACCGCCGCCGACCTCACGAGCGCGATGGACTGGGACCGCCTGGACGCCACCGTCCGCACCGCGGTGACCTTCCTCGACCGCGTGATCGACATCAACTTCTACCCGACCACCGAGGCCGGGACGTCCAACTCCCGCTGGCGCCCGGTCGGCCTGGGCGTGATGGGCCTGCAGGACGTCTTCTTCCAGCTGCGGATCGACTTCGACTCCGCCGAGGCGGTCGCCCTCTCCACCCTGATCGCCGAGCGCATCATGCTCACCGCGTACGAGCGCTCCGCCGACCTGGCCGAGCAGTTCGGCCGGCACGAGGCGTACGGCGAGACCCGGGCGGCCCGCGGCCAGCTGCACGTGGACCACTTCGAGTCCGCGAACCCGCACTGGGCCGCGCGCTGGGAGGCGCTGCGGGCCCGGATCGCCGAGGTCGGCCTGCGCAACTCGCTGCTGCTCGCGATCGCCCCGACCGCGACCATCGCGTCCATCGCCGGCGTCTACGAGTGCATCGAGCCGCAGGTCTCCAACCTGTTCAAGCGCGAGACCCTCTCCGGCGAGTTCCTCCAGGTCAACCCGTACCTGGTGCGGGAGCTCAAGGAGCTCGGCGTCTGGGACCAGCAGACCCGGGACGCGCTGCGCGACGCCAACGGCTCCATCCAGGAGTTCAACTGGCTGCCGCAGGAGGTCCGTTCGCTGTACCGCACGGCGTGGGAGCTGCCGCAGCGCGCGCTGATCGACCTGGCCGCCGCCCGGCAGCCGTACATCGACCAGAGCCAGTCGCTGAACCTGTTCATGGCGGCGCCGACCATCGGCAAGCTCTCCTCGATGTACTCCTACGCCTGGAAGGTCGGTCTGAAGACCACCTACTACCTGCGCTCCCGCCCGGCGACCCGGATCGCCCAGGCCGCGCCCGGAGCCGCCCGCACCGCCGCCCCCGTCCCGGTGCAGTCCCCCGCCCTCTCCCAGGCCGAGCAGGACGCCATCGCCTGCTCGCTGGAGAACCCCGAGTCCTGCGAGGCCTGCCAGTAATGAGCACCGAAGACCAGAAGAAGATGCTGCTCGACCCGGGCTTCGAGCTGACGCTCCGTCCGATGCGCTACCCGTCGTTCTACGACCGGTACCGGGACGCGATCAAGAACACCTGGACGGTGGAGGAGGTGGACCTGCACTCCGACGTCGCCGACCTCGCCAAGCTCTCCGAGGGCGAGCGGCACATGATCGGCCGGCTGGTCGCGTTCTTCGCCACCGGTGACTCGATCGTCGCCAACAACGTGGTGCTGAGCCTCTACAAGCACATCAACTCCCCCGAGGCCCGCCTCTACCTGTCGCGGCAGCTGTTCGAGGAGGCCGTGCACGTCCAGTTCTACCTGACGCTGCTGGACACCTACCTGCCCGACCCGGAGGACCGCAACGCCGCCTTCGCGGCGGTGGAGAACATCCCCTCCATCGCGCAGAAGGCCCAGTTCTGCTTCAAGTACATGAACGCGGTCGACCACATCGAGTCGCTGCAGAGCAAGGAGGACCGCCGGGCCTTCCTGCTCAACCTGATCTGCTTCGCGGCCTGCGTCGAGGGCCTGTTCTTCTACGGCGCCTTCGCCTACGTGTACTGGTTCCGCAGCCGCGGCCTGCTGCACGGCCTGGCCACCGGCACCAACTGGGTGTTCCGCGACGAGTCGATGCACATGGACTTCGCGTTCTCGGTGGTCGACACCGTCCGCGCGGAGGAGCCCGACCTCTTCGACGACAAGATGGCCCGGCAGGTCACCGAGATGCTGGAGGAGGCCGTCGAGGCCGAGCTCCAGTTCGCCCGCGACCTGTGCGGCGAGGGCCTGCCCGGCATGAACACCGAGTCGATGCGCGAGTACCTGCAGGCGGTCGCCGACCAGCGCCTGGCCCGCCTCGGCCTGCCGGTCCGGTACGGCTCGACCAACCCGTTCGGCTTCATGGAGCTGCAGAACGTCCAGGAGCTGACGAACTTCTTCGAGCGCCGGGTCTCCGCCTACCAGATCGCCGTCGAGGGCTCGGTCTCCTTCGACGACGACTTCTAGGCCGCACCGCGACACGGAGGGCCGCACCCCGCCCGGGGTGCGGCCCTTCCGCGTGCCTGCCCGCCGCGCCGTCAGTCGTTCGGGACGGTGGCGTACTTGGGGGTGCCGTCGGCCATCTGCCGCAGCGCGTCCTTGCGGTCGCGCTTGGAGAGCCGGTCGATGTACAGGTAGCCGTACAGGTGGTCGGTCTCGTGCTGGAGGCAGCGGGCGAAGAAGCCGGTGCCCTCGACCCGGACGGGGTTGCCGTCCTTGTCCTGGCCGGTGACGGCGGCGAAGTCGGGGCGGGCCAGCTCCTGGTACGCGGTGGGCACCGACAGGCAGCCCTCCTGGCCGTCGTCCAGCACCCGGCGGCCGGCCGGCAGCTCCTCCAGCACCGGGTTGACCACGTGGCCGACGTGCCGGACGCCCTCGTCGTCGGGGCAGTCGTAGACGAAGACCTTCAGGTCGACGCCGATCTGGTTGGCGGCCAGGCCGACGCCCTCGGCCGCGTACATCGACTGGAACATGTCGTCGATCAGCGCGGACAGCTCGCCGTCGAAGGCGGTGACGGTCTTCACCTCGCGGTGCAGCACCGGGTTGCCGACCACGGTGATCGGACGCGCGGTGCCCTTGGAGAGGTCCGGCTCCTCGCCGACCACCCGCTGGGGCTCGGTGTCCTCGTGCGCGTGGTCGTGTCCGTGCTCGTGCTCGTGGTCGTGCTGCTCGGCCATCGCTCGGTTCCGCTTTCGTCCGCTTCCGCCTGGTGTACCGGTCCAGGGTACGGGGCGCGGTCCGGCCGGGGGCGGCCGCGGGTCAGCAGACCTCTTCGAGGTCCCGGTAGGCGCGGGTGGCCGGGGAGGCGGCGACCCAGCGCTCCAGCAGCGCCCGGACCAGGCCGGCGGGCGCGGCGATCCCGCACTCGCGCTCGACCTGCCAGGGGCCGCCGGCCGAGCCCTGGCTGAGGTGGCTGAGGTGGCCGGGGTGCAGCGGGTCGCCGTCGTCGTGCGGGTCGTGGTGGGCGGTGTGGCCGTCGTCGATGGCCATCCGGGACTCCGAGCAGGTGCGGCACAGCAGCCGCACCGAGGACGTCCAGTCCTCGGCCGCGTACCCGGCGTCGGCCACCGTCTTCTCCAGCGCGTCCCGGTCGGCGGCGGTGGCGGCCTGCAGCAGCACCACCCAGGTCGGCACGGGCGAGGGCGCCCACAGCTCGATCTCGTCGAAGACCGGGTAGGCGACGCCGTCGGCGACCCGCTCGCCGTGCGGGGCGCCGTCGTGCAGCACCACCTCGCCCCAGCGGCGGCCGGAGGACGGCAGCGGGATGGACAGCACCTCGATCCGGGCCGGGTCCAGCCGCCGCCCCCACACCACCTCGGACTCGCCGTCCGGGGACAGCCGCACCGGGGTGGTGCCCAGGTCGAGCTCGATCGGCCCGTCCAGCGCGGGCCCGCCGGGCAGCCGCAGCCCGTACGCCTGCCAGGCGCGGCGGGCCAGCGGCCAGTCCTGCAGGGCGGTGGCGGTGATGCCCAGGTTCCACCAGTCCGGAGCGCCGTGCTGGCGGTCGAGCAGCGCGACGGCGCGCAGGCCGGCCGAGCGGGCCTGCTCCCAGTCGCGGCGGAACTTGTGCAGCAGGGCCAGGTTGAACCAGGAGTCCGACAGCCACGGCTCCAGGTCCGCGGCCATCACCAGCAGCGCCCCGGCGTCCTCGTAGCGGCCGTCGCCGATCAGGGTGAACGCACGGTCGGTGGTCTGCCGCCAGGTCGCCGACGGACGATGCCGTGCGCGGTGGAAGATCCTCACGTTGGTCCCTTGCCGTCGGTCGTCACCGGGTCGCCCCGCCTCCGGGTCTTCCCGCCACGACCGCATCCAACCACGCCCGCCCCCGGCCGCGCGCCCCGCGCGGCCATTCAGGCCGCCGGGCGGCAGCGCCCGTCCGGACCGCGGGCCGCGCGGTGGCCGCGGCGGCCCAGCCGGGCCAGCGCGTCCAGCACCACCGGGTCGTAGCCGTGCCCGGCGTCCAGCCGCAGGTGCTCCAGCGGGTCGAGCAGGCCCGCCCGGGGGCGGTCGGCGGCGGCGGTGCGCAGGTCGTCGTGGGCGTTGGCGACCCGGATGATCCGGGAGGCCAGCGGCAGCGTGGGGTCGTGCCGGCCGTCGGCGAGACGGCACGGGTCGGCCAGCCGGGCGACCTGCTGCCACACCTGCCGGGGCACCCCGGTGCGCTGGATCACCTCGCTGCCGAGCCGGGCGATCCGCTGCTGCTCGGCGTCGGGCAGCAGCGCCGTGGCCCCGCCCGGGACGGGTTCGACCAGCGACAGCTGCCCGATGTCGTGCATCAGCGCGGCGTACTCCAGCAGCGTCAGTTCGCGGCTGCCGAGCCCGAGCTCGCGCCCCAGCGCGCACGCCGTGTCGGCGACCCGGCGGGCGTGCCCGGGGGTGGTGTACCCGGCGATCTCGGTGGCCCGGGCCAGCGTCTCGATGGTCTGCCCGGTGGTGGCCCGCACCGCGACGGCCCGCCGGAACGAAGCCTGGGCGAGCAGCAGCGGCAGGCAGAACACCGGCAGCGCCCACAGCCCGGCCTCCCCGGCGAGCAGGCTCAGCAGCAGCCCGGTGGCGACCTGCGCGGAGCCGATGCCGAGCAGCGCGTGCAGCTGGTCGTCCAGCGCGGCGGCGTACCGCAGCCCGGTCCGGACGCCCTGCTGGGCGGCGGCCAGCACCGCGTCGCCGAGCGCGGCCAGCGCGGCCACGCCCGCCAGCAGCGCCCCGTACGCGGGCCCGGGCATCCGGTCGGTGACGCCGGAGTTGTACAGCGGCTGGAACAGCAGGGCGGCGAACGCGACGGTGACCAGGCGGCGGGCGGCGGCGTCGAGGCCGGAGAGCGGGGTCCGCGGGCGGTGCCGGAGCGCGGCCAGCAGGTGCTGCCCGGCGAGCTGGACGGCCAGTCCGGCCAGCGTGCCGACCGCGGTGACGGCGGCGACCTGCAGCACCCCGTGGGTGGTGGGCAGGCCGTGCAGCGGTCCGAGCAGCGCGTAGGCGAGGGCGACGGCGGTGGCGACGGGCGCGGGTTCGCGGTCGCCGGGCAGCGCGGGCCCGGCGCACTGGCCGAGCGCGACCAGCCCGGCGAAGGCCAGCGCCACGCCGCCCTGGGCGACGCCGTCGGTCAGCGCGTGCAGGACGGCGGCGGTGCCGAGCGCGACGGCGGCAACGAGCAGCAGGTCGGCCGGGACCGGGCGGCGGCGGGTGTTCACGCCGCTCCCCCGGTCGGCAGGCCGGTGCCGGACTGCTGGGGCAGCCGGGCCGGTTCGGGCACGCCGAGCGGGATGTCGGGCACCTCGCCGTCCCAGCCGCCGGGCGGCGGCGGTTCGGGCTGCCAGCCGTGCTCGGCGACGGCCTCGACCAGGGCGGTGACCATCACCGGGTCGAACTGGCTGCCCGCGCACCGCTCCAGTTCGGCGACCGCCTCCGGGACGGGGCGGCCGCGCCGGTAGGAGCGGGTGGAGGTCATCGAGTCGAAGGCGTCGGCGACCGAGATGATCCGGGCGAACTCGGGGATCCGCTCCCCCGCCAGCCCGTACGGGTAGCCGCGGCCGTCCATCCGCTCGTGGTGGTGCAGGATGCCGTCCCGGCCCTCGCCGAGGAAGTCCAGCTGCCGGACCAGCTCGTGCCCGAACACCGGGTGCACCTCCACGGCGCGCCGCTCGGCGCCGGTGAGCGGCCCGTTGCGGCGCAGCAGTTCGGTGGCCACGGCGAGCTTGCCGACGTCGTGCAGCGTCCCGGCGAAGTGCAGGGTGCGGACCCGGTCCTCGGCCAGTCCGAGCTGGCGGGCGATCAGCACCGAGGCCCGGCCGACCCGTTCGCTGTGGCCGCGGGTGTAGGCGTCCTTGATCTCCACGGCCTGCACCAGCGCCTGCACGGTGGCGCGGTGCGCGGCCCGCTCGCGGTGGCCCTGCGCGGACAGCCAGGCGGTGATGGTCAGCGGCAGCAGGCCGAGCACGGCGGCGAACGCCCCGTACGGGCCCTGCCACAGCACGGCGATCATCAGGCCGCCCGCGCCGTGCAGCAGCGCGGCGGGCGCGGCCCGGCGCAGGCCGCGCAGCGCGCCCGGGCCGGCCCCGGCGCAGGTCAGCCGGACCATGCCGGCCACCAGGGCGCCGTTGACCAGGCAGAACGTCAGGATCGCGGCCAGCGCGCCGAGCGCGGCCCCGGGGAAGCGGGTGCCGAGCAGCAGCCGGGACCCGCCGAGCAGCCGGAACACCTCGGCGGCGGCGGCCGCGGCCAGGGCCAGTTGGGCGGCGTTCCACACCCGGCGCGGCCCGCGCGGCGGCGCGGCGGGGCCGAGCAGCGCGCCGGGCAGGGCGACCAGGGCGGCGGCGGCGGGCGGCAGCATCAGCACGCCGGCGAACAGCACCGGGAAGAAGCCGCTGCCGCGCGGGTCGGCGGGGGTCTCCTCGGCGGGGCGGCCGCGCAGCCAGCGCCAGAACCGGGCGCACGGGGTGCGGGCGCCCTGCGCCAGCGACTCCAGGCACAGGTGCAGCAGGGCGAGCAGGCCGATCCGGGGCCACTGCGGCGCGGGGCCGGACAGGGCCAGCGGCAGCAGCACCGCGCACGCGGCCGCCAGGACGACGGCCAGGTAGGCCACGGCCCACCCCGGCAGGGTGGGGTGCTGCTCGCGTGTGCTTGCGATCTCGGCCTCCCCCGCCCGTACGGGCCCTCCGACGTGAGGACTCGTCAGAGAATAGGGCCCGCCCGGACGGGTGCGGCGCACGATCGCGCATCGCCGCAGCCGGAGCAGCGACAGCTCACCCGATCGAGTGAGCGCTACTCCGCGGTCGCGACCGCCGAGCCGTGCCCGGCCGTTCCGTCGACCGTCACCTCGACGCTCACCGAGGACACCTCGATCACCGAGGTGTCCACCTCGCCGGAGCGCTGGGTGCGGATCGAGTCGATCCGGGCCAGCACCTTCGCCCGCAGGTCGGTCGGGGTGTCGTCACAACCGCAGGAGCGCTTGATCAGCGCCTTGATCGCCTGCTCCAGGCCGTACTTCTCGAAGCACGGCGAGCACTCGTCGAAGTGCACCCGCAGCTTGACGCAGTCACCCTCGGGCATCTCGTTGTCGAGGAATTCGTAGAGGTGGTCGAGCACCTCTCCGCACTCGGTCTCGTGCGGATCGCCGCAGCTCATGAGCCCGCGCCCTTCGCTTCCTGCCCTGCACCGGTACCGGCCGGGACCAGCCCCCGCTCGCGGGCGTAGTCCTCCAGCATGCCGCGCAACTGACGGCGGCCACGGTGCAGTCGGGACATCACCGTACCGATGGGTGTACCCATGATGTCCGCGATCTCCTTGTACGCAAACCCCTCGACGTCCGCGAGGTAGACCGCGATCCGGAACTCCTCCGGGATCGCCTGCAGCGCGTCCTTCACGTCGCTGTCCGGCAGGTGGTCGAGCGCCTGCGCCTCGGCCGACCGCAGGCCGGTCGACATGTGCGACTCGGCGCGCGCCAGCTGCCAGTCCTCGATCTCCTCGGCCGCGGTGCGCTGGGGTTCGCGCTGCTTCTTGCGGTACGAGTTGATGAACGTGTTGGTGAGGATGCGGTACAGCCACGCCTTGAGGTTGGTGCCCTCGCGGAACTGGTGGAACGACGCGTACGCCTTGGCGAACGCCTCCTGGAGCAGGTCCTCCGCGTCGGCCGGGTTGCGGGTCATCCGCAGCGCCGCCGAGTACATCGGGTCCAGGTAGCCGAGCGCGTCGCGCTCGAAGCGCTCGCGCCGGGCCTCCTCGGTCTCGTTCTCGGACACCCGGAAGGTGTCCTCGCCGATCGCCTCGGCCAGTTCGTCGCCGGTGAGCTGCTCGCCCTCCGGACGGCCCTGGTCGGCGCCAGCAGCGCCCGACACGGCCGCGTCATCGGTCCCGACGACCGGACCCACCTCCTCGGAAACCCGCACACGGCCCACCTCGGGCCGACCCGCAAGCGAGGATATCGGGCTGACCGGCTTCTCGCCCGCGGCAACCCACTCCGACCAGTCCGGCAGGAGCGCAGACTGCGCGGCCCGCTCTTCCGGCCGCTCGCGGCACGCGATCGAACCCATGGACGCTGCCTTTCCACCGGGGGCATCTTCTGACGACTCGTGCAACCCCGCCCGCCGCCCGGACATTCCCGGGCCCCCGCCGTGCGACACAACTCACTTCCGGCGCGGCGCCCTTGCCCGACCGGCGCCGCTCAGCGGCGGAGCCAGTCGGCGACCGCCCCGGTGATCACTTCCAGGGCCGCCGCCCGGGTGAGCGGGGCCCGCTTGGGCACCTGGAAGCCGTGCCCGGCGTGCGGGACCTCGACCAGGCGGTGCCCGGCGGGCGGGGCGGGGAACTCCGCCGGGGTGCCGAAGGTGTCCGCGCCGCCCTGGACGACCAGCGTGGGCAGGCCGGTGCCGAGCAGCTCGTCCGCCCGGCTCCGCTCCGGCCGGCCCGGCGGGTGCAGCGGGAAGGCCAGCGCGAGCACGCCCGCCGCCCCGAGCCCGGCCGAGGTGCGGCAGGCGACCCGGGCCCCGGCGCTGCGGCCGCCCGCGTACACCGGCAGCCCCGCCTCGGCGGCGGCGGCGAACTGCGCGGGCCACCCCGCGTCCAGCACGGCCGGTGCCGGGGCCAGCCTGCGCCCCGCCACCCGCCAGGGCTGCTCGGCGAGCACCACGCTGACGCCGTCGGCCGGCAGCGCGGCGGCGAGCGCCTGCAGGTCGGGCGCCTCGACGCCGCCGCCCGCCCCGTGCCCGAGGAGCAGGACGGCCCGCGGCCGGGCGGCCGGGAACCAGTGGAGCCGGGCGTCCCCGGCGGGGGTGTCGACGATCCGCTGCATGGCGCAGAGCGTATAGAGGAGCGGCCCCCGGGCGGCTCCCGCCGCACCCCGCTGCGGGACCCCGCCGCTCAGAACAGCGTGGTGAGGTCGTCCTCGGTGAGCGGCCGGGTCAGTCCCGGGTGGTTGTTGCGGATCTTGCCGACCTCGTCGGGGACGGCGTGGACGCGCAGGTCGCCGGGCGGGGGCGGGGTGAGGTCGGCGGTCTCGGCGTGCGGGTCGAGCCAGGCGTCCCAGCGGTCGGGGCCGAGGTACAGGGGCATCCGCTCGTGGACCGGGGCGAGCAGCGGTTCGGCGGCGGTGGTGACGACGGTGCAGGTGACCAGCCAGGCGTCGGGGTGGCCGCCGGGGCGCTCGCGGTCGCGCCAGAACTCGTACAGCCCGGCGAGGGCCAGCGGCGCGCCGTCGGCGCGGTGCACGAAGTAGGGGCGGCGGGGCGGGCGGGAGACGTCGTCGGTGGGGGCGGTCTGCCACTCGTAGTAGCCGTCGACGGGTATCAGGCAGCGCCGGGAGGCGTACGCCTGGCGGTACGCGGGCTTCTCGTGGACGGTCTCCGCCCGGGCGTTGATCATCTTGACCGCGGTCTCGGCGCTGCTCGCCCAGCCGGGCACCAGGCCCCAGCGCAGCACGTGCAGTTGGCGCACCGGGCGGCGCTGCCCGCGCGGGGCCCGGTCGAGGACGGCGTAGGTCCGCGCGGTGGGGGCGACGTTCCAGCTGGGGGCGATCGTCTCGGTCGGGTCCCACTGCTCGACGCCGAACAGGCGGACCAGTTCGGCGGGTTCGGTGGAGGAGGCGAAGCGTCCGCACATGGCTCCCAGCTTGCCAGAGCGGGGGGAAGCGGGACCAGCGGCTACCGGCGGCCCGCCCTTCCGTGGGAGGCTGCCCGCCCCGGACCGGGGAGACGGCGGTGATCGGAGGTCGGCGATGGACTTCGCGGAGCTGTGGGAGCGGGTGGCGGCCGTGCGGCCGGAGCCCCCGCACTGGCTGGTGTGGGGCACGGCGGCGGTGGCGTTCCTGGCGGTGGCGGTGCGCCCGGTGTGGCTGTGGACCCGCACCGTGGTGACGATCGCGCACGAGGGCGGGCACGGGCTGACCGCGCTGCTGACCCGGCGGCGGCTGTCGGGGATCCGGCTGCACTCGGACACCTCGGGGCTGACGGTCTCCTCCGGGAAGCCGACCGGCCCGGGCATGGTGCTGACCGCCGCGGCCGGCTACCCGGCGCCCTCGCTGCTGGGCCTGGGCGGGGCGGCGCTGCTGGCGGCGGGGCGGACCACCGCGCTGCTGTGGATCGGCATCGTGCTGCTGGCGGCGATGCTGCTGACCCTGCGCAACCTGTTCGGGGTGGCGGCGGTGCTGGTCACCGGCGGGGCGTTCGTCGCGGTGTCCTGGTACGGGACGGCCGAATGGCAGGGGGCGTTCGCCTACCTGGGGGTGTGGTTCCTGCTGCTGGCGGGGGTGCGCCCGATGCTGGAGCTGTGGGTGACCCGGCGGCGCGGCGGCGCGCCCGGCTCGGACGCGGACCAGCTGGCGCGGCTGACCGGCGTTCCGGGGGCGCTGTGGGTGGTGGCGTTCCTGGCGGTGGCGCTGGCCTGCCTGGGGCTCGGGGCGGCCTGGCTGCTGCCCCGGTAGCGGCACGGCGCCTCATAGACTTGGCGCCATGACCGACTCCCTGTGGCCCGCTCCCGTCGCCACCGCCGCCGTGGACGCGACCGTGACCATCCCCGGCTCGAAGTCCGCGACCAACCGCGCGCTGGTGCTGGCCGCCCTCGCCGACGGCCCGGGCTGGGTGCGCCGCCCGCTGCGCAGCCGCGACTCGCAGCTGATGGCGGACGGCCTGCGGGCGATGGGCGTGACGGTCGAGGAGACGGTGAACGCGGCGTCCGGCGGCACCGGCGGCGGCGAGGCGTGGCGGGTGATCCCGGCCGAGCGGCTGCGCGGCCCGGCCCAGGTGGACGTGGGCAACGCGGGGACGGTGATGCGCTTCCTGCCGCCGCTGGCGACCCTGGCGGACGGCCCGGTGCACTTCGACGGCGACCCGCGCAGCCACGAGCGCCCGCAGCACGGCGTGATCGACGCGCTGCGCGCGCTGGGCGCCCGGATCGAGGACGGCGGCCGCGGCGGCTTCCCGCTGACCGTGCACGGCACCGGCGCGCTGGACGGCGGCGCGGTGGAGGTGGACGCCTCGTCCTCCTCGCAGTTCGTCTCGGCGCTGCTGCTCTCCGGCGCCCGGTTCAACTCCGGCGTGGAGATCCGCAACACCGGCGGGCCGGTGCCCTCGCTGCCGCACATCCGGATGACCGTCGACATGATCCGCAAGGCGGGCGGCCAGGTGGACGCGCCGGAGGACGGCGGCGAGAAGGACGTCTGGCGGGTCACCCCGGGCGCGCTGATCGGCCGCGACCTGGTGGTCGAGCCGGACCTGTCGAACGCGGCCCCGTTCTTCGCGGCGGCGCTGGCCACCGGCGGCCGGGTGACCGTCCGGGACTGGCCGAAGCACACGTACCAGCCGGGCGACCAGCTGCGCGAGATCTACACCGCGATGGGCGGCTCCTGCGAGTTCACCGACGACGGGCTGCGGTTCACCGGCACCGGCAAGATCCACGGCATCGAGGCGGACCTGCACGACGTCGGCGAGCTGACCCCGGTGATCGCCGCGGTGGCGGCGCTGGCCGACTCCGAGTCGCACCTGTACGGCATCGCGCACCTGCGGCTGCACGAGACCGACCGGCTGGCCGCGCTGGCCAAGGAGATCAACTCCCTGGGCGGCGACGTCTCGGAGACCGAGGACGGCCTGCGGATCCGGCCCCGCCCGCTGCACGGCGGCGTCTTCCACACCTACGAGGACCACCGGCTGGCCACCGCCGCCGCCGTGCTGGGCCTGGCCGTGGAGGGCGTGCTGGTGGAGGACGTGGCGACCACCGCCAAGACCCTGCCGGACTTCCCGCGGATGTGGGCCGACCTCCTCGGCCAGGTCTGACGGGGGGAGAGCAGCATGCGCCGCTACGACAAGAACGCCGACGAGGACGACATCCGCAGCCGCCCGGGCCGCCGGGGCTCCCGCCCCCGCACCCGGATCCGGCCCAAGCACGAGGACGCCGCCGAGGCGATGATCCTCACCGTGGACCGGGGCCGGATGACCTGCCTGGTCGACGGCGGCACGAAGGACGAGCGCCAGGTCGTCGCCATGAAGTCCCGCGAACTGGGCCGCAAGGGGGTCGTCGTCGGCGACACCGTCAGCGTGGTCGGCGACCTGTCCGGCGAGCCGGACACGCTGGCCCGGATCGTCCGGGTCGAGGAGCGCAGCTCGGTGCTGCGCCGCACCGCGGACGACGACGACCCGTACGAGCGGATCGTGGTCGCCAACGCCCAGCAGATGGCCATCGTCACCGCGCTGGCCAACCCCGAGCCGCGCCCCCGGCTGATCGACCGCTGCCTGGTGGCCGCGTACGACGCCGGGCTGGAGCCGCTGCTGGTGCTCACCAAGGCCGACCTGGCCTCCGCCGACGGGCTGCTGGAGTCGTACGCGCCGCTGGGCATCCGCTACGTGGTGACCCGGGCCGACGAGCTGGAGACGGCCGGGGCGGAGGCCGTCCGCACGCACCTGCGCGGGCGCACCACGGTGTTCATCGGGCACTCCGGCGTCGGCAAGACCACCCTGGTCAACGCGCTCGTCCCGGAGCACCGGCGGTCCACCGGCCGGGTCAACGCGGTCACCGGCCGCGGCCGGCACACCACCGTCTCGGCGCTGGCCCTGCGGCTGCCCCCGGCGCCCGGCGCGAAGCCCGGTTCGAAGAAGGCGCTCGACCCGGGCTGGGTGATCGACACCCCGGGCTTCCGCTCCTTCGGCCTGTCCCACATCGACCCGTCCCGGGTCATCCACGCCTTCCCCGACCTGGAGCCGGGCACCGCGGACTGCCCGCGCGCCTGCTCGCACGACGAGCCGGACTGCGCGCTGGACGCCTGGGTCGCCGACGGCCACGCCGACCCGGCCCGGCTGTACTCGCTGCGCCGCCTGCTGGCCGCCAAGGACGCCTCCGAGGGGGACTGAGATTCGGCGCGATCACGAGTCGCTGGGGCCGCTGCGCTGGGTAACGATAGGAAGGTCACACCGTCCTACCTGACAGGGAGTCAACCCGATGGCATGGGCCATGGTGATCCTCGCCGGTCTGCTGGAAACGGGATTCGCGGTCAACCTGAAGCTCAGCCACGGCTTCACCAAGCTCTGGCCCACCATCAGCTTCGCGCTCTTCGCGCTGGGCTCCTTCGGCCTGCTCACGCTCTCCCTGAAGACCCTCCCGGTCGGCAGCGCCTACGCGGTGTGGACGGGCATCGGCGCGGCCGGCACCGCGGTGTACGGGATGGTGTTCCTCGGCGAGTCCTCCTCCACCCTCAAGCTGGTCTCCATCTCCCTGGTCATCGCCGGGGTGATCGGTCTGCAGCTCAGCGGCTCGGGACACTGAGTCCGCTAGGGTTCCGTGCATGGCCGATTACCACGACGACCTCCGACTCGCCCACGTCCTCGCCGACTCGGCCGACTCGATCACCATGGAGCGCTTCAAGGCACTCGACCTGAAGATCGAGACCAAGCCCGACCTGACCCCGGTCAGCGACGCCGACAAGGCCGCCGAGGAACTCGTCCGCTCCGTCCTGCAGCGGGCCCGCCCGCGCGACGCCGTGCTCGGCGAGGAGTACGGCCTGCAGGGCTCCGGCCCGCGCCGCTGGGTGATCGACCCGATCGACGGCACCAAGAACTACGTCCGCGGCGTCCCGGTCTGGGCCACCCTGGTCGCCCTGCTGGAGGAGCAGCCGGACGGCGAGCACGTCCCGGTGGTCGGCATCGTCTCCGCCCCGGCGCTCGGCCGCCGCTGGTGGGCCGCGAAGGGGCTGGGCGCGTTCGCCGGCCGCAGCCTGGCCAAGTCCCAGCGCATCCACGTCTCCAAGGTCTCCCGCCTCGCCGACGCCTCGCTCTCCTTCTCCTCGCTCAGCGGCTGGGAGGAGCGCGCCCGCCTCGACGCCTTCCTCGACCTGACCCGGATCTGCTGGCGCACCCGCGCCTTCGGCGACTTCTGGTCCTACATGATGGTCGCCGAGGGCGCCGTCGACATCGCCGCCGAACCCGAGCTCTCGCTCTGGGACATGGCCGCCCCCTGCATCATCGTCCAGGAGGCCGGCGGCCGCTTCACCGGCCTCGACGGCATCGACGGCCCCACCGGCGCGGACGCGGTCGCCACCAACGGCGTCCTCCACGAGGCGGCGCTGCGCTCGCTCAGCGTGTAGCCCGCGGGCGGCGACCGCCGGGGAGCGCACCGCCGGGGCCCGGCGGCAGCCCTACGCGCTGAGCTCGGCGTTGAGCGCTCCCAGCAGCCGTCCCGCGCGCTCCGCGACCTCGGCCGGGCCGTACTCCGCGGCGCGCTTGCACCAGTTCTCGGCCTGGCGGGCCTCGCCGCGGCGCAGGGCCAGCAGGGCGAGCCGGAGCGCCGCGCGGCCGTGGCCGGCGTCCGCGGCGCGGGTGTACCAGAGCATGGCCTCGGCCTCGCTGTCCTGGCGGGCGAGCAGCAGGCCGAGGTTGAAGGCGGCGCTGCGGCTGCCGCCCTCGGCGGCGCGGCGGTACCAGCTCTCGGCGATCTGCAGCGCGCCGCGCTCCGCGGCCCGGACGCCCATCCGGACCTGGGCGCGGCGGTGTCCGGCGTCGGCGGCGATCGCGTACCAGTGTTCGGCCTCGGCGTCGGCGTCGCCGCGGCGGTCGAGCAGCGAGGCGAGCCGGAAGCCGCCTTCCGCGGAGCCGCCGTCGGCGGCCTGCCGGTAGCGTTCCAGGGCGCCGGCGAGGTTGCCGCGCTGTTCCTGGGCGACGGCGAGCTGCAGGGCGGCCTCGCCGTGGCCCTCGGCGGCGGCGCGGGCGTACCACTCCTGGGCCTGCCGGGTCTCGCCGCGGCCGGCGTGCAGCACGCCGAGGTTGAAGGCGCCGTCGACGGATCCGGCTTCGGCGGCCTTGGAGAACCAGGGTTCGGCGCCGGACTCGTCGCCGCGCTGGAGCAGGACGATGGCGAGCGCGTTGCAGGCTTCGCGGTGCCCGGCGTACGCGGCGCGGCGGTACCACTGCTCGGCCTGGGCCTCGCGGCCCGCCCCGGCGCACAGCAGGCCGAGGTTGAAGGCGCCGTTGTGGTCGCCGGCGTCGAGGGCGGCGCGGTACCAGCGCTCGGCGACGGTGCTCTCGCCGCGGCCCGCGTGCAGGGCGCCGAGGGCGTTGGCGGCGGTGCCGTCGCCGGCTTCGGCGGCCTCCTGCCACCATTCGGCGGCGGCGGAGAGGTCTCCGGTGTCGCGGAGCAGGAAGCCGAGGGCGCAGGCGGCGCGGGCCTCGCCGTTCTGGGCGGACTGCCGGTACCAGCGGGCGGCCTCGTCGAGGTCGCCGCGGGCTTCGAGCAGGACGCCGAGGCGCAGGGCGGCGCGGGCGTGGCTGCGGGCGGCGGCGGTGCGGTACCAGGTCTCGGCGGTGTCCTTGTCGCCGGCGGCCTCGCGCATCCGGGCGAGCCGGTAGGCGGCCTCGCGGTGGCCGGAGTCGGCGGCGGCCTTGAACCAGCGTTCGGCCCGGACGTCGCGGCGGTGCTCCATCAGGTCGCCGAGGGCGTAGGCGCCGAGCGGGTGGCCCTGTTCGGCGGCGAAGTGCAGCCAGTACTCGGCGGCCTCCTCCTCGCCCTGGTCGCGCAGTTGCAGGCCGAGGGCGTGCGCGGCGGGGGCGGAGCCGGCGACGGCGGCCTGCCGCCACCACTGGGCGGCCTCGGCGCGGTGGCCCTGCTGGTGGAGCAGGACGCCGAGGTTGTTGGCGGCGGCGCGCAGTCCGGCGGCGGCGGCGGAGCGCAGGTACGGTTCGGCGTCGCGCAGGTCGCCGCGGCGCAGCAGGAGGGCGCCGAGCTGGCTGGCGGCGTTCGGGTCGCCGGCGTCGGCGGAGCCGCGGTGGCGGGCTTCGAGGGCGGCCTGTTCGCGGGCGGCGAGGGCGGTCTCGAAGCTGTCGTCGCCGTCGTCGACGGCCGGGGCGAGGTCGCGGGCGGCGCCGGCCGCGGCCTGGTCGGCCGTGAGGTGGACCAGGCTCTCCGGGCCGTAGCCGGTCACGTCGACGGCACCGGTCGCGGTTCCGCGCTGGGCGGGCAGGCCGCCGGTGGCCTGCTCGGTGGGCCGGGCGCCGGTCTCGGTGTCCGCGCTGGATCCGGCGGCCTGTCGTTCTCCCGTCCCGTTGTTGCCGATGAGCTTCATGCCGACTCCCGCTCCCCCAGAGTGTCGCGGCATCCGCCCCGGGCCTTCGGCCCCGGGCGTGTCCCCCAGGGGGCACGTCGGACCGGACGGCCCGTCAGTGGCCGTGCCGTGTCCCCCTCGTGGTCCATCGTCGCATCACCCGCACACCGCGTACACCTGCTCCGTCCGTTTTGGCGGAGCGGGGCCGAAGCGCGGCGAGATCGCTTCGGCTCTTTGTCGATTTCCCGACACTTGAGCCCCACAAACCCCGGCCACGCATCGTACCGGAGTCGATCAACTCCGTGCGTCCGCAAGGGGGAAGGCCCGGAGGACGGAATCCTCCGGGCCTTCCTTAAAGCAGGGTTGACGCAGGCTCAGCTGACGCTGAAGTCATCGGCCTGGTAAGCACCCTGTCCGTACCAACCGTGCACCCAGACGGTCACCGAGGTGACCGAGGCGCCGGTGGTGAACTTGGTGGACAGCTGCGTCCACGCGCTCCCGCCGGGGGTCCAGGTCGAGCTGTCCGCGCCGGAGCCGGTGACGCCCAGGTAGGTGTAGTTGCCCTTGACCCAGGCGGACAGCGTGTAGGTGGTGTTGGGCTTGACCGTCACCACCTGCTGGCACTGCGCGGTGTCCCCGGCGCTGGCGTTGCCCTGCAGGGCGTACGCGCCGGTGTGGCCGCCGCTGACCGCCGATCCGCCGCTGCCCGCGCAGGTCCACGGGCTGAGCGCGCCGGACTCCAGGCCCGGGTTGGCGACGATGCCGCCGCCGGGCGAGGTGGGCGAGGAGGACGGGCTCGTGGACGGCGAGGTCGACGGGCTGGTCGACGGCGAGGTCGACGGGCTGGTCGACGGGCTGGTCGACGGCGACGGGGAGGAGGACTTCGTCGGCGAGGCGCTGGCGCTCGGCGAGCCGGTCGGCGGGGCCGGGCAGGAGGCGGCCGAGCCGTTGGTGGCCGTCATCAGCGGGTTGAGCAGCGCCGCGTTCGGGTCGTCGTACAGCGAGAACACGAACGATCCGCCGAGTCCGTTGCAGTGCGCGTAGTCCATCTTGGCCTGGATGGACTTGGCGTTCTCCCCGGACCAGAAGTTGTTGCCGTCGTAGAAGTACGCGGCCTGCGAGGCGGCGTCCCAGTAGGTGTAACTGGGGTTGTCCACCGTCCCGAGCAGTTCCTTGTACATCCGCACGCCGTTGACGTTGCCGGAGTTCGGCGCGCCCTGGGCCGGCCCGCTGGCGGGTTGGAACAGCCCGTGGTTGGCCCCCGCCGCCACGCCCGTCCAGCCGCGGTAGTACAGCGGGACGCCCATGTTCAGCTTGTTCGCCGGGAACCCGCCGGGGATGCCGTACGAGGAGTCGCCGACCGTGTACGCCTTGACCGCCTCGTCGATCGAGTACTTGGCGTTGCCCGGCGGCACGTTGTTCATCGGGTCGTTCGGGTTCTGGTAGACCGGCGTCTGGTGGTTGGTCGGCCCCTGGGCCTCCCAGCCGCCGTGCATGTCGTACGTCATCGGGTCCGCGAAGGTCAGGTACTGCCCGATCTTGTCGGTCTCGATGTACTGGATCTTGTCCTGGCCGGCCGGCAGCGCCGCGCTCAGCGCGTAGGTCTTGCCGTCCGCACTGCCCTGGGTGTTGAGCTGGTTGCGGAACTCGGCCAGCAGGGCGGTGAAGTTCTGCTTGTCGTTGGGCGAGGCGTGGTTGCCGAGGTGGCCGCCGCCGCCCGGGTACTCCCAGTCGATGTCGAAGCCGTCGAAGATTCCCTTGCCGGTGCCCGGGCCGCCGTAGCCGCCCTGGGCGGGCAGGTTGCCCTTGATGAACATGTCGACGCAGGAGGAGACGAACTTCTTGCGCGCGGCGTCGTTGGCCGCCACGTCGGAGAAGTACTTGGAGTACGTCCAACCGCCGATCGACATCAGCACCTTGAGCTTCGGGTACTTCGCCTTCAGCTCCTGGAGCTGGTGGAAGTTGCCCGCCAGCGGCTGGTTCCAGGTGTCGGTGGAGTTGTCCACGCTGTTGCCGTTGGCGAAGGTCTTGGCGTAGTCGGCGTAGTAGTCGCCCGCGCCGTCACCGGCGTTCGGATTGTTCTCGTCCTGCGAGGCCGCCGAGTTCGGCTCGAAGCAGGTCAGGTTGTTGGGGTCGATGTTGGCGAAGTCGTACAGCAGGTAGTCGAGCTTCCCGGCCATGCCGTTGGTGTCGACGTTCTTGAGGTAGAAGGCGTTCGAGTAGATCGACCACTGGTCGAAGTACGCGACCTTCATGCCGCCGCTGGTGGCGGGGGCGCCGGTCGTGTTACCCGGCCCGGCGGTCGCGCTGGGGGCTCCCAGCAGCGACACCGCCCCGGCGAGCAGCGTGGCGGCCGCGGCCGTGACGGCCCAGGCCCTGCGGTTGTTGCGATGCATGCGGATGTGCCTCTCTCCTGTCACGTGGGGATGCAGGAACACCGTCGGACACCCGGTCGGGAGAGCGGCAGACGGAACCAGAACGTGATCAATTCCCGTTACTGGCAAAGGACTTGCAGCGCATCAGGACGGGCGGTGGGGGCCGCCCGTCATGGGCATGACTCAGGTTGGACTAGACCACATGGCGTGTCAATCGACCGGACTTCCAAGGAATGGCAAAGGGAACGACAAAGGCCCGGAGGCTGATGCCTCCGGGCCTTCGTGCTACTGAGTAGCGGGGACAGGATTTGAACCTGCGACCTCTGGGTTATGAGCCCAGCGAGCTACCGAGCTGCTCCACCCCGCGTCGGTGAAACCACTGTATCACGATCACGGGGTGGACCAACAAACCGGTTTTCGCAGCTCAGCCGGTGGGCGAGGCCGAGGGCGAGCCGCTCGGCGACCCGCTCGGCGCGGGGGACGCCCCGCCGGCGGCCTTCTGCTCGGCGGCCACCGCGTCGGCGATCGCCTTCTTCAGCGCCTCCTGGGACTTGCCGTACGCCGTCCAGTCGCCGTTCTTCATCGCCGCCTGGCCGTCGTCGAACGCCTTCTGCGCGTCGGCGAGCGCCTTCTGCACGTCCGGGTCCTCGGTGCCGGGCGCGGTCGGGGTGCCCGGGTTCTCCGGCTGGCTCGGGGCGGT
Source organism: Kitasatospora saccharophila (assembly GCF_039529925.1). Taxonomy (NCBI): domain Bacteria; kingdom Bacillati; phylum Actinomycetota; class Actinomycetes; order Kitasatosporales; family Streptomycetaceae; genus Kitasatospora; species Kitasatospora saccharophila. The sequence continues at coordinate 120,991 of NZ_BAAANS010000017.1, read as the reverse complement.
GGGCGTGGTGGCGCCGTCCGCCGCGCCGCCGAGCACCTTGGTCAGCACCTCGCTCAGGGTGTCCCCGATCGCCACGTTGCCGGTGCCGTACACGGCCAGCACCTTCTTCAGGGCCGGCACCTTGGCGCCGCGGGCCACCAGGTAGACCGGCTCGACGTTGAGGATGCCGCCGCCGACCGGCAGGGTCAGCAGGTTGCCGTAGACCAGGCCGGACTCGTTGTTGTTGCTCAGCAGGGTCAGCTGGTGGGCGACTTCGGAGTCGGAGTTGAACTTCGCCTGGACCAGCCCCGGGCCGAGCGCGCCCGAGCCGGACGGCAGCCGCAGGATCCGCAGCTTGCCGTAGTCCTCGCCCGGGTCGGCGTCCACCGCCATGAACGCGGCCAGGTTCTTGCGCCCCGAGGGCACGAAGGAGGTGGTCAGCGAGAAGCTGGCCTCCTTCGCGTCCGGCATCCGCACCGTCAGGTAGTACGGCGGCTGGACCTCGGTGGTGTCGAGCGTCGGGTCGGCCGGCACGTCCCAGATGTCGGTGCCGTTGAAGAACGCCGTGGCGTCGGTGATGTGGTACTGCCCGAGCAGGTCGCGCTGGACCTTGAACAGGTCCTGCGGGTAGCGCAGGTGCGGCAGCAGGGTCGACGGGATGTCCGCCTTCGCCTTCACCGTGCCCGGGAACGCCTTCATCCAGGTCTTCAGCACCGGGTCGGCCTCGTCCCACTGGTAGAGCGACACCTCGCCGGTGTACGCGTCCACGGTGGCCTTCACCGAGTTGCGGATGTAGTTGACCTGGTTGGTGGCGGTCAGGGTGCGGCCGCGCTGGTCGGTCATCGAGTCCTTGGTGGCGTCACCGAAGGTGGTCTTCGAGGAGAACGGGTAGCCGTCCGAGGTGGTGTAGCCGTCCAGCACCCACACCAGTCGGCCGTTCTGCACCACCGGGTAGGGGTCGGCGTCGATCGACAGCCACGGCGCGACCTTCTCGACCCGCTCCTTGGGGGTGCGGTCGTACAGGATCTTCGCGCCGTCCTTGATCGCCCCCGAGTAGAACAGCTGCGGCTCGGCGAACTTCACCGCGTACGCGGCCCTGGTCAGCGGGTTGTCCAGCGAGACGCCGCTGCCGCCGTTGTACTGCCAGGTCTGGTCGGGCTGGCCGTCCCGGGTGTAGTCGATCTCGTCCATGCCGGGGCCGACGACCGAGTACAGCGGCGACTTCTCGCCGTAGTACACCCGCTGCTCGTACGCGCCCAGGTCGCCGGTGGTCGGCAGCGAGTGCTCGGTGTAGACCGGGTTGCCGTTGGCGTCGACCTGGTTGCCCTTGGCGGACACCATGCCGTAGCCGTGGGTGTACTTGAAGTGGTCGTTGATGAAGTTGCGCTGCTGCACGCCCGACAGGTCCAGCTCGCGCACGCCCAGCACGGTGTCCTGGTCGCCGTAGCGGTCCACGTCCAGGGTCTTCGGGAAGGCGTAGTAGTTGCGCAGCGCCTGGTTCTGCTGGAACGTCGGCGAGACCACGTTCGGGTCCGCCAGCCGGATGTCGGTGATGGTCTGCGCGTCCTGCTTGAGCTTGTCGGCGTCGACGGCGCTGTCCGGCGCGTCGTACTGCTGCTCGACGGTGTCCGCGATGCCGTACGCCTGTCTGGTCGCGTCGATGTTCTTCTGGATGTACGCGGTCTCCTTGGCCTGCTCGTTCGGCTTGACCTGGAACTGCTGCACCAGCGCCGGGTAGAGGCCGCCGACCAGCAGCGCGGAGAGCGCCATCAGGCCGAAGCCGATCAGCGCCGGCGCCCAGGTCCGCCGGATCGGGGTCAGGAAGAACAGCAGCGCGCAGATGATCGCCACGAAGAACAGGATCGTCTTGGCCGGCAGGAACGCGTTCGCGTCCACGTAGCGCAGGCCGGTCCAGCCGTCGACCTTCTTGTACGACTCGCTCTTCACCGCCAGCGCGTACCGGTCCAGCCAGTACGCCACCGCCTTCAGCAGCACGAACACGCCCAGCAGCACGGCCAGGTGGCCCTGCGCCCCGGCGCTCGCCCGCCGCCCGGGCCCCTGCAGCCGCAGGCCCCCGTACAGGTAGTGCACGGCCGTCGCGGCCAGCAGCGAGACCAGCACCGCGCTGAACGCGAAGCCCAGCACGAACTGGTACCAGGGCAGGTCGAACGCGTAGTACGAGACGTCCTTGTGGAACTGGCTGTCCTTCACGCCGAAGGAGGTGCCGTTGACCCAGAGCATCCAGGTCCGCCACTGGGCGCCCGCGGCGGCGCCGGCCGCCAGGCCGACCAGCAGCGACAGGCCGATCAGCAGCCACTTGCGGAACGGCGCGACGCCCATCCGGTAGCGGTCCAGGCTCTGCTGCTCCACCGACATCGCGGCCAGCGGCGGCCGCAGCCGGTGCGCCAGCCACAGGTTGAAGCCGACCACCAGCGCCATCAGCAGCCCGAACACCGCGAACAGGCCGATCTTGGCGCCCAGTTGCCCGGTGAACACCGAGCCGTAGTGCACCGAGTCGAACCACAGCCAGTCGGTCCACAGTCCGGCGAACATCACGAACAGCAGGAACAGCGCGAACAGCACGCCGACCGTCAGCAGCAGCACCTTCGCCCGGCGCGACGGCGGGCCGACTCTCGCTCGGGAACCCGGACCTGAACGGTCCGGCATCTGGAAGGTCAAGGGGCCACCTCAGCTGTCGTCGTCGGAGTTGCGTGCCGCCGCACCATGGCGGACAGCGGTCTCCCATGCAACTTAATCAGTCTTTACCTGAGTTCCCGGACGCTGCGTCGGAGTTGGAGCGGGCCCCCTCGGACATGTGAGGATGGGCCCATGTCCGACTCCCCTGACCTGACCGCCGCCGCCTCCGGCCTCCCCGCGGCCACCCCCCTCACCCGGGCCGCCCTGGAGATCGACGAGCACGCCGCGACCCTCGGCTGGGACCTCCCCGCCCGCCTGTTCGCCCTGGTCGACAACGCGCAGATGCGCAAGGCCAATCCGCGGCTCGCCTCGCAGCTCGGCCTGGACGACAACCCGACCGGCCTCACCCCGGTCGAGCAGGAGGAGATCCCCGCGGGCACCGAGCTCGACCGCTTCCTCGGCACCATCGCCTGGCCCGACGGCGTCGTCGGCTGCGCGCTGGTGGTCGAGCGGCTGATGCTCCCGCCCGGCGCCGAGGCGTCCCGACCGAAGAACGCCACCGAGAAGGAGATCAACGACTGGGTGGCGACCCACCCGCAGCGCCAGGAGGTCCGGATCACCGCGGCCGTCCTGCGCGACGGCTCCCGGGAGGTCGCCCTGCGGCTGCGCGAGAAGGACCTCGCCCGCGAGGTCCTCACCGGCCCGGAACTCGTCCCCAACCTGACCGAAGCGCTGCTCGCGACCCTCGCCTGACCCTCGGAGGCGAAATCAGGGGCCCGGGGAACTCTCGGCAGGCGGCTCGGGAGCAATCAGGGGCCCGGGGAACGGCGGGTCGATGCTGCTGGTGGCCGGAGCCCATCGAAGTGTCCGTGCTGCTGCGTGCCGTAGACAGAACCGGAAGCAGACGCGCTGGGCGGCAGTGAACCGACCGCAGCCACGGCCTCGCCGTTCCCCGAGCCCCTGTCGGTGCTCGCTCTGCCGAGCCCCTGACGGTGCTCCTACTTGCAGCCGGGCAGCGCCGCCTTGTCGCCGCTGCGGATGCTGTCCAGCGCCTTCATCGCGCCGTCCAGGTTCTCCACCTTGACCAGGGTGAGGCCGGACGGGGTGCCCTTGACCGCCTCGGAGCAGTTGTCCGCGGGGGTGAAGAAGTACTCGGCGCCCTTGTCCCGGGCCGCGATCAGCTTCATCTGGATGCCGCCGATCGGGCCGACCGCGCCGTCGTCGTCGATGGTGCCGGTGCCCGCCACGAACTTGCCGCCGGTGAGGTCGGTGGGGGTGAGCTTGTCGACGATGCCGAGCGCGAACATCAGGCCGGCACTGGGGCCGCCGACGTCCTGCAGGCCGATGTCGATCTTGAACGGGTAGACGTGGTCGACGCTGGGCGTGATGCCGACCACCGCCCGCTCGGGGGCGTCGTCATCGGACTTGGCGGTGACCACGGACACCTGGACCTCGTCCGCCGGGTTCGGCGTCGCGCCGGCCTTGGCGTGCGGCACCACGGTGAAGACCACCGTCTCGCCGGGCTGGTGCTTGGTCACCTGCTCGGCGACCTGCGCCCGGTCGGTGATGGCGACGCCGTCGACCGCGACGATCTGGTCACCGGCGTGCAGCTTGCCCTCGGAGGGTCCGCCCGCGGCCACCGCGGCCACGACGACCTCGGTGCCGACCGGGATGTCCAGCTGCTTGAGGGCCGCGGTCTTGGCGCTGTCCTCGGAGGAGGCGAACTGCTCGGCGTTCTCCTGCTGGGCCTCCTGGTCGGTCTGGCCCTTCGGGTACACGTTGTCGTGCGGGACGACCAGCACGTCGTCGCGGATCCAGCCGACGATCGCCGAGACCAGGCTGGGCTGGTAGTTCGCCCCGGTGACCTGCACCGTGGTCATGTTGAGGTGCCCGCTGGTCGGGTAGGTCTCGTGGCCGGTGATGGTGATCACCGGCGTGCCCGTCTTCCCCTGCTCGCCGAGGGTGTTGTAGGTCGGCCCCGGGCTCATCTCGGTGAACGGAACCTTGAAGACGACCGAGGCGCAGAGCAGACCTATCAGCAGCAGGGTGGCGGCGAGCATCGTCGCCGATCGGCGTGGCATGCCACGACAGTACGGGAAGTGCGGGGCCGGGTGTACCGCTGGTCCGGGCCCCGCACCGCCGATCGGGGGCGCCCCCGTCAGTCCCGGGCGCCGGTGCTGCGTTCCATCGCGGCGCGGAACCGCTCGTGCTCGGCGAGCGAGCTCGGATCGGTCGTCGCGCGGGGCGGGCGGGCCGCCCAGGTGGCCCAGACCGTGGCCAGCACACCGGCCACCACGGGAATGCTCAACCAGGCGAGCACAGCCATTTTCGAACTCCCCACAGGCTCGTCGTGCGTATCAGCAGATTAGCCGCCCGTAGGGGGAACGGCGCGCGCGGCATCCGGGTTACGGGCCCGGGCCCGGCCTCCACCGCAAGGGGTACCGCCGAACGGGGAACGAGCCCCGCCCGGCCCGGACACGGGGGCGTCAGCAGGAGCCCGCGCCGACCCACTCCTCCTCGCCGTCGGTGAAGACCTGGTGCTTCCAGATCGGCACCTCGTGCTTGAGGTCGTCGATCAGCTGCCGGGAGGCCGCGAACGCCTCGCCGCGGTGCGGGCAGGACACCGCGACGATCACCGCGACGTCGCCGATCTCCAGCCGGCCGGTGCGGTGCACCGCGGCCAGCGCCCGGACCGGGAAGTCCGCGCAGACCTTCTCGGCGACCCGGCGCAGCTCGCGCAGCGCGCTCGGGTGGGCGCTGTACTCCAGCGCGGCGACCGGCTTGCCGCCGTCGTGGTCGCGCACCGTCCCGACGAACAGGGTGGTGCCGCCGGCCGCGTCGTCGCCGACCGCGGCGTGGACCTCGTCCAGCGAGAGCGGCGTCTCGCGGACGGCGAGCAGGCGGATCGGGCCGGGGTTCTCGGACGTGCCATGACTCTCGGACATGACGGCCATCATTCCGCATGCCCGCCGACGGGCCGCAAGGATTTTCGTATCACGATGAGGTAATTCCGTGATGCGAAAAGATGGTGATCAGATCCGCCGGTGCTTGCGGGCCCGGCGCACCAGCGCCGCGGTGCCGATCAGCGCGACCGTCGCCCCGGCCGCGCCCAGGCTGGTGGCCGCCTCCTTGCCGCCGAGCCGGCGCCCGGCCACCGCGTGCTTGCCCGACACCTGGGCCAGCAGCTCGGCCAGCACCTCCTCGTTGGTGTGCCGCGGCCGCCAGCCCGCCTCGTGCAGCCGGCTGCCGGACACCACCCACGGGTACATCGTGTAGGCCAGGTCCCCCGCCGGGGCCGGGGTCAGGCCCAGCCGGTGCAGCCGGGCCGCGGTGCCCAGGGCCAGCGAGGCGGGCAGCTCCATCCGGCGGATCCCGGACAGCTCCTCCACGTCCTCCTGCTCCAGCCAGCCGTCGCAGCCCACCGTCACCTCGCCCTCCACCAGGCCCAGCGCCGCGTACTCCAGCGCCGCGGCCAGGTCGTCCAGGTGGCAGAACTGCCAGCACGGGCGGGAACCCGCCACCACCAGCAGCCGCGGCGCCTCGAAGTGCCGGGTCAGCACGGTGTCGATGCCCGGGCCGACCACCACGGCCGGGCGCAGCACGGTGATCTGCAGCCCGGGGTGGGCGCGCGGGGCGCGCCGGGCCAGCCGCTCGATCTCCAGCAGGTCGCCGACCAGCGACGCCTCCTCGGTGGCCCGCAGTTCGGAGTCCTCGGCCAGCGGGACCTCGTTGTCGGGCAGCGCGCCGTAGACCATCGCGGAGGTGCACAGCACCACCCGGTGCACCCCCGCGGCCGCGGCGGCGGTCACCACGGTCTGCGCACCGCGCACGTTGTACGCGCTGCGGGTGCGCGGGTCGGACTCCATGCCGAGGTCCATCGCCAGGTGCACCACCACGTCGACCCCGGCCAGCCGCTCGGCCACCGCCGGGTCGCGCACGTCCAGCACCCGCCACTGCACGCCCTGGACGTCGCCGCGCCGCTCGTCCACCGCCAGCACCCGGCGCACGTGCGGGGAGTCGACCAGGCGCTGCGCGACGCGCTCGCCGAGCACGCCCGCCGCGCCGGTGACGGCCACGGTCAGCGGCTTGCCGCCGTAGGCTGGAGTCGGCGAACCGGCGTCGGTCGGCGCGTCCTCGCCCTCGGTCAGCCCAGAGCGAACGTCCGAAGGCGGGGAACTCACCGGCCATCCTCCACGGTTAGCTTAAGTGCGGACGTACGAGTGTCACGCACTTGACCATCCTGCCCGAGGCTCGGCCCCGGCGGTGCACCCGGCGCGGTCGCCGCGAGACCATTGAAACCGCTCGGAGCCCCCGGGCGGCAGACTTTCCCGCCACACCACCCGCGTGACGGCCGATCAGATCGAGGACCCCCGTGAGCGACCTCCCCTTCGGATTCGGCGTTCCCCCCGAGGAGCCCGAGGACGGCGAGAACAAGGGCAAGAAGGACGGCGAGCAGGGCGACTCGACCCCGCAGTCGCCGTTCGGCTTCGGCAACGGCAACCCCTTCGGGGCGCTGTTCGGCGCGGGCGGCCCAGGCGGCGGCCAGGGCGGGGACAACCCGTTCGCCGCGATGATGGGCGGCTTCAACCCCAACGACCTCGGCGCGGCCTTCCAGCAGCTCGGGCAGATGCTCTCGTTCGAGGGCGGCCCGGTGAACTGGGAGCTGGCCAAGAACATCGCCCGGCAGACCGTGGTCGCCGAGCAGCCCGAGGGGAAGACCAAGGACCGCTCGGTCGGCGCGGCCGAGCGCACCGCCGTCACCGAGGCCGTCCGGCTCGCCGACCTGTGGCTGGACTCCGCCACCGAGTTCCCGTCCACCTCCTCCGCGGCGGTGGCCTGGAGCCGCGCCGAGTGGATCGAGGCCACCCTGCCGGTCTGGAAGGACCTGGTCGACCCGGTCGCCGAGCGGGTCGGCAACGCGATGGGCGGCGTGCTGCCCGAGGAGATGCAGGCGGTGGCCGGGCCGCTGATGGGCATGATGCGCTCGATGGGCGGCGCCATGTTCGGCACCCAGATCGGGCAGGCGCTCGGCGCGCTGGCCGCCGAGGTGCTCGGCTCCACCGACGTCGGCCTGCCGCTCGCCCCCGCCGGGAAGGCCGCGCTGCTGCCGCAGAACGTCGCCGAGTTCGGCGAGGGCCTGAACGTGCCCGCCGAGGAGGTCCGGCTCTACCTGGCCCTGCGCGAGGCCGCCCACCAGCGCCTGTTCGCGCACGTGCCGTGGCTGCGGGCGCACCTGTTCGGCGCCGTCGAGGCGTACGCCCGCGGCATCAAGGTCGACACCTCGCGGATGGAGGAGCTGGTCGGCCAGATCGACCCGAGCAACCCCGAGGCCCTGCAGGACGCGCTGGCCGGCGGCCTGCTGCAGCCCGAGGACACGCCCGAGCAGAAGGCCGCGCTGGCCCGGCTGGAGACCGCGCTCGCCCTGGTCGAGGGCTGGGTCGACGCCGTGGTGCACACCGCCGCCGCCCCGCACCTGCCGCACGCCGCCGCGCTGCGCGAGACGCTCCGCCGCCGCCGCGCCTCCGGCGGCCCCGCCGAGCAGACCTTCGCCACCCTGGTCGGCCTCGAACTGCGCCCGCGCCGCCTGCGCGACGCCTCCCGCCTGTGGGCCTCGCTCGCCGACGCCCGCGGCGTCGAGGGCCGGGACGCGCTGTGGAGCCACCCCGACATGCTGCCCACCGCCGCCGACCTGGACGACCCGGACGGCTTCGTGCACCGCGACACCGCGGCGGTCGCCGAGGGCGGCTTCGACTTCGACGCGCTGGACAAGCTGCTCGGCGAGGCCGCGGGCGGGGGCGCCGGGACCGGCGGGGGCAAGGCCGACCTGAGCAAGGACGCCGCCTCGGACGAGAGCACCTCGGGCGAGAACGCCCCGAACGAGGACGGCAAGGGCGAGGACGCCCCGAACGAGGACGGCAAGGGCGAGGACGGCAAGGGCGGCGAGCAGGGTCCGGAGGGCACCGCCAAGTGACCTCGCTGCACGCGGACGCCGTCCGCGCCCTGACCGACTGGGCGCCCGACGGGGCCGGGCAGGACGCGCTGCGCCGCGACTACCTGGCCCACCTGGCCGAGCGCCCCGACGGCATGTGGCGGGCCTGCCTGCCCGGGCACGTCACCGCCAGCGCGCTGGTGGTCGACCCCGACGGCGGGCGGGTGCTGCTCACCCTGCACCCGAAGGTCGGGCGGTGGCTGCAGATGGGCGGCCACTGCGAGCCCGGCGACGACACGCTGGCCGCGGCCGCGCTGCGCGAGGCGGTCGAGGAGTCCGGCATCGCGGGCCTGGAACTGCTCGCCGTCGACGGCCGCACCGCGCCGGTGAAGCTGGACCGGCACCGGGTCCGCTGCGCCGGGAAGGACCGGCCGGAGAACACCCACCTGGACGTGCAGTACGTGGCCCTCGCCCCGGCCGGGGCCCGCGAGCTGATCAGCGAGGAGTCGCTGGACCTGCGCTGGTTCGACTGGGACGGGCTGCCCGCCGACACCGACCGCTCGGTGCGCGAGCTGGTCGCCCTGGCCCGCCGACTGGTCTGACCGACCGCCCGCGGCCTCCGGCCCGCCCCTGCCGGGGGCGGGCCGGAGGCCGCGGGCGTGCCGTCCCCGCTTCAGGTGGCGCGGGCGGGCGGGACGTGCGGCAGCCGGGCGGCGGAGGCGACGCCCTCCAGGTAGCCGCGGGCCCGCTCGGTGCGCGGGTAGCTCTCCAGCAGGGCCCAGAACCGGGGGCCGTGGTCGGGCACCAGCAGGTGCGCGAGCTCGTGCAGCAGGACGTAGTCGACCACGTACTCGGGCATGCCCTGGAGGCGGTGGGAGAGCCGGATGGTGCGCTCACTGGGGGTGCAGGAGCCCCAGCGGGAGTTCTGGTTGGTCACCCAGCGGACCTGCTCGGGGACGGCCCGGCCGCCCAGGTAGAGCCGGGAGAGCTCGTGGGCGCGGGAGTGCAGGGCCTCGTCGCCGAGCGTCCGGCGGCTCTCCTGCGCGGCCAGCTTGTCGAGCATCTGGGCCACCCAGCGCTGCTCCTCGGCGTGCGACATCCGGGCCGGGATCAGCACCACGGTGCGGTCGCCCTCGCGGTAGGCCGAGACGGTGCGGCTGCGGCGGGCGCTGCGGCGCACCTCGACCTTGCTGCGGTCGAGGCCGGCGCGCTCGGTGCCGGGCCGGTCGAGGTCGGTGCGGTCGAGGCCGGTGCGGTCGGTTCCGACGCCGCGCTCGCTGCCGGTCCGGGCGGGGCCGCCGCGGTCGGGCGGACGGTTCGGGTCGAGCACGTGCTCGCGGTCGGTTGTGCACTCACGACCGGCCCCGGTGCTGGCGTGCGCACCCGGCGCCGCAGTCGCCGCTCCGGAGGCTGCCCGGGAGCGCCGACGCGACGCCGACCGGTGGGAGTCCCGTTCGGCTGCCATGGCACAGGACGTTACCCCGTCCCCCTGACAGAAGTCCGGCACCGGGGCGGCGCGGCCCCGGGGTCCACCCGAGCGCGTTGTCCACAGGCTGTGCACAGTGACGATCCGATCGTCCTACCGGGGCTGTGGACAACGGATTTCCACCGTTCGGGACGGGCGGGCAAGCTGCGGTCACCAGCGATCCCGACGCCGGGGTCCCGACCGTGGGAGGAACCGCATGCGCCCCGTGATCAAGCCCGCCCTGTCCCGGTTGTGGCGGGAGAAGCAGGCCCTGCAGTTCGGCACCGTGCGGCGGCACGCCCGGCTGATCGAGGGCGTCGACCGGGGGCTGGCCGGCTTCCTGGAGCTGGTCGACGGCAGCCGGGACGGCCCCGCGCTGGTCGCCGCCGGGCAGCGGCTCGGCCTGAGCGCCGAGTACTGCCGGGCGGTGCTCGACTCGCTCCGCGACAGCGAACTGCTCGACGACGCCCAGGCCCTGCGGGACGTGCTGGAGCTGTACCCGCCCGCCCGGCGCGAGCTGCTCGGCCCCGACCTGGCCTCGCTCTCCCTGGTGCACCCGGCGCCGGGCGAGGCCGCCACCGTGCTGCAGGGGCGCTCCCGGGCCCGGGTCGAGGTGCGCGGGGCCGGGCGGATCGGGGCCGCCGTCGGGGCCGCGCTGGCGGCCGGCGGCATCGGCGAGGTCGCGGTGCTGGACCGCGGCCGGGTCACCGCCCGGGACTGCGCCCCCGGCGGCCTGCCGCCGGGCGACATCGGGCGGCTGCGCTCCACCGCCGCCCGCGAGCTGGTGCACCGCGCCACCGGCGCCCCGGTCGGCGAGCGCTACCGGCGCCCGCCCACGGCTCCCCCGCCCCCCACCCTGGTGGTGCTCGCCCCGCGGGACGGCTCGGCCGCGTACACCGGGGCCGCCGTCGACGCCCAGGAGCTGATGCGGGCCGGCATCCCGCACCTGTACACCGGGGTGCTCGAACACCTCGGCGTGGTCGGCCCGTTGGTCGTCCCCGGCGCCTCCGCCTGCGGCAGCTGCGCCACCCTGACCCGGCGGGACGAGGACGAGGCGTGGCCCCGGCTGCTGGCCCAGCTGATCGACGGCGGCCCGGGCCGGGCCCGCCTCCCGGCCTGCGACGGCGCGGTCGCCGCCGCGGTCGCGGGGCTCGCCGCGCTGCACGTCCAGCTGTACCTGGACGGGTCGCCGCCGCCGAGCGTGGACGGCTGGTGCGAACTGTCCGCCGCCGACGGCATGGTGCGCCGGCTGCGGCTGCGCAGCCACCCGGACTGCGGTTGCCTCTGGCAGTCCTCCGCACCGGGACGAACGGGCACAATGGCCTAGTGCCGCGTCGGCCGGCCTTCGCCGTGCAGGAGCGGAGTCCGGTGCGTGCTCTCGGCGCGCCGACCGGAAGCCTTCGTACCGGGTGTACTCGGGTTCTCGGCCGGTGCGGCGAGCGGGCGTGCCGGGGGTCGCGGCGGGCGAAGGTTGCCCGATGCGGCGCTAGGGTCTGTCTTCGAGCCCCGGGGCCCGGCCGGGCGTGCCGGACGGGAGCCGGGAACGCCGCTGTACCGACCGCCGGCGGGGCGCCGGTCGGTCCGGAGGATCAGGAGGTCCGGTGAGCGATCTACCGCGCAAGGCAGGAACCGGCGGGGTCCGGCCGGTCGCCGGCCCGCGTGCCGGGGCGGCCCCGGCCGTCACTAGCCGCACCGACCGGACGGGGGCGGCGGATGTCTGAGATGCCACGCAAGGCGGTCTCCCGGACGGCCCGGCTGGCGGCCCTGCCGCTGAGCTTCGCCGGGCGGGCCACCCTCGGCCTGGGCAAGCGCCTGGGCGGGCGGCCGGCCGAGGAGGTCGCGGCCGAGCTCCAGGCCCAGACCGCGGAGCAACTCTTCGCGACGCTCGGCAAGTTGAAGGGCGGTGCGATGAAGTTCGGGCAGGCCATGTCGGTCTTCGAGTCCGCCCTCCCGGAGGACGTCGCGGGCCCCTACCGGGCCGCGCTCACCAAGCTCCAGGAGTCCGCCCCGGCGATGCCGACCCGCACCGTGCACGCGGTGCTCGCCGAGGACCTCGGCGCCGACTGGGCCGACGGCTTCCGCTCCTTCTCCGACCAGCCGTCCGCGGCCGCCTCGATCGGCCAGGTGCACCGCGCCGTCTGGAAGGACGGACGGGAGGTCGCGGTCAAGATCCAGTACCCGGGCGCGGGCGACGCCCTGCTCAGCGACCTCGGCCAGCTCTCCCGGCTGGCCCGGGTGCTGGGCCCGCTGATCCCGGGGGTGGACGTCAAGCCGCTGATCGCCGAGCTGCGCGAGCGGGTCGCCGAGGAGCTGGACTACCGGCTGGAGGCGGAGTCCCAGCAGTTGCACGCCGAGGAGTTCACCGGGGACGCCGACATCCTGGTGCCCCGGGTGGTCGCCCAGTCCGGGCGGGTGCTGGTCACCGAGTGGCTGGAGGGCAAGCCGCTGTCCCAGGTCGTATCGGACGGCACCCGCGCCGAGCGCGACCGGGCCGGGCAGCTGCTCGCCCGCTTCCTGTTCGCCGGCCCGGCCCGCACCGGTCTGCTGCACGCGGACCCGCACCCGGGCAACTTCCGGCTGGTCAAGACCGGCCGCACCGCCGCGAGCTGGAAGCTCGGCGTGCTCGACTTCGGCACCGTCGACCGCCTCCCCGGCGGCCTGCCCCGCCCGATCGGCACCTCGCTGCGGCTGGCCCTGGCGGGCGACGCCGGGGCGGTGTACGAGCTGCTCCGGCAGGAGAACTTCGTCCGGGCCGGCGTCTCGCTCGACCCGGACGCGGTGCTCGACTACCTGCTGCCGATCATCGAGCCGACCCGGGCCGAACAGTTCACCTTCAGCCGGGACTGGATGCGCGCCCAGGCCGCCCGGATCGCCGACCCGCGCTCCCCCGCCTACGACCTGGGCAAGCGGCTCAACCTCCCGCCCTCCTACCTGCTGATCCACCGGGTCACCCTGTCCACCATCGGCGTCCTGTGCCAGCTCGGCGCCACCGTCCGCCTGCACGAGGAACTGCTCCGCTGGCTGCCCGGCTTCGCCGAGCCGGAAGCCGACTGAGCGATGGGCGCGGGGCGGCCGGGCGGCACGCCCGGCTGATGCTGGCGATGCGCGGCGGGCGGCCGGGCCGGACCGCTCCGGTGGCGAGTACCACCTGGCGGGAGCGGGCCTGCGGGACGAGACGGGCCTGCACTGTGCGATCGGTGAGGCGCTGCTCGGTCCGGGCGGCTACTACGGGCGGGAGTGGAACGGCCTGCGCGACTGCCTGGGCGGCGGCTTCGGGCTCGTCCCGCCGTTCACCCTGCACTGGCACGGCTTCGCCGCCACCGAGCGGGAGTTGGCCGGAACGACCGACCCGGCCTCCGGGCCCGGGTACCCGGAGGAGCTGGCCCGGATGCTGGAGCGGTGCGGGGTGACGGTCGTCCGGGCCTGAGCGGCCCGGGCCGTCAGGTCCGCTCGGTGCCGAGCGGGCCGGCGGTGGGCCAGGTGGTGCGGGCGCGGGCGGCGAGGGTGCCGCAGAAGCGGCCGAAGACCGGCAGCGCGGTGTCGGCGTCGGCCAGTTCGGCGACCACCCGCAGGCGGTGCAGGATGCGGCGGCGGGCGGTGGCGTTGCCCCAGGTCCAGTCGCCGTGGTGGAGCCGGGCCAGGTGGTCGGCGGTGCCGCGTTCGGCCTTGGGGACGAGGGCGTCGCCGCGGATCAGCCAGCCGGCGCAGGCGTCGGCGAGTTCGGCGGCGCCGGGGGCCGCGGTGCCGGTGGCCGCCCGCCAGGCGGTGCGGTAGGCGGCTTCGGCCTCGGCCAGGTCGGCGGCGGGCTGGGTGGTGGCGCACCAGCAGGTGGGGAAGCCGACCCGCAGGTAGGCGAGTTCGACCGCGCCGGGGCCGAGGGCGGACTGCTCGAAGTCGACGAACCGGACGCCGTCGGCGGTGTGCAGGTCGTTGCCGGGGCAGGGGTCGCCGTGCAGCAGCGCGTGCCGGACGGGGGTGGCGGAGAGCCGGTCGACCAGGGCCTCGGCCTCGGCGCGGGCGCCGGGCGGGGCGGGCACGTCGAGGATCCGGGCGAGCGCGATGAAGCAGCCGAGGTCGCGCTCGGTCGGGCCGGTCCAGGCGGGCAGGTCGGTGCCGGGGGGCGTCCCGGCGAGGTCGTCGAGGTCGGCGGGGGCGCTGGCGTGCAGCCCGGCCAGCGCGGTGGCGTAGTCGCGCTGCCAGCCGGGCCCCGGGGTGCGGTCCTCCAGGCGTTCCAGCACCAGCAGGCGGCGGGCCGGGTCGGTGCCGAGCAGCGCGGGCACCACCGGGGGGCCGGGGCGGCCGGGCCGGGCGGCCAGGGCGAGCGCGGCGGCCTCGCGGGCGAACCGCTCGTCGGCGCCGGGCGAGTCGACCAGTTGCTTGACCACCACCGGACGGCCGGAGAGTTCGGCCCGCCAGACCCGGGAGCGCGGGCTGCTGACCAGGCGGCGGACCTTGCGCGGCTGGCCGAGGACGGTGCGCAGCTTCTCGCCGAGCGGGAGGGAGGGCCACATGGGGCCCATCCTTGCACGACCCGTTCGAGAGGCGAACAGGGGTGCGGGTGGCGGCAATTGGGCCCGGTGGAATGAATGCGGCGGAACGGGGGCAGACGGTACCGGGGCAGCGCCGGGGGCCCCGGAAACACGCCGACGGCCGACTTCCCGGGGGCGGGAAGTCGGCCGTCGGCGTTCAGGGGCGGTTCACCGGCGGGGCCTCGTGGTCGGCCGGCCGGGGTGGAGCGTCCGTCACATCAGGGCGACGGCGAGGGCCTTGCGGGCGCGCAGGGAGGCACGTTCGGCCTTGCGGCGCAGTCGCGCCGCGCGCATCACCCGCAGGCCGAGGCGTTGCTCCTCGGCCTCGTGGAGGCGTTGCTGCATATGCGCGCGCGCCAGGGATTCTTGCAGGAGATTCATCTCAAGGGTCCTGTTCTGGATCTGGAGTTCGGTGGTCTGCTCGGAGCGGACGGTCGGATCGATGCCGGCGGGGTTCATGTGGTGGTCCTGCTCGTGGTGCGTGCTCGGGAAGGGACGGGTCAGTTCTGCGTCGGCCTTGGCGGCCGCGATGCGTACCGAGTGGCGCAGAGCGGTGTCCAGCGGGGGCTGCTCTCCCCTGCGGACGGCTCCGGTGCCGCTGCGGACGGTCCTGGCTGCGGGGTTCACGCCATGACCTCGGTCTTGCGCGGACGGCCACGCGGGCGCTTCCGGGCGACGACGACGCCCTGCACGAAGAGCTCACCGCCCCAGACGCCCCAGGGCTCGCGGCGCTCGACGGCACCGGTGAGACAGGCGGCCTTGACGGGGCAGGTGCCACACAGCGACTTGGCGTACTCGACGTCCGCGGGGGTCTCCGCGAAGAAGACCTCCGGGTCGAAGGCCCGGCACGGGATCGGGAGCCCGAGCGAGTCAGCCTCGTCGATGGCGGTGAGCTGCATGAGTGTTACCTCCGGGGGATCGGCCTGGTCGGCCTTGACGGTCTTGTCGGTCGGTACGGACGGGAGGGGCGGCGGTGTGATGACCGTGGACACTGTGGGCGTCTTCCTCGTCTTCGATGTGGATCCGGCCGTTCCGTGGTTCGGATCGGGCCGGAGGCCCCGTGGGGCCTGGGTAGGTCTTGCGTACCGGACAAAACAGAAGGGCCGCGGAACCCGGTTACTGGGTTTCCGCGGCCCTGGAGGCACCGCCCGTGACTGGCTCAGTCAGGGTCGTTCGCTCCAGGGTCCAGGCCCGCGGAAAGCCTGCTTCCGGCCTGCCTCGGCGCCGCGAGCGGCGGCCTCGGCCAGGGAGGTCTGCTGGTCCTGCTTGTTGGATCCGGCACCGATGACGGCCGCATAGCGCCCATGCAGGGCTTCTGCCGCTACTGCCTTCGGTGCCTCGGTCGGTCGCTCGTCGGACAGCGAAATGCCGTCGACAAACACCGCCCAGTCACGGGGGAGACCTGCCTCGACACGGGTGCCCACAGCATTGCCGAGATCACTGACAAGGCAGTGCTCCGACAGCAGGGCTCCGGCGTTGCCGCCGGCCGTACCGAGACCCAGACCCGTCACGCTGACGCGCGAGGGCATGGCGAGGGTGGTCATCAGGCTGGTCATTTTCGTGATCATCGTGGTCTCCACTGAACTCGCCTCCTCTCGGCGTCTCGCGGTGCCCGGTCGCCCGGGTTCCGGTATCTGGTTGATGGTCGGCGCACGCAGAAACAGGCCCTCTGCGAGCTTCGCGGTCTCGTCCCCTTGACCGCTCCGGCAGGCTATTGCGCCGTACACGCGGCGCGCAAACTATTTTTCCGGCGAGTTCTCAGCCTCGTTCTCAGCTTCGCCCTCGGCGGGGGCGGGCTCCGGCTCCCGGTCGGTCTCCCCCGCCGGTCCGGGACTCTCCCCCGCACACAACAAGAGCACGTCGGCGCCGTACTTGTCCAGCTTCATGGCGCCCACCCCGGAGATCCTGGACAACTCGGCGAGGCTGCCCGGCACGGCCTCCGCGATGGCCTCCAGGGTGGCGTCGGTGAACACCACGTAGGCGGGGGCGCCCTGTTCCTTGGCCTTGACCAGGCGCCACTCGCGCAGCCGCTCGTACAGCGCCTCGTCCATGTCGGACGGGCAGCCCTCGCAGCGGCGGAGCTTGAGCTCGCGGGCCTCGGTCAGGGTGCGCTCGCACACCCGGCACTTGACCGGGCCTCTAGTCCGGCGCGCGGCGGAGCGCTCCGCGCCGGGTTCGACGCCCCCGCGCCCGCCGCGGGTGCGCGCGCCGGGGGCGCCGGAGCCGGGGCGCAGCCCGTCCAGGAAGCGGGTGGGCTTGCGGGAGGCGCGGCCGCCCGGGGAGCGGGAGAGCGACCAGGAGAGGGTGAGGAAGCGGCGGGCCCGGGTGACGCCGACGTACAGCAGCCGGCGCTCCTCCTCGACCTGCTCGTCGGTCTTGGCGTAGATGATCGGCAGCGTGCCCTCGCTCAGGCCGACCAGGAACACCGCGTCCCACTCCAGGCCCTTGGCGGCGTGCAGCGAGGCCAGCGTGACGCCCTCGACGGCGGGGGCGTGCTGGGCGGCGGCCCGGGCGTCCAGCTCGGCGACGTAGGCGGCCAGGTCGGTGCGCTCCCCCGCGGCGGTGCGGGCGGCCTCGAACTCCTCGGCGAGCCGGACCAGCGCGTTCAGCGACTCCCAGCGCTCGCGGACGGCGCCGGAGCCGGCCGGCGGGGTGGCCGCGAAGCCGCGGGTGGCGAGCACCGCGCGGACCTGGGCGGCGAGGTCGGGCGCGCCGGAGGTGAGCGGGTCGTCGGCGGCCCGGGCGGCGCCCTTGAGCAGCACCCCGGCCTCGCGGACCTCGGGGCGCTCGAAGAACCGCTCGGCGCCCTTGAGCTGGTAGGCGATGCCGAGGTCGGCGAGGGCCTGCTCGTACACCTCGGACTGGCTGTTGGTGCGGAACAGCACGGCGACCTCGCTGGCCCGCACGCCGGTGCCGAGCAGGTCGCGGATCAGCCGGGCGGTGGACTCGGCCTCGGTCGGCTCGTCCGGGTACTCGCGGTAGACCGGCTCGGGGCCGGCCTCGCGCTGCGAGACCAGCTCCAGCCGGTGCTGGGCGGCCTGGCCGCGGGCCTGCGCGAGCAGCCCGTTGGCCAGGTGCACGACCTGCGGGGTGGAGCGGTAGTCCCGGACCAGCTTGACCACGGTGGCGTCGGGGTGCCGGTGGCGGAAGTTCAGCAGGTGGTCGGGGGTGGCGCCGGTGAAGGAGTAGATGGTCTGGCTGGCGTCGCCGACGACGCAGAGGCTGGCGCCGCCGTCGCCGCCCGTCCACTGCTCCAGCAGGCGCTGCTGGAGCGGGGAGACGTCCTGGTACTCGTCGACGGTGAAGTGCCGGTACTGGGAGCGGACCCGGTCGGCGATCTCCGGGCGCTCCTCCAGGATGGCGGCGGTGAGCAGCAGCACGTCCTCGAAGTCGATCAGGTCGCGCTCGCCCTTGAGCTTCTCGTACGCGCGGTAGACCCGGGCGGTCTCCGCCGGGTCGCGCGGGGCCTCCCGGCCGGACTTGGCGAGGGCGGTCGGGTAGTCGTCGGGGACGACCTGGGTGACCTTGGCCCACTCGATCTCGGCCGTCAGGTCGCGCAGTTCGGTGCGCTGGACGCGCAGGCCGCTGCGGCCGGCCGCCTCGGCGACCAGCTGGACCTTGCGCTCCATCAGCCGGGGGAAGGCGCCGCCGACGGCGCGCGGCCAGAAGTACTGGAGCTGGCGCAGCGCGGCGGAGTGGAAGGTGCGGGCCTGCACGCCGTCGGCGCCGAGCTGGCGCAGCCGGCCGCGCATCTCGCCGGCGGCGCGGGCGGTGAAGGTGACGGCGAGGACCTGGGCGGGGTGGTAGACGCCGCTGCGCACGCCGTAGGCGATCCGGTGGGTGATGGCGCGGGTCTTGCCGGTGCCGGCGCCGGCCAGCACGCAGACCGGGCCCTGCAGGGCGGTGGCCACGGCCCGCTGCTCGGGGTCGAGCCCGGCCAGCACCGCGTCCGCTCCGGCGGGGGCGTGGCCGTACTGGGCGTGGGGGTCGTCGAACCCGAGGAGGTCTTCCTGCATGCCCCCATCCTCGCAGGCGGGCCGGACAGTCCGGACGGGTCTGTCCACAGGCCGCCGGTGATGGTCGGATCGTCGGACCGCGATCCGCTCCGGAATGGGTCCGGGCCGCCGGACGTTGCACCGGGCGGCCGCCCGGCCACCGTCCGTCGACCGAAGGAGTCCCTCGCCATGTCCGGCACCGTCACGATGTACAGCACGACCTGGTGCGGCTACTGCAACCGCCTCAAGAGCCAGCTGGAGCGCGAGGGCATCGCCTACACGGAGGTCAACATCGAGCAGGACCCGGCCTCGGCGTCCTACGTGGAGTCGGTGAACGGCGGCAACCAGACCGTGCCGACGGTCGTGGTGGTCTCCGCCGCCGGCGCCGAGAGCGTGATGACCAACCCGAGCCTGCGCCAGGTCCAGGCCGCACTGGTGGACTGACCTGCGCGAGCATCATGCAGAGGCCCCCTCCACCGGGGGCCTCTTGCTGTCTGCACAGGTCGGCCGGAGCCGACCCCGCTACGCCGTGATCTCGTCCATGAGCATGCGCAGGGTAAGGCTGTGTTTCTCGCGAGGGAGCGAGTCCAGCGCGGCACGCGCGTACCCGACTCCACCGGATCGGTCACCCGACCGGGCCAGCATCAGGCCACGGTGCATTTCAAGGTGCGTCCGGAACCGGGGCAGGGTGGCAGGCAGCTTCCTGGCGGCCTGCTCCTGCGCCTCGACCGCCCGGCGCTCGTCACCCAGACGAGCAGCCAGCAACGACACGAAGACGTTCATCCGCCACTCCGGCACCGCGTAGTCCGACTCCTCGCGGTCGCCGGAGGCGGCATGCTCGAACACCCGCCAGCCTTCATCTGTGAGGGCCAGGGCGGCCCTGTGGTCACCCTTGAGGGCCGCCACGTGCGCCTTGCCCATCAATGCGTTCAGGCGCCCCAGGGAAGGCCGGTCGGACAGGGCCAGGGCCTCATCCGCGAAACGGTCGGCAACGGTCAGTGAGGCCCCCTCGTAGCCCAGCGCGATAGCAGCCCGACCACGGACCCAGACGCGAGAGTCCGTGTCTCCCGACCTGTCGGCCGACGTAGCGGCCATGCGGTACCAATCAACGGCCTTGGAGCCGTCACTACCGGGGAACGTCTTCGCGTACAGCGTGGCCAGCTTCGCGGCCACGTCCCACATGCCCGGAGTCTCCAACTGCTGTTGCAGCACTACGAGATCAGCACTCAGGCGACGTTGGATCTCTGCCGCTCCGGCCGACATGTAGTCACGGCCGTACGTCGCCAACTTGGCTTGCCAGTCGTCCACCGACGGACGACGCCGCAAGGCGGCATCAAAGCCGTGGGTAAGAAGGTCGGACGCCACGATCGGCGCTATGGCCGTGGCAGCAACATCGGTGAGGAAGGTACGGCGGTCCACGTCAGCCAACTCCAAAGTTGCAAGCGGTACTTGCAGGACCGTCGCAAGGTGTCTCAGCCACCAAGGGCCCGGCTTCACCTTGCCCCGCTCCCACCGGCTGATTTCCTCGCGCGTGATGTTGGCCTTGTAACCCGTCGCCTTGCACAACTCCTCGGCCAACCGGCCCTGAGACCAACCGTGACCCCTGCGGAGATCACGGATCAACCCACCGATGCCCATGCGGGCATCATGCCCCTAACGCTGCCCCTACGCGGCCTGATTCCCGCCGGTAGACCAGTAGTCGAGCCGGAAGACTGACCAGGGGAGCACCACATGTCGGCAACCACCCAAGCAGAACATCGGTACAGGGTCGTACCCCTGCCCCCGCAGGAGGGCTTGCCCTCGGTGGACCTGTGGGGCGTGGCCAAGGAAGTCGGCGAAGGCGGTCCCATGACAGGGCCGGACGGCAAGCCGCTGGTCTTCTACAGCTTCCCCGACGCCGCACGGTGGGCGGACGACCATGCCTGAGCGGTGGGAGCCCCAGGAGGGGCAGGCGGCCTACGACCAGCAGTCCGGCCAGGTGGTCAGGGTCATGTCCGTGCACGGCTTCGGCGCGTTCGTCCGGCCCCTCAAGGGCGGACGCGAGAGCATCGCGAAGCTGTGCGACCTGATCCCGCCGGAGCAGCGGACGGAGCAGCCGTGACGGATGCATCCCGACGGGCCTGGGAGGCGGCTTCCCGGCTGGCGGCGCTGACGGGTGCGGAGGTGCGGGTTTCGGAGGATGCCGAAGGGGTCCGCATCAGGCTCCCGGTGAATTCAAACGACAGCGACGTAGACCCCTTGGAAGTGCTTGCCGTCCTGGGTACGTCCGACCGCTACGGGCACCGAGGATCATCCAACGGCCACGGACACCTGTGGGCCGTCTACTACGAGAAGCGCTCCTGACCGTCCCGGACATGACGGGAGCCGCCCACCCGCGATGAGTGGACGGCTCCCAATTACCGCTGCGCTGCGCCCTACTCGGTCCCGAAGGCCCGGTACAGGGTCGCCCGGCTGATCCCGAGCGCCTTAGCGATCGCGGTCACACTCTCGCCCTTTGCCTTGCGGGCGCGGGCTATCCTCATCGAGGACGGTCGGCCGTCCACCGGTCCGCCCCTGAGCCTTGGCGGCCTCAAGACCGGCCTTCGTGCGGTCCTTCGAGGTCCATTTCTTCCGCGTCCGCCCGCTTGGTGATGCGGGTTCGCTGGACCTCCGGCCCTGTCTGGTTCTCGTTCCCGACCGAGATTCGAACGACCCCCAGAGCCCGCAGCCTGTCCATCTCTTGACCCCTACCACCTGCCTGATCACGTACGGGCCACCGCAAGGCGGCCGGGAGGGAACTTTCAAGACCGTGCCGACGGTCGTGGTGGTCTCCGCCGCCGGGGCCGAGAGCGTGATGACCAACCCGAGCCTGCGCCAGGTCCAGGCCGCGCTGGTCTGAGCCGCCCCGGCCGGAGGGCCCCGGGAGGTCCCGGGGTCAGCCGGCCACCGCGCCGTCGCCGAGCTCGTACAGCAGCCGGGCCCGGTCGGCGGCGTAGCGGGTCTCCACCACCCGGATCGGGCCGCGCCGGTCGCTGCTGATCCGGGTGTTGACCAGCAGCGGCACCCCGGGGCCGAGCCCGAACCAGGCGGCCTCGGCCGGGTCGGGCATCCGGGCGGTCAGGTGGTCGGTGGCGGCGGTCTCGGTCCGGCCGAGCTGCGCCAGTATCCGCTCGTCCCCGCCGGGGACGGGCTGGTCCTGCATCAGCGGGGTGCCGGCGGCCAGTCCGGCCCGGTAGTGGCTCTCCTCGATGGCGTACGGCTCGTGGTCGACCCGGCAGAGCTGGCGGCGCATCATCACGGTGTCCTCGGGCCGCAGTCCGAGCCAGGCGGCGATGTCGCGGCGGGCCCGGACGGCGGCCACCTCGAAGTCGACGGTGAGCTGCCGCCCGGCGGCCACCGCCTCGGCGGCGTACACCTCGGCGCTGGGGGTGAGCGGTTCGCGGCGGGCCGGGCGGGGCGGCCGGGCGTGCACCCGGTGGTCGTGCCGGGAGGGCTCGCGCAGGTAGGTGCCCTTGCCCTGGACGCGCACCACCCGGCCCTCGTTGACCAGCACGTCCACGGCGAGCCGGACGGTGTTGCGGGCGACCCCGTACTGCTCCTCCAGTTCGGTCTCGACCGGGAGCCGGCCGCCGCCCTCCCACTCGCCGGACGCGATGCGCCGGCGCAGGTCGGCGGCGAGCTGCTGGTACTTGGGCGGGTGCGCGGAGCCGCGGGGGATCGTCACGCGAGTGAATGTAGTCAGTGGGCTCGCGCGGTTTCAGCGGAATCCGACAACCGTGCCCCTGATTGGGGCACGGGAAACCCCGGCGGGGCGTTCCGCCGCGCCCGGGTGCTCCGGTCGGCCGGAGCCCGCCGGACGCACGGCGGGGGCGCGCGGACCGCTCCGCGCGCCCCCGTCGGCACCGGTCACCAGCGGGCGGCCGCCGGGAGCGGTTCGCCGTACCAGAGCTCGACCAGGTACCGGGCGATCGAGATGCCGGACGGCGGCAGGATCTCCCCCGCCACCATCCCGGCCCGCAGTTCCTCCCGGGTGAACCAGCGGGCCTCGGAGAGCTCCTCGCCGTCCACGGTGATCCCGGTGCCGTCGGGCAGCGCCCGGCCGAGGAAGCCGAGCATCAGGCTGGACGGGAACGGCCAGGGCTGGCTGGCCACGTACTCGACCTCGCCGACCCGGACGCCCGCCTCCTCCAGCACCTCGCGGGCGACCGCCTGCTCGATGGACTCGCCGGGCTCGACGAACCCGGCCAGCGTCGACCAGCGGCCCTCCGGCCAGAGCGCCTGGCGGCCCAGCAGGCAGCGGTCCTCGCCGTCGGTGATCAGCATGATCACCGCGGGGTCGGTGCGCGGGTAGTGCTCGGCCGCGCAGGAGGTGCAGCGGCGCAGGTGGCCGGCCCCGGCCTTCTCGGTGGGGTGACCGCAGCGGGAGCAGAAGGAGTGCAGCCGGTGCCAGTGCTCCAGCGCGACGGCGTGCACCAGCAGCCCGGAGTCCCGGTCGCTGAGCGTGCCGCCGACCTCGCGCAGGCCGGCCGGGCGGGCGTCGCCGTCGAGCCGGCCGGGCAGCGACTCGCAGTCCAGCGCGAAGTAGTGGGTGCCGTCCTCGTCGGTGCCCAGGAAGTACCGGTGGCCGGACTCCGGGGCCTCGAAGGAGGGCAGCAGCACCAGTTCGCTGCCGGTGGCGGTGTCCACCACGAAGGCTTCGCCGCCGGCGATCGGCAGCACCCGGGTGGTGGGGTGGCTCCAGGCCGCGGCCAGCCAGGGCTCGTCCAGCCGGCGGTGCGCCGCCCGGTCCACCCCGGCGCGGGCCAGCGCGAGGTGCTTGGTCTCGGGTGCGCTGCTCAACTCGTCCATCCCCGTTCGCGTTCGGTGCGGTGGTGGTGGCGGCGGGCCGTCACCGGAAGTTCTCCGCGAGGTCGCCCCACAGGTGGGCTGCGGTCTCGACGCCCTTGCGCAGCAGGTCGAGCTCCACCTTCTCGTTGATCGAGTGCCAGCCGTCCGAGGGCACCGAGATGCCGAGGAACAGCACCGGCGCCCCCAGCACGTCCTGCAGGTCGGCGGCCGGGCCGGAGCCCCCCTCGCGGGTGAACAGGATCTTCTGCTCGAAGGCCCGCTCCATCGCCCGGACGGTGGACCGCAGTGCGGGATGGTCCAGCGGCGTCAGGCAGGGGCGGGTCGCGCCGGGGAAGACGATCTCGTACCGGATGCCCTCCGGGACCTGCGCGGAAACCCAGGCCGCGACGGACTCCCGGACCTTTTCCACTTCTTGACCCGCGACCAGCCGGAAGGAGAGCTTCAGGTGCGCCTCGGCCGGGACGATGGTCTTGCCGCCGGGGCCGGTGTAGCCGCCCCAGATGCCGTTGACCTCGGCGGTCGGCCGGGCCCAGACCCGCTCCAGGGTGGTGTAGCCGGCCTCGCCCTGCGTGCCGTACGACTTGGCGACCTTCAGCCACTGCGCCTCGTCGAAGGGCAGTTCGGCGAAGAGCGCCCGCTCCTCGTCGGTGAGTTCGACCACGCCGTCGTAGAAGCCGGGGACGGCGACCCGGCGGTCGGCGTCGTGCAGGCCGGCCACCAGGGCGGCGGCCGTCTCGGCCGGGTTGGGGACGGCGCCGCCGAAGGAGCCGGAGTGGATGTCGTTGTCCGGGCCGTACAGGTCGATCTGGCAGTCGGCCAGGCCGCGCATGCCGGTGCACACCGTCGGGGTGGTCTCGGACCACATGCCGGTGTCGGAGATGATCACCACGTCGGCGGCGAGGCGCTCGGCCTCGCGGCGCACCAGGGCGGCGAAGTGCGGCGAGCCGGACTCCTCCTCGCCCTCGACCAGCAGCTTGAGGTTGACCGCGGGCGCGGTGCGGCCGGTGGCGGCGAGGTGGGCGCGCACGCCCAGGGTGTGGAAGAGGACCTGGCCCTTGTCGTCGGCGGCGCCGCGCGCGTACAGCCGGCGGCCGACCACGGTGGGTTCGAACGGGTCGGTGTCCCAGCCGTCCTCGCGGGCGGCGGGCTGCACGTCGTGGTGGCCGTAGACCAGCACGGTCGGCGCGCCCTCCTCGCCGGCGGGCCACTCGGCGAACACCGCCGGCAGCCCGTCCGTCTCCCACACCTCGGCGACCGGGAAGCCGGTCGCGCGCAGCTTGTCGGCCAGCCACTCGGCGGAGCGGCGGACCTCGCCCGCCCGGCCCGGTTCGGCGGAGACCGAGGGGATGCGCAGCCAGTCGGCGAGGTCGGCCAGGAAGGCCTCCTCGTGCTGGTCGATGAAGGAGCGGACGGCGCTGTCCGGCGTTTTCGTCATACGGACGACTTTAGTTCGCCCGGGTGGGTGCGTGCCCACGGCCTCCCCCGGCCGTGAGCACGGTCACTTCCCGGCGGTCCGCCGGCCGCGGGTCAGCCGGCCCGGCGGGTCAGCCCGATCTTGGACCGGGTGAGCAGCGCGGCCAGCAGGGCCGCCACCACGGGCAGGCCGACCAGCAGGAGGGCCAGGTCGGCCCACGGGACGGCGATGATCGCCTTGGCGTGGCCGACCATGTGGCCGTTGATCCAGAACGTCGAGTTCCGGGCCTCCAGGATCCGCAGCGCCACCGGTGGGACGGCCCCGCAGAGCAGGCCGAGCACCGCGCCCATCGCGGCGATCACCCCGCACTGGAAGCCGGACAGCCGCCGCCTGATGCCGCCGGACGCGCCGACCGCGGCCAGGGTGGCCAGGTCCTGCTGGGAGTCGGTGGCGGCCAGGCCGGTGGCGATGCCGGCCGCGCCGAGGGCGACCAGGGCGGCGAAGCCGATCAGGCCGGTGGTGATCAGGTCGCGCCCGGCCCGGAAGCCCTGCTCGACCGTCAGGTAGACGCTGTCGTCGAGCTTGGCGAGGTGCTCGCTGGCCTTCTGCGCCTGACCCTCGGTGAGTGCCTTGGCGGGCTTCCACATCGAGCCCTCGGCCTGGACGCCGAACCCGGCCTTCTCCGCGGTCTCCCGGCTCATCACGAGGGTGGCGAACGCGGCGGGCGAGTGCACCTCCACGGCCTCCACGGTGACGTCGTGGGTGGTGCCCCGGTAGTCGTTGGCGTCGATCTGCGCCTGGGTGGGCGGCTCCTCGGCCCGCAGGGTCACCTTGCCGTCGGCGACCCGGTCGGGGCGGAACACCAGCGCCTTGCCGTCCGCCAGGGCCCGTTCGGCGGCCGGGTCGTGGACGTCGAGCAGGTTGTGCAGCAGCGCGGCGTCGCCGATCAGGGTGTCGCCGAAGATGTTGCCCAGTTCCTCGGAGAGCGAGTTCATCCCGGCGCACCGGGGGTCGTTGTACGCCTGCTGCCGCTCCTCGTCGGTCTTCGCGTCCTCCGCCGGGCAGCGCTTGTCGATCGACTTCATCGTCTGGACGTACCCGCAGTCGTACTTCTTGGCACACTGTCCGGCGAGTGCGGTCGGGAGCAGCACGTCGGCGCGCTCCCCGAGGTCGCCGAGGTCCTTCTCGACGGCCGCGCGGACCGCCGCGATCTGGGTCGCGTCCTCGGCCGTGTAGCTGCGGTCCAGCAGCGCGACCGCGTTGGCCGGCAGCGAGGGCCGGTACTCCCGGCGCTGCTGCTCGACGTCGCTGGCGTGGTAGATGCCGACCGCGACGGCGCCGGCCACGGCGGCCATCACGGCGGCCACCGCGGGGGCCGTGCGGCCCCGGTTGCGCACCGAGTCGCGCAGCGCGAGCCGCGGGCTGAGCGGCAGCAGGCGGCCGAGCCGCCCGAACAGGCCGATCAGCAGCGGCGTGCACAGCAGCATGCCGATCTCGGCGATCACCGAGCCGCCGAGCAGGCCGGGCACGGCGGCGGTGTTGGTGGCCGCGCAGAGCATCGCCAGCGCGGTGCCGCCGGCCACCATCACCACGCCGAGCACGGCGACGACCCGGTTGGCGGGCTTGCTGCCGCCGCGGCCGGTGAGCGCCTCGACGACGTCCTGCCGGGCGGCCTGGACGGCGGGGACCACGGCCGCGAGCAGGCCGGTGACCAGGCCGACCAGGGCGACGGCGAGCAGGTCGAGGGGCTGCAGGTCGAAGTGGCCGAAGCGCCTGCCGGCGTACTCCTCGACCTGGTCGCGCAGCAGGCCGACCAGGCCGACGCCGCCGAGCAGTCCGAGCACGGCGCCGCCGGTGCCCAGCACCGCGCCGCCGGCCAGCACCACGGCCCGCACGTGCGAGCGGTCGCCGCCGCCGGCCGCGAGCAGGCCGAGCTGGCGGCGCGAGCGGCGGGCGCCGACCGCGAACGCGGGCCCGGCCAGCAGCACGATCTCCAGCAGCGCCATGCAGGGCACCATCGCGGCGACCGCCAGCACGCTCTTGTTCACCTCGCCGGAGGAGTACTGCTGTTCCTGGTAGTACGGCACGTCGGCGCGGGCCGGCGGGTGCAGCAGGACGTCCCGGGAGGTGACGAGGAAGCCGTACTCGTTGAACTCCCGCACCTTCGGCCAGTCGACCTGCTGCCCGGCGGGCAGCTTGACCAGCCAGCTCTCGGTGTTCTGCGGCCCGCTGCCGGCGGCCTCCGGGTCGGCCGCGGCGAGCGCGTCGACCACCGTGCCGGGGCGGCCGTACAGCCGGACCTCGCCCAGGCTGCCGGGGTCCTCGACGACGCCGGTGATGGTGTACGGCTTGGAGTCCAGGGCGCGCAGCGCGGTGCGGTCGCCGACCCGCAGGCCGGAGTAGTCCAGGAAGCCCCGGGTGGCGGCGAGTTGGTCGGGCTGGGTGGGGGCGCTGCCCTCGACCACGTTCAGCTTGCCGTGCCACACCGGGTCGGTCAGGTCGGCCTCCTCGATGGCCGCGGACATCCGGCCCTCCTTGGTGCTGACCGTGGCGCTCTTGAAGTTGCCGGTCGGCACCAGGACGGCCCCGGGCAGCAGTTGGGTGACCAGCTGCGCCGGGTCGGTGGCGGCGCTGCGCTTCTGCGCCTCGGTCGCCGGGTGGTCCTGGTCGGGGGACTGGCCCGTGTACTCGTCGCCCGCGGGGACCTGCTTGAGGCTGCCGCCGCGGACGGACAGGGTGACGGCGGCCTGGGCGGTGCCCATGGCGCGGTCGGCCTTCTCCGCCGGTTCCAGTTGGGCGCTGCGGGCGATCACGTCGACGCCGGCCACCCCGAGCACCGGCAGCGCGATCATCGCCAGGACGAGGGCGCTGCGGCCCTTGGCCCGGGCGGCGTCGCGGCGGGCGATCCGGAGGGCGGCGCGCCAGGCGCTGGGCTTCACCGGTCACCGTCCTCACGGGCGTTGGCGGCGGCGGTGACGAGCAGGGTCCCGGCGTCCTGCCGGGTGGTCTCGTCGACCAGCAGGCCGTCGCGCAGGAAGACCACCCGGTCCGCCCAGGCGGCGTGCCGGGCCTCGTGGGTGACCATCATGGCGGCGGCGCCGGCGTCGCAGCGGGCGCGCAGCACGGCGAGCACGGACTCGCCGGTGGTGGAGTCGAGGGCGCCGGTGGGTTCGTCGGCGAGCACCAGGCGGCGGTCGCCGATCAGCGCGCGGGCGATCGCGACGCGCTGCTGCTGGCCGCCGGACATGTCGTCGGGGAAGCGGTCGGCGAGTTCGGCGATGCCGAGCTCCTCCAGCGCGGCGAGCGCCTCGCGGCGGGAGGCGCGGGCGGAGACGCCGTCGAGTTCGCGGGGCAGCGCGATGTTCTCGGCGGCGGTGAGCGCCGGTATCAGGTTGTAGTCCTGGAAGACGTAGCCCACCGAGCGGCGGCGGACGGCGGCCAGCTTCTTGCGGTCGAGGTCGCCGAGGACGGTGCCCTCGACGACCACCCGGCCGCCGGTGGGGCTGTCCAGGCCGCCGGCCATGGTGAGCAGGGTGGACTTGCCGGAGCCGGAGGGCCCCATCACGGCGACCAGTTCGCCGGGGTAGACCCGCAGGTCGACGGCGCGCAGCGCGTGCACCTCGGCCGCGCCGTGGCCGTGCGTGCGGCTGACCCGGTCGAGGTGCAGGACGGGTTCCGCGGGCTTGAGCTGCGCGCCGGGCTCGAACTGGCCGGTCGGCTTGGGTTGTTCGGTCATCGCTCCCCCAGGAGGTTCAGATGCGGCCGCGGTCGCGGCTCTTGGCGGCGCGCCGGGCGGGCGGCGCGGCGGGTCCGGGCGGCGCGGCGGCGGCCCGTTCGGCGTGCTGGGCGAGCCGGGACTCGCAGTGGTCCAGCCAGCGGATCTCCGCCTCGGTCTGGAAGATCAGCTGCTCCAGCACCAGCAGCCAGGCCAGGTCGCCGCCGGACCCGGTGTCGGCGGCCAGCGCCCGGCCCTTGAGCCGGGTGTAGTCCTGGAGCGCCTGCATGCTGTGCCGGCGCTGGCCGTGCACCACGGCGGCCACGTCCACGCCCGGGATGGTCACCGCCATCGCCAGCTTGATCGCCAGTTCGTCGCGCGGCGGGTTGGTGCGCGGCACCGGGGTGTCGAACCAGCGGCGCAGTTCCAGGCGTCCTTCGTCGGTGACGGCGTAGAACTGGTGGCCCTCGTCGTCCTCTCCGGCGGCCTCCACCAGCCCGTCGCGCTCCAGGCGGCCCAGCGTGGTGTAGACCTGACCGACGTTCAGCGGCCAGGTCGCCCCCGTCCTGGCCTCGAACTCGGTTCTCAGTTGGTAGCCGTAGCGCGGGCCCTGGTCGAGCAGGGCGAGCAGGCCGTGACGGATCGACATACTGAGTATGTATACCCGGTATGGCCGTCTCCGCTCAAGCCGCCACCCCGTTCACCCCGGCCCGGTACGGTCGACGGCGTGACCACACTGCGGATCGCCACGTACAACCTGCTGCACGGCCAACCGCTCGCCCCCGACGGCAGTCCCGCGCCCTACCCCGTCGACCCGGGGGCCCCGCTGGCCGACGCCGTCGCCGCCCTCGACGCCGACGTGCTCGCCCTCCAGGAGGTCGACCGCCACCAGGAGCGCTCCGGCCGCACCGACCAGGCGGCCGTCGCCGCGAAGGCCATGGGCGCCGCCGACTGGCGCTTCGCCGCCGCGCTGCACGGCGTCCCCGCGCCCGGCGCGGGCTGGGTCCCCGACCCCGTCCGGCCCGGCCTCGCCGTCTACGGCCCCGGCGACCTCGACGACGCCTCCCGGCCCTCCTACGGCACCGCGCTGCTCACCCGGCTGCCCGTGCTGCACTGGCGGGCCCGCCGGTTCGCGCCCGCGCCCTTCGGCCTGCCGCTGCGGGTCGCCGGGCGGCGCGGGCTCACCCCCGTCCCGGACGAGCCGCGGGCGGCGCTGGCCGCCGTACTGGCCGGGCCGGGCGGGGAGTTCACGGTGGTGGCCGCGCACCTGTCCTTCGTCCCGGGCTGGAACGTCGGGCAGCTCGCCGCGATCCGGCGCTGGATCGCCGACCTGCCGCAGCCCTACCTGGTGCTGGGCGACTTCAACCTGATCGGCGCGGTGCCGCGCACCGTGCTCGGCTCGGCGCACGCGATCCAGCGCACCGCGCGGCGCGAACGGGTCCGCACCGCGCGGCGCACCCGCCTCCAGGGCTGGTACGACCTGGCCCGCACCCCCACCTACCCCGCGCACCGCCCGACCGTCCAGTTCGACCACATCCTGGGCATCGGCGTCCCCCGCAACACCGTCGGCTCGGTCTCCGCCCCGCGCACGGGGGTGTCCGACCACCGGCCGTTGGTCGTCGACATCGAAGCCTAGGAACCGGGGGCTCGGGGAACGGCGAGCCCGGGTCCGCGCGAGGTTCACTGCCGGAGCGCGCGTCGGCTTCCGGTTCGGTCCAAGACACGCGGCAGCACGGCCTCGCCGTTCCCCGGGCCCCTAGATGCGCGCCTCCCGGCCCTCCGGGGACTCGCTCTGCGTCGGCAGGACGACCGGGTCGAACTGGAGCAGCAGCATCGCCGCGTCGTCGCCGAGCTTGTGGCCGACGTGGCGGACGACGTCGTCGTGGAGGCGGTGCAGGACTTCGACCGGGCCGCCGTCGGCGAGCAGCGGGAGGCGGTCGGCGAGGGGGTAGAAGGCGCCGCGGTGGTCGCGGGCCTCGATGACGCCGTCGGTGTAGAGCAGGATGCGGTCGCCGGGTTCGGCTTCGAGGAGCTGGAGCGGGGGCCGCACGTCGGCGGGGTCGAGGACGCCGAGCGGGGGGACGGTCTCGTCGGCGGCCAGCAGTCGCGGCGCGTCCTCGCCGCGGAGCAGGACGGGTGCGGGGTGGCCGCAGTTGGCGATCTCCAGGACGCCGTCGGGGCGGACGCCGATCAGCACCAGGGTGACGAACTCCTCCTCGACGCCGGGGTGCTCGTTCTCGTGCAGGGCCCGGTCGAGGCTGACCGCGAGCCAGCCGGCCACCCGGTCGAGGGCGGCCTCCTGGTGCGCGGCCTCGCGGAAGGCGCCGAGCACGGCGGCGGCGGTCTCGACCGCGGCGAGGCCCTTGCCGCGGACGTCGCCCACCACGGCGCGCACGCCGTGCCGGGTGTGGACGACCTCGTACAGGTCGCCGCCGATCGAGGCGTGGGCCGCGGCGGCAGCGTAGCGGACGGCGGCGCGGACCGGGCCGACCCGTTCGGGGACCGGGCGCAGCAGCACCCGGCGGGCGATCTCGGCGACCAACTGGGCCTCGGCCAGGGCGACTTCCTGGCGCAGCCGCAGGTTGGCGCTGAGGTGGCCGATGCCGGCGATGATGACGATGGCGGCGACCGTGGCGGTGTGCACGGACTGGCCGAGGATGTCGTGGTACCAGGCCGTCCCGAAGGCGCTGACCTCGGCGAGGGCGCCGGTCAGCAGCGGGTACCAGGTGCGGCGGGAGACCACCGCGGCGAGGGCGGGGACGGCGGTCAGGGCGGGTTCGACGGTGACCTGGCTGTTGGTCAGCAGGTCGAGGGCGAGGATCAGTGCCATGCCGATCAGCGGCAGGGCGTGCGAGGTCTTGGGCCAGGTGCCGGTGACGGTTCCCGGCACGGGGCCCGGGGTGGGGCCGTGGAGGACGTCCCTGATCCATCCGGTCGCGCTCAACGTCGGTCTCTCCAGCGGAAGGTGCGGGTGCTGCTCGGCACCGGCGGGTCTGACGGGAGGTCAAGGGGTCGGGAGAGCCCTGACGGCGGCCGGAGTACGAGGGATGACCGGTTACCGACCCCACAATAGGCACGAAACGTGCAGGGCGCACGGGTTTCGCGTGATCTCGTGACGGGTTGGATGCTCTGAGTGACTCTTTTCTACCTATTCCCGATCAGAAGATCGCTCAACTCTTTTCGGCCGGGAAGTCCTGACGGGGTTTCGACCCGCCCGGAGCGCACGTAGCAGAACGAGGCGCTGACCCGCTCCGGCGGGACGCCCGCCTGTTCGGCCCAGGCCAGCCGGTAGATGGCGAGTTGCAGCGGGTCGCCGGAGTCCTCCCGGCCGGTCTTCCAGTCGACCACCTCGTAGCGCGGTGACCCTGCGCCACGGTCGGCGTCCCGGTAGACCGCGTCGATCCGGCCGCGCACCACCCGCCCCGCGAGCACCAGTTGGAAGGGCGCCTCGACCCGGTGCGGGGTGCGGCGGGCGTAGGGGCCGCGCAGGAACGCCTCCTTGAGGCGTTCGAGGTCGCGCTCGTCCTCGATCTCCTCGTCGTCCAGGCCGGGCAGCGCGTCGGGGCCGAGCAGCAGCGGCTGGTCGTAGCGGGACTGCACCCAGGCGTGGAAGCGGGTGCCCCGGCGGGCGGCGGGCGCGGGCGGGCGGGGCATCGGGCGGGCCAGGTCGCGGGCGAAGCCGTCGGGGTCGGCGGCCAGCCGCATCAGCTGGGAGGCGGACAGCGAGGCGGGCAGTTCGACGTCCCGGGTGCTGCGCCGGGAGCGCTCCAACTCGCCGACCAGGGCGGTCAGGTCGCGGTCCCAGGAGGCCAGCAGCCGCTGGTCCTCGGCGCCCATCGGCTCGGGTCCGGGCGCGGGGGCGCCGGCCAGCCGCTGCCGCACCACCCGGGCGACCCGGCGGCGGGCGTGCTGCGCGGTCGGGTCGAGCGGCAGCGGCCAGGGGGTCTCCACCGAGACGTCGAACGCCGGGTTCTGCTCCTCGGGGCCGGGCTCCTCGGCCCAGTGCTCGATCTCGCCGCCGCCGCCGGGCCGTTCGCAGTGCTCGCGCAGCTCCAGCAGGAAGTCGGACGGTCCGCGCCGGCGCTTCTGGGACGGCCCCCACCAGTGCCCGGAGGCCAGCAGCAGCGAGCGCGGCCGGGTGAACGCGACGTAGCCGAGCCGCAGTTCCTCGACCTCGCCGTGCCGCGCCATCTCCTGCTTGAAGGCGCCCATGCCCTTGGCGGTCCAGGCCGGGGTGCCGGGCAGGGTGGCGGCGTCGCCGCGCAGGGCGTGCGGCAGCACCCGGCGGGTGGAGGTCCAGCGTTCGCGCCCCTGGCCGGACGGGAAGCCGCCCTTGACCAGGCCGGGGACGGCGACCACGTCCCACTCCAGGCCCTTGGACTTGTGCGCGGTGAGCACCTTGACGGTGTCCTCGCCGCCGGGCAGCCCGGCGTCCAGGCCGCGCTCGTACTCCTGGGCGGCGCGCAGGAAGGCCAGGAAGGCGGCCAGTCCGGGGTCGCCGTCCAGGTCGGCGAAGGAGGCGGCGATGTCCAGGAAGGAGTGCAGGGTCTCCCGGCGGCGGGCGGCCAGTGCCAGCGGGGAGGCGGAGAGCTCGACCTCCAGGCCGGTGACGGTGAGCACCCGGTGCAGGACGTCCATCAGCGGTTCGGCCAGCGCCCGGCGCAGTTCGCGGATCTCCCGGGCGAAGCGGGCGAAGCGGACCCTCGCCTCGGGCGAGAACGGCAGTTCGTCGGGCTGTTCGGCGTCGACGAAGGTCTCCAGCGCGTCGGCGAGCGAGACCACCTCGGTGGGGTCGGTCTCGGCGACGGCGGCGCTGAGGGCGTCCTGCTCGCCGGGGCGGGCGGTGCGGACGAGTTCGGCGGCGCGGCGGCCGAGCAGCGCCAGGTCGCGCGGGCCGGTGCGCCAGCGCGGGCCGATCAGCAGCCGGACCAGGGCGGCGTTCGCGGTCGGGTCCTGGAGCACCTCGCAGACCGCCACCAGGTCGGCCACCTCGGGCAGTTGCAGCAGCCCGCCGAGGCCGACCACCTCGACCGGGACCTTCCGCCCGACCAGCGCGGCGTGGAGGTCGGGGAAGGAGCTGCCGGCCCGGCAGAGCACGGCGATCCGGCCGGGCGCGGTGCCGGTGCGCACCAGGTGCGCGATCGAGTCGGCCAGCCAGTCGACCTCCTCGGCGTGGGTGGGCAGCAGCGCGATCCGGGCCAGGCCGTCCCGTTCGGCGCCGGGGGCGGCCCGCAGCGCCTCGACGCCCTCGTGCATGGCGCGCAGCGGGGCGGCGAGCCGGTTGGCGAAGTCGAGCAGCCGGCCGCCGCTGCGGCGGTTCTCGCTGAGCGCGAAGCGGTGCGCGTCGCCGCCGTCGGCGCGCGGGAAGTGCCGGGGGAAGTCGTCGAGGTTGGCGACCGAGGCGCCGCGCCAGCCGTAGATCGCCTGGCAGGGGTCGCCGACCGCGGTGACCGGGTGCCCGGCGCCGTCCGCGCCGCCGAACAGGCCCGCCAGCATGAGGCGCTGGGCGACCGAGGTGTCCTGGTACTCGTCCAGCAGCACCACCCGGTACTGCTCGCGCAGCAGCCGGCCGACCTCGGGGCGCCGGGTGGCGAGCCGGGCGGAGGCGGCGATCTGGTCGCCGAAGTCGAGCAGGCCGAGCTTCTGCTTGCGGGCCCGGTAGTCCTCGACCAGCCGCAGCAGTTCCTGCCGGCCGCGGGCGGCCTTCGGGACGGCCCGCAGGTCCTCGTTGGTGAGCTTGACGCCGGCCAGCTCGTCCAGCAGCTCCTCGTCGTACGCCCGCAGCCGCTCGGGCTCGACCAGGTGCTCGGCGAGTTCGGAGTCCAGCGCGATGATCTCGGCGACCAGCGCGGAGAAGGTGCCGGTGAGCGCCGGGAACGGGCCGCGGGCCTGCCGCAGCACCCGGGCGGCGAGCTGGAAGCGGGTGGCGTCGGCGAGCAGCCGGACGTCCGGCTCTATGCCCAGCCGCAGGCCGTGCTCCTTGAGCAGCGTCCCGGCGAAGGCGTGGTAGGTGGAGATCTGCGGGTCGCCGAGGGCCTCCTCGTCCCCCGCGCGGACGCCGGCCCGCAGCAGGGCGGCCCGGACCCGCTCGGCGAGCTCCCCGGCGGCCTTGTTGGTGAAGGTCAGGCCGAGCACCTGCTCGGGGCGCACCGCGCCGGAGCCGACCAGCCAGACCACCCGGGCGGCCATCACGGTGGTCTTGCCGGAGCCCGCGCCGGCCACGATCACGCCGGGTTCCATGGGGGCGCCGATGGCCGCCAGCTGCTCGTCGTTGAACGGGACGCCGAGCAGTTCGCGGAGCCGGGCCGGGTGCCGCAGCGGCTCAGTCGACGACATGCCGGCCGTCCCGCTGCGCGGAGCAGCTGCCGCGGAAGGCGCAGCGCCCGCAGCGCTCGCCCGCGGTGGGGGTGAACTTCTCGGCGAGCACCTTCCCGGCGGTCTCCACCAGCAGGTCCTCGATCCAGGGGGTGCTCTCCTCGGGCAGCTGCCGCTGCACCTTGGGGGCCTCGGGGTCCTTCTTGTCCGGGGCGCGCAGCTGCACCAGCTCGGCGCCGCCGGGCACCGCGCCGTGCTCGAAGCCGGGCAGGCCGTCGAGCGCGCCGCGGCTCACCGCGAGCTGGTAGACGGCGAGCTGGCGGTTGTCGGGCAGCGAGCTGTTGGCGGGCGGGGTCTTCCCGGTCTTGAAGTCGACGACGTACGCCCGGCCCGCGGCGTCGGCCTCGACCCGGTCCATCGAGCCGCGGATCCGGACCGCGACGCCGCCGACGTCCAGGGTCAGGTCGAAGCCGTGCTCGGTGGCGACGGTGGTGCGTTCGCGCTCCAGCACGTGCCAGCGCAGGAAGCGCTCCAGGGCGGCCCGGGCCTCGCCCTTCTCCTGGGTGGACTTCCAGGGCGCGTCGAAGGCCAGGGCGTCCCAGACGGTGTCCAGGCGCTCCATCAGGACGGCCAGGTCGGCGGGGGTGCGGCCGGAGCCGACCTCGTCGGCGAGGGCGTGCACCACGTTGCCGAAGCCCTGGGCGGCGGAGGCGGTGGTGCCCGCCCTGACGTCCTTCTCCAGGAACCACTGGAGCGTGCAGGACTCCAGCTGCTCCAGGCCGCTGCCGGAGAGCCGGACGGGCTGCTCGGGCTCGCGCAGCGGCTGCGGGGCGGCGGTGGGGTCGTCCAGGCCCCACCACTGGTCGGGGTGGGCGGCGGGGACGAGCGGGCGGCCGTCCTCGTCGGTGGCGGCGGCCAGGGTGGCGAGCCGTTCGGCGGCGGCCCGGCGCAGCTGCGGGGAGCGGTCCGGGTCGACGGTGACGGCGCGCAGTTCGGCGACCAGCGCGGGCACCGACAGCGGGCGGCGCGGCCGGGCGGTGACGTCGGCGACCTTGACCCGGGGGACGCGCTCCAGCACCTTGCCGGAAATGGGGCCTCCCCGGCCGGAGGCTGGGGAAGGGTCGACGGTCTCCCGGTAGAGCTCGCGCAGGAACCGGGAGGGTTCGTCGCCGTCCTCGGCGGGCGCCTTGACGGCGGTGACCACCAGCCGGTCCTTGGCCCGGGTCGCGGCGACGTAGAACAGCCGGCGCTCCTCGGCGAGCAGCGCGGCCGGGGAGAGCGGTTCGGCGAGGCCGTCGCGGCCGATCCGGTCGGCCTCCAGCAGCGAGCCGCGGCGGCGCAGGTCGGGCCAGAGGCCCTCCTGGACGCCGGTGACGACGACCAGCCGCCACTCCAGGCCCTTGGAGCGGTGCGCGGTCATCAGCCGGACGGCGTCGGGGCGCACCGCGCGCACGTGCAGGGTGTCGGCGGCGATGTCCTGGGCCTCGACCTCGGCGAGCAGGTCGAGGGCGCCGCGGTGGCCGGTGACCCGCTCCTCGGCGCGGGCGGCGGTCTCGAACAGCGCGCACAGCGCGTCCAGGTCGCGGTCGGCGTTGCGCCCGGCGGGGCCGCCGCGCAGGGCGGCCCGCTCCAGGCGTTCGCGCCAGCGCCGGGAGCCATCCCACAGCTCCCAGAGCGCGTCCTCGGCGCTGGCGCCGCCGGCCAGCAGTTCGCGGACCTTGCGCAGCAGCATGCCGAGCTCGTGGGCGCGGCGGGCGTAGGGGGCGTCCACCAGGGCGAGCTGGTCGGGGTGGGCCAGCGCCTCGCGGATCAGCTCCTCGGCGGGGCGGACCACGCCGGGGGCGCCGTCGGCGGCGAGCGCGCGGCGCTCCTCCTCGCGCAGGGTGCGGCCCAGGCGGCGCAGGTCGGAGCCGTCGAGGGCGGCGAGCGGTCCGGTGAGCAGGGTGTGCGCGAGGTCGGCGGTGAGCGCGCCGGGGCCCTCGGCGCAGACCCGTAGGGCGAGCAGCAGCGGGACGACGGCGCCCTCCTCGCGCAGCGGCAGGTCGTCGCCGTCGATCTCCAGCGGGACGCCGGCGGCGGCCAGCGCGCGGCGCACCGCCGGTATGGTCCGGGAGCCGGCCCGGACCAGGACGGCCATCTCGCCCCAGGGGACGCCGTCCTCCAGGTGGGCGCGGCGCAGCAGGTCGGCGACCGAGTCGAGTTCGGCGCCGGGCGTCGGGTAGGTGTACACCTCGACGGCGCCGCCCTCCCGGGAGGGGAGCAGGGCGCGGTGCGCGGCGAGCTTGTCGGCGGGCAGCCGGCCCATCGGCATCCGGCGGGCGAGTTCGCGGGAGGCGGCCAGCAGCACCGCGCCGGAGCGCCGGGAGACCCGCAGCACCTTGACCTCGGCGGGGCGGCCGTCGGCGTGCCGGAAGGCGTCGGGGAACTCCAGGATGCCGTTCACGTCGGCGCCGCGGAAGGCGTAGATCGACTGGTCGGGGTCGCCGACCGCGACCAGGTCCCGGCCGCCGCCGGCCAGCCGCCGCAGCAGCCGGACCTGGGCCGGGTCGGTGTCCTGGTACTCGTCGACGAACACCACGTCGTAGCGCTCGCGCAGCTGGGCGGCGACGTCCTCGCGCTCGGCGAGCAGCACGGCGCGGTGGACGAGTTCGGCGTAGTCGAGGACGCCGCGCAGGTCCAGCACGTCCAGGTACTCGGCCAGGAAGTGCGCGGCGGCGGCCCAGTCGGGGCGCCGCACGCCCGCCGCGAAGCGTTCCAGCTCCTGCTCGCCGAGGCCGAGCTCGCGGCTGCGGGCGAGCACGGCGCGCACCTCGTCGGCGAAGCCGCGGGTGGTCAGGCAGGCCCGCAGGTCCAGCGGCCAGGCGATGGTGCCGACGCCCGCCTTGGCGTCCTCGGCGCCGCCCGCGAGCAGTTCGCGGACCATCACGTCCTGTTCCGGGCCGGAGAGCAGCCGCAGCGGCTCGGCGTACTCCTCGGGCGGCTGGTGGGCGCGCAGCAGGGCGTAGCAGAACGAGTGGAAGGTGGTGGCCTGCGGGGCGGTGGCGCCGATCCGGGCGGTCATCCGGTCGCGCAGTTCCATCGCGGCCTTGCGGCTGAAGGTCAGCACCAGGACGCGGTCGGGCGCGGTGCCGTCGGCGACCCGCCGGGCGACCGCCTCGACCAGGGTGGTGGTCTTGCCCGTCCCGGGCCCGGCGAGCACCAGCAGCGGCCCCGAGGCGTGCTCGACGACCGCCTGCTGGAAGGCGTCCAGCTGGGGCGGGTCGGGCTGGGCGAGGGGGCTGCGCACCAGGCGGAACGGTGAGGTCACTGCGGTCCAGGGTCGTACGGCGGTTCGGTGGCGGGCCGCGGGGCGGATCGCCACGGCGAGCCTACGATGGTGCACCCACAGACCCCTCCGGCGCACATCGCCCGGTCAGGACGCCCCGTCCCAGCGGGCGGCCCGCAGGTCGACCCGGGGTTCGCCGCCCACGGTGCGCAGCGGGGTGCCCTCGGCGCGGTACTCGGGCAGCGCGCGGTGCTCGTGGCCGGGCAGCGGCCGCCCGTCCGCCCGGATCACCCGCCACCAGGGCACCGGTGCCCCGTACAGTGCCATCACCCGGCCGACCTGCCGGGGGCCGCCGCGGCCCAGGTACTCGGCGACGTCCCCGTAGGTCATGACCCGGCCGGGCGGGATCCGCTCGGCGAGGTCGAGCACCGCCTCGGCGTACGGCGGGATCGCGGGGACGTCCTCGGAGTCGGTCATCCGCCGCATTCTTCCCCATCCGGTCGATTTCCAGCACCCCGTGCGGGCGACCCGGCGCGCGGGATGCGGCCCCTGGACGGCACCCGGGTGGCGGGCATGGCAGCATCTTCGGGGCAGTGCGACACACGAGGACGAAGACCAGATGACCGGGACGGCGGGATTGAACGTGGACGAGGGCTCCGAGCAGCCCGCCACCGACGGTTCTGCCGAACGGCCGGTCGACCTGCGCCACCGGGAGCGGGACGCGCACCACACGGGGGAGGGAACGGTGGCCGCACAGCTGCCGCCGGACGAGGGGCCGGAGCGTCCGGGCACACCGGACCGGCCACCGGAGCCGGACCGGAAGCAGGACGAGGAGCGGGGGCGGGAGCGCGACCGGGGGGAGCGGCCCGCCGAGGAGCCCGCCGGGGAGTACCTGGCCGTCGACGAACCGCTGCTCGCCCCGCGCGCGCACCGGCCGTCCGACCTGCTGAAGTTCCTGGGCGGACTGTTCCTGATCGTCCTGGTGTTCGTGCTGGCGCAGGTGGCGGTCTCCACCACCACCGGCATCGAGAAGGACATCACGGTCAACGCCGACCGGATCCCCGGCGTGCTGTCCAAGATCTCCGCACTGGTCTCCTCCATCGCGGTGCTCACCGTGCCGCTGGCCTTCGCGGTCGAACGGCTGATCAAGCGCGACGGCCTGCGGGTCGCCGACGGCGTGCTCGCCTCGGTGCTCGCGTACGGCGTCTCGCTGGGCGTCGACTGGTGGGTGGCGGCCAGCGCGCCCGAGGAGATCCGCAACGCGCTGACCCAGTTCCCGCCGGGCGGCGGCGAGACCCTCACCGATCCGGTGCACGGCTACCTGGCCCCGGTGATCGCCTACATGACGGCGGTCGGCATGTCGAGCCGGCCGCGCTGGCGGGTCGCCCTGTGGGTGGTGGTGATCCTCTCCGGCGCGGCCGAACTGATCAACGGCAACACCACCCCGCTGTCCCTGGTGCTGACCGTCCTGATCGGCTGGTCGGTGGCCTACGGCACGCTGTACGCGATCGGCTCGCCGAACATCCGCCCCACCGGGCAGCACCTGATGATCGGCCTGCGCAAGGTCGGCTTCGCCCCGTCCGCCGCCCACCTGGCCCCCGCCGCGCCCGGCGGCACCCGCCGCTACCTGGTCACCCAGCAGACCGGCCCGCTGCTCGACGTCCACATCATCGACCGCGAGCAGCAGGCGTCCGGCTTCTTCTACCGCGCCTGGCGGCGGCTGCGGCTGCGCTCGGTCGCGGTCCGCCGCAGTCCCCAGTCGCTGCGCCAGGCCCTCGAACAGGAGGCCCTGATCGCGTACGCGGCGGCCGCCTCCGGGGCCCGCGCCCCGCAACTGGTCGCCACCTCCGAGCTGGGCCCGGACGCCGCCATCCTGGTGTACGAGAACGTGGCCGGGCGGACCCTCGACGACCTGGCCGACGAGGAGGTCACCGACGCGGTGATGGCCTCGTTCTGGGCCTCCGTCGCCACCCTGCACGAGCGCCGGATCGCCCACCGCCGGCTCACCGGCGAGTCCCTGCTGGTCGTCGACGAGCGCACCGGCTGCCTGGTCAACCTCTCCGGCGGCGACATCGCGGCCGGCGACCTGACCCTGCGCATCGACGTCGCCCAGCTGCTCACCACCTTCGCCCTGCGGGTCGGCCCGGAGCGCGCGGTGGCCGTCGCCACCGGCGTCCTCGGCCCCACCCGGGTCGCCGAGGCACTGCCGCTGCTCCAACCGGTCGGCCTGAGCCGGCAGACCCGCGGCGACCTCCAGCGGATGACCAAGGAGCGCAAGGCCGCCGCCCAGGCCCTCGCCCTCAAGCAGGTCGCCGCGGGCGAGCGCACCCAGCAGCAGGCCGAGGAGGACATCGCCCAGGCCGGCGAGGACCTGCTCGCGAAGATCCGGGCGCAGATCCTGCAGATCGCCCCCGAGGCCCCGCTGGCCCCCGCCAAGCTGGAACGCCTCAAGCCCCGGACCCTGATCATGGTGGTGGCGCTCACCTTCGCCGCCTACCTGACCCTGACCACCGTCCGGCCCGACCAGTTCAAGGTCTCCCAGATGAACTGGGCCTGGGCCTCGCTCGCGCTGGCCGCCTCGGCGTTCTCGTACGTGGCCGCCGCGATGAGCCTGACCGGCTTCGTCCCGGAGAAGCTCCCGTTCTGGCGCACCGTCACCGCCCAGCTGGCCGGCTCCTTCGTCAAGCTGGTCGCCCCGGCCGCGGTCGGCGGCATCGCCCTGAACACCCGCTACCTGCAGAAGGCCGGCATCCGCCCGGTCCAGGCCGTCGCCTCGGTCGGCGCCTCCCAGCTGGCCGGCCTCGGCGGCCACCTGATGCTGCTGTTCGCCTTCGGCCTGATCACCGGCTCCCAGACCAACGGGGACCTCGGCGCGTCCCGGGCCGTCATCATCGGCGTCCTCACCGCGGCCGTCCTCGCCCTGGTGGTCGCCGCGGTCGCCCCGATGCGCCGGTTCGTGGTCACCCGGGTCCGCTCGCTGCTGTTCGGCGTCATCCCGCGGATGCTCGACCTGATGCAGACCCCCCGCAAGCTGATCACCGGCTTCGGCGGCATCGTCCTGCTGACCCTCTCCTTCACCGCCTGCCTGGACGCCTCCGTGCACGCCTTCGGCGGCGGCGCCAACGTCACCTACGCGGCCGTCGCCGTGGTCTTCCTCACCGCCAACGCGGCCGGCTCCGCCGTCCCCACCCCCGGCGGCATCGGCCCGGTCGAGATCGCCCTGATCACCGCCCTCACCGTCGCCGGCGTCCCCGCGACGGCCGCCACCCCCGCCGTCTTCCTCTACCGCCTGCTCACCTTCTGGCTCCCGGTCCTGCCGGGCTGGATCGCCTACAACATCCTCCAGCGCAAGAACGCCCTCTGAGAGAGCCCCGCCAGGGGCTCTTCGCCGCTACGGCCCCGGCTCCCCCTGAACGCACGGAACCGCCCGGCCGGGGAAGTTCCGCGGCCGGGCGGTTCCGGTGGTGCCACGACTCGCGCGCGGCCGTCAGTAGACGGGCTTCTCCGGCTCGATCTGGTTGACCCAGCCGATCACGCCGCCGCCCAGGTGCACCGCGTCCGCGAAGCCCGCGGACTTGAGGACCGCGAGGACCTCGGCGGAGCGCACACCGGTCTTGCAGTGCAGCACGATGCGCTTGTCCTGCGGCAGGTCCTGCAGGGCGTTGCCCATCAGGAACTCGTTCTTCGGGATCAGGCGGGCGCCCGGGATCGAGACGATCTCGTACTCGTTGATCTCGCGGACGTCGATGATGTCGATCGGCTCGCCGTTGTCGATCCACTCCTTGAGCTGCTTGGAGGTGATCGTGGAGCCGACGGCGGCCGCGCTGGCCTCCTCCGAGACGACGCCGCAGAACGACTCGTAGTCGATCAGCTCGGTGACGGTCGGGTTCTCGCCGCAGAGGGCGCAGTTCGGGTCCTTGCGGACCTTCACCGAGCGGTACTGCATCTCCAGGGCGTCGTAGATCATCAGTCGGCCGACCAGCGGCTCGCCGA
This sequence comes from Kitasatospora saccharophila, assembly GCF_039529925.1. Classification (NCBI taxonomy): domain Bacteria; kingdom Bacillati; phylum Actinomycetota; class Actinomycetes; order Kitasatosporales; family Streptomycetaceae; genus Kitasatospora; species Kitasatospora saccharophila. The sequence continues at coordinate 78,928 of NZ_BAAANS010000017.1, read as the reverse complement.
TGCCGGCCAGCAGCTTGATGGCCTCGTTGACCTGGATCGAGCCGATCGAGGCGCACAGCACGCCCAGCACGCCGCCCTCGGCGCAGGAGGGGACCATGCCCGGCGGCGGGGCCTCCGGGTAGAGGCAGCGGTAGCACGGGCCGTGCTCGGCCCAGAACACGCTGGCCTGGCCGTCGAAGCGGTAGATCGAACCCCACACGTACGGCTTGCCGAGCAGCACCGCGGCGTCGTTCACCAGGTACCGGGTGGCGAAGTTGTCCGTGCCGTCGACGATCAGGTCGTAGCCGGAGAAGATCTCCATCACGTTGTCGTTGTCCAGGCGCTCCTCGTGCAGGATCACCTCGACCAGCGGGTTGATCTCCTTGACCGAGTCCCGGGCGGACTGGGCCTTGGACCGGCCGATGTCGGACTGGCCGTGGATGATCTGGCGCTGCAGGTTCGACTCGTCGACGGTGTCGAACTCGATGATGCCGAGCGTGCCGACGCCCGCGGCGGCCATGTACATCAGGGCCGGGGACCCGAGGCCACCGGCGCCGACGCACAGCACCTTGGCGTTCTTCAGCCGCTTCTGCCCGTCCATGCCCACGTCGGGGATGATCAGGTGGCGGGAGTACCGGCGGACCTCTTCGACGGTGAGCTCGGCGGCGGGCTCGACCAGGGGTGGCAGCGACACGGGGACTCCGATGGTCGTCAGGTTCTGTTCGACTACGCCAACAGTGTCACGTGCCCCGGGTATTCCAAGACAGCGGGTCCAGTGGGTGAGATGCGCGACACCGGATGGCGAGACCTCCGCCCACGGGCCAACCGCCCGGCCCGAACGGGCCGTTCCGGGTCACACCCGGCAGGCCGTCTCCAGCCAGACGTCCGCCAGCGACTCCTCCAGCGGCACCTGCGTCCGCCATCCGAGACGGTCCCGGGCGGTCCGGACGTCCGCCTGCCGCCACTGCACCGGCTCGGCGACCGTCCGCGCCTCCACCGCCCGCAGCCCCTCCGCGCCCGCCTGCTGGGCGGGCAGCACCACCTGCCGGGCGTCCTCGCTGACGGTGCCCTCGAAGCCGGACGCCCGCACCAGCAGGTGCGCCGCGTCCCGGGCCCGGACGGCGTGGCCGGAGCCGATGTTGATCACCCCGGTGGCGGCCGAGACCGCCGCCGCCTGGATCGCCCGCGCCACGTCCCGGACGTCCACGAAGTCCCGGTAGCCGGACAGGTCGGGCATCCGCACCTGGTTCTCGTCCTGCTCCAGCGCCCGCCGCAGGCCCTCCGCCAGCCGCCCGAACAGCGAGGCCGTCGGCGCCCCCGGCCCGACCACGTCGAACACCCGCAGCACCAGCGCGTCCAGCCCCGAGTTCAGCACCAGCTCGGTGCCCGCCAGCTTCGACACCCCGTACGGGCCCACCGGACGCGGCTCCGCGCTCTCCGGGATCGGCCCCCCGGGCTGCGCCGGACCGTACTCGGCCGCCGAACCCACGTGCACCAGCCGCGCGGGCTCCCGGCTGCGCCGGATCGCCTCGCAGACCGTCGCCACCGCGAGCGTGTTGGACCGGATCAGGTTCCGCGACGTCCCGTACGTGGCCCCCGCGCAGTTGATCACCACCTGCGGGGCGACCGCGTCCAGGAACCGGGCCAGCGCGCCCGGACTCCCCGCGGCCAGGTCGAACCGGATGTCGGCGGAATCCCCCCGCCCCAGCACGGTCACCTGGGGCCCCTCCTCCGCCAGCAGCCGGTCGGCCACCCGCCGGCCGATGAACCCGTCGGCCCCCAGCAGCAGCACCCTCATCGGGCCCAAGTCCTTCCATCAGGCCCGGCAACCGCCGGGCGGAACGAGATCTGATCGACAAACCGGAACACGCGCCCGCAGGCGGCTCCCGGACGACACCGGCCCCACGACGAGCGGCCCCGGCCCACGACGACAGCCGAACGGCCCGGACCGCACGGCGTGCGGCCCCGACCCGGAACGCCCGCCGCCGCTCGCACCGCGTCCACGGGAACCCGCCACCGGACCCCGGTGGCAGCCCCGCACGACGAGCGGCCCCGGCCGACCGCACCGGCACCCCGGCCCCGGCCCGGAACGCCCACCGCCACCGGCCCCGCGGCAACCCGCCGCCGGACCCCGACGGCACCGGACACCCGGCCCCGGCGAGGGACGCGGCGTGCCGGGCCGCGCCCGGCGGTCGCCCGCCCGGCACCGGCCCGGCCGTCCGTCGTCGGCGCGCCGCCCGCCGCCGGAACCGCTCTCACCGGTACGCCCCCGGCCCGGTGGACGGCGGCCAGGCGCACCCGGCCAGCAGCAGGGCGGGTCCGAGCGCGGCGGCCGCGAGGCCGCCGGTCGGGGAGGCGCCCAGCCAGTGGGCCGGGGCGGGCAGGGCCAGGAGGGCCGCGCCGGCCGCCGCGGTGAGGACGGCGACCGCCGCCGTGCCCGGGCGTCCGGCGTCGCGGACGACGGCGGCCGGGAGCGGCAGGGTGCCGAGCACCAGCAGCGCGGCCCACCCGGTGGCGGGCGCGTCACCGGCGACGGCCCAGCCGAGGCCGGCGAGCAGGGCCAGTTGCGCCAGCACGGCCAGCGGCAGCGCGAACCGCAGCCGGGCACGGAACTCCCCCAGCGTGGCGGCCGATCCCTGCCGTTGACCGAACCGGCGCAGCCAGGCCGCCGCCCATCCGGCGCCCGCCCCGCCGAGCGCGGCGGCCAGCGCCGCGCCCGGGTCGCCGGCCGCGAGCAGCGCCAGCAGCAGGCCGGGGCCGGCCCCCTGGGCGGGCGCCGGCCAGGGGAACGGGCCCCGCCCGGGCGCCCGGCCGTCCGCCGCCCGCTCCCCGCGGTCCGTCCCCGGGGCGTCCGGATCACGACCGTCCGGATCCCAGCCGTCCGGATCCCGATCCTCCGTCCCCCGGTCCTCCCGCTCCCGGCCCCGGTCCCGCCGGGCCGTCAACAGGCCCGCGCCCGCGCCGAGCAGCAGGGCGAGCGCGCCGCCGGGCAGGCCGCCGGGTGTCGTGGCGGGGAGCAGGGGCAGCAGGTGGGTGGCGGCGCCGCGCAGGGCGGCGAGCGGGAGGGTGCGCCGGGGTTCGGCGGGCGGCAGCGGCTCGCGGGTGGGCGGGCGGCGCGGGACGCGGGCGTACAGCTCCTCGGCGAGGCCGAACACGTCGGCGTGCCGGTAGCGGGCGGCGCCGTCGGCGGCCAGGCCGGAGTCCTCCAGGGCGGCGGCGATCTCCAGCGGGTCGACCGCCTGTTCGCACAGGTCCCGGTTGGCGTCGAGGAGTTCGCGGACGGGGTCGGCCGGAGCGCCGGTCGCGGGGGTGCCGGTCGCGGGGGTGCTGGTCACGGGAGCGCCGGTCACAGCGCCTCCGCGAGGGCGGGCCCGGCGGCCCTGGGGGCCTGCTCGGCCGGCGCCGGGGTCGTGCCGCCGGCCACCCAGTACTCGGCGGGGCGGGCGAACGGCCGGGCCTGGGTGCCGGGGCGGGCCGGGAAGGCCGGGTAGCGGGAGACCAGGTCGAGGTAGATCTCGCGGAACGCGCCGACCACGGGTTCCACGGCGAAGCGTTCCTGCGCCCGCAGCCGGCCGGCCAGGCCGAGCCGGGAGCGGCGCTCGTGGTCGTTGAGCAGGGCGAGGCAGGCGGTGGCGAGGGCGCGCGGGCTGCGCGGGGGCACCAGCAGGCCGGTGGGGCCGAGCACCTCGCGGGTGACGCCGACCTCGGTGGCGACCACGGCCCGGCCGCTGAGCATGGCGTCGGCGAGCAGCCGGGGGCTGCGCTGGGCGAGCGCGCTGAACACCACGACGCTGCCGGACTCCCAGGCCGCGGCCGGGCCGTCGGGCCGGCCGGCGAACTCGACGGCGTCCTCGACGCCGAGCCGTTCGGCGATCGCCCGGCAGTGCGCGAGGTAGCCGGGGGCGCCCTCCTCGCCGTACACCCGCAGTCTGGCGGCGGGCAGTTCGGCGCGGACCCGGGCGAAGGCGTGCAGCGCCAGTTCGGGGTCGCGGCCGGGCTCCAGCGCGCCGGCCCAGACCAGGGTGGGCGCCTCGGGTTCCTTCCCGGCGGCGGGCCGTCCGGTGGCGGTGGTGCCCTCGTGGACGATCCGGGTGCGGGCGGGGTCGCCGCCGCAGCGCTGCTGCCACTGCCGGTCGTACTCGCTGCCGGGGGTGAGCACGGCGGCCCGCCGGTAGGTCTCCTCGGTGAGCTGCCGGAAGAAGGACAGCAGCAGGGCGCGCACCGGCCAGCGGTAGGGGGCGCTGCGGTAGCCGCGGTACTGCTCGCGCAGGTGCAGGCCGTGCTCGGTGACCACGAACGGGACGCCGTGCAGCTCGCGGGCGACCAGCGCGGGCAGCGCGGCCGGTCCGCCGCCGACCACGTGGCACAGGTCGGCGCCGCCGAGCCCGGCCGCCCCGGTGCCGTACCAGGGCGCGGACAGCGGCCGCAGGCACTGCTCCAGCAGGTCGGCGGCGACCAGCACGTCGCAGACCAGCGGCTGGCCGCCGGCGGTGTCGGCGCCGGGCGTCCGCCAGACCCGCTCCAGCACCCGGTGGGCGTGGCCGGAGGCGAGGAACGCGGGCAGCGCCTCGTCCTCCCGCCCGAGTTCGGCGAGCCGGTACAGCGCGGGCCCGAACCCGGCCCGCTCGCCGGGCATCACCAGGGCGCGGACGAGTTCCCCGTACGCCCTGGCGTACGCCCGGCGGCGCAGCGCGGTCGGCCCGCGCCCGCCGGGGCGGCGGCCCCACATGGGCAGTTCGTGGACGCCGTGCAGGCCGCGGACGCCGGTGGGCGGGGCGGGGCGGTCGGCCGGCAGCAGCCGGTAGAGCCGGAACTCGTGCTCGGGCAGGCCGTCGACCAGACGGCCGCACCAACCACCTTCGCCACGCTGCGCGTTGGTGAGGGTGCCCTCGGTGAGCAGAGCGATGCGCACGACGCCTCCAGAGCGTTCCACTGGGTTCACGGCCCTACGACACAGGGGAGTGCGTCCGTGCTCGACGGTCGCCCGGCCGGTGCCCGCTCCCCGCGGCCGCCGTCCTCGCCGTCTCGCCCCCCACACCTGTTCGGTCCGACAACACGACGGTAGAGCGCCGGGCCGAGCCCCCTAGGGGCCCGGCCCGGCTTGCCACACCATCGAGTGAACGCCCGTGACCTCGCGCGTCCCCGCTCCGTTTTCGGCCTTCGTCCCCCGCGCGCCCCGCGTGCGCCGGGCTCAGCCGAGCCGGTCGGCCTCGGCGAGCAGTTCCCGCACCGCGCGGGCGACCGGCTCGGGGTGCTCCAGCATCGCCACGTGCCCGGAGTCGGGCAGCACCAGCAGCCGGGCGTCCCGGAACGCGGCGCAGGCCCGCCGGGCGGAGCGGTAGGAGACCAGCTTGTCCTTGAGCCCGTAGACCAGTAGCACCGGCGCGGCGACCTGCTCGGCCTGCCGCCACAGCGACTGCTCGCCGCGCTCGGTGTAGGCGGTGACGATCCCGCGCGCGGACCCGGCCAGCACGCCCAGGGCGTACGGGAGCGCGGCGCGGCGGCGGTACTCGGCGACCGCGCGGGCCCGGCGGTGGGCGGGGATGCCGGCGGGGTCGGCGTAGACCAGGCCGAGCAGGTCGGCGGTGGCGGTCTCCGGGTCGGCGGCCGGGCCGCGGCGGCGGATCAGCTCGGCGACGCCGGGCACGGCCAGCAGCCCGGTGGACCAGGCGGTGCGCTGCGGGGGCAGCTCGGGCAGCGCCGGGGAGATCAGGGTGAGGCTGCGCACCAGGTCGGGGCGGAGCGCGGCGAGCCGGACGGCGACCGCGCCGCCGAGCGAGTTGCCGAACAGGTGGACCGGCCCGCGGCCGCTCTCCTCCAGGTACCCGATGACCGCGCGGACGTGCCCGGAGACGGACAGGTTGCCGTCCAGCGGCGGGGCGGAGTGGCCGAAGCCGGGCAGGTCGACGGCCTCGCCGTCGACGTCGTCGGCGAGCAGGTCGAGCAGTTCGAGCCAGTTGTCGGCGGACCCGCCGAGACCGTGCACGAACAGGGCGGGCGGCAGGCCGTCGCGGGGTTCGGAGTGCCGGCTGACGGCCAGGGCCGCGCCGGGCACCTCGACGGTGCGGTGCGGCTCCAGGGCGGCGAGGGGGTGCTGGGAGGCGCTCATGGAGCACGATGGTAGTGAGCGGGCGGCAGACCGCCGCGGCCGGTCACGGGGCCGCACTTCCCCCGTCACGAGCCCGTCTCGACCCGTGGACAGCGGGGGTCCGGGTCGTATTGTGGGGTCCCGACAAGGGCGGTTGTGCGCTTTACTCGGCTTCACCCGCGCACGAGCGGGTTACCGAAAAGTAGAATCAATCACCCCGCCAGTCCAACGCAGACCGTGAAGTGAGGAGCGCCGTGACGGCCATCCAGGAGGCGCAGGAGCGTCCGCGCGGTGCCCGCCTGCCGCGAAGCGCCCGCCGTGAACAACTGCTCGGAGCCGCCCAGGAGGTGTTCGTCGCCCAGGGCTACCACGCCGCCGCCATGGACGACATCGCCGAGCGGGCCGGCGTCAGCAAGCCGGTGCTGTACCAGCACTTCCCGGGCAAGCTGGAGCTCTACCTCGCGCTGCTCGACAAGCACTGCGACGCCCTGGTCGACGGCACCCGGGCCGCGCTGGAGGCGACCAACGACAACAAGCAGCGGGTCGCCGCCACCATGGAGGCGTACTTCCACTACGTCTCCGGCGAGTCGGGCGCGTTCCGGCTGGTCTTCGAGTCGGACCTGACCAACGACCCGGCGGTGCGCGAGCGGGTCGACCGGGCCACCGACCTGAGCGCCACCCTGGTCTCCAAGGTGATCGCCGAGGACACCGACCTGCCCGAGGCCGAGGCCAAGCTGCTCGCGGTCGGCGTCTGCGGCCTGGCCCAGATCACCGCCCGGTACTGGCTCACCCAGGACGGCGACATCCCGCGCGACGAGGCCGTCCGGCTGGTCGCCAGCCTGGCCTGGCGCGGTCTGAAGGGCTTCCCGATGCACCCCGCGCAGGAGGGTTCGGCCGACCCGGCGGACTGAACCGGGATTCGGCCCTGAGCGGACCGGCCCCCGACCTTCGCCTACCGGCCGGGTCACTGCCTTAAGGTGATGCCCGTACGGCGCGCCCACCGCGATCCGCGGTCGGGGCGCGCGCGGCCAGCTACCGGAGGGACGGAAGCCGTGGAGGTCAAGATCGGCGTGCAGAACGCGAACCGGGAGATCGTCCTGGAGAGCGCGCAATCTGCCGAAGAGGTCGCGGACGCGGTCGCCAAGGCCCTGGACGGCACCTCGAAGCTGTTCACCCTGGTCGACGAGCACGGTCGCCGGGTGCTGGTTCCGGCCGAGCGCCTCGCGTACGTCGAGATCGGCGAGCCGTCCGTCCGCAAGGTCGGTTTCGGCACGCTCTGAGCGCACAGCTCCGGGCACGCGTCACGGCGCCCCGTTCCCCCGCCCGGGGGGACGGGGCGCCGTGCTGTGCGTACCGGCGGCCCCGGGCGGGTAGGCGGACTGCTGCCGCAGCGTCGCAGGTCCCGGGAGGCAGCCGTGTGGGAGACGATCACGTCCGTCCTGATCGGACTCGCCGTCGGGATCGGCGCACTGCTGGTCCGACCGGACCTGTACCCGGGGCCGCGCGCGCTGCCGATCGGCACGGCGCTGGTCGCCGCGGTGGGCGCCGGCCGGATCAGCCACTACGTGATGGACGGGCACGCGCCGCTGGTCCAGCTGGCGATCTCCGCCGCGGCGTCGGTCCTGATGGTGTCGGTGCCGGCCCGCCCGGACCTGAAGCCCGGGCGCGGCGGCCGGCACCGCCAGGTCTGAGCCTCAGGAGGCCAGGCCCAGCGCGGCCATCCGCTTGGTGTGGGTCTCGGTGATCCGGTTGAACATCTTGCCGACCTCGACCAGGTCGAAGCCGCGCACCTCGGCCCCGCCGACCAGCAGGTTGGACAGCGCGTCGCGCTCGGCGACCACCCGCTGCGCCTGGCTGAGCGCCTCGCCCATCAGCCGCCGCCCCCACAGCGCGAGCCGCCCGCCGACCCGCGGGTCCTCGGCGATCGCCTGCCGCACCCGCTCGACCGCGAACCCGGCGTGCCCCGTGTCCGACATCACCCGCAGCACCAGGTCCCGGGTGTCGTCGTCGAGCCGGACGGCCACCTCGCGGTAGAAGTCGGTGGCGATCGCGTCGCCGACGTACGCCTTGACCAGGCCCTCCAGCCAGTCGGACGGGGCGGTCATCCGGTGGAAGTTCTCCAGCGGCTCGACGAACGGCTCCATCACCGCGACCGGGTCGGCGCCGACCTCGGCCAGCCGGTCGTGCAGCAGCTGGAAGTGCTGGTACTCGGCGGAGGCCATCCGGGCCAGCGCGGCCTTCTCCGCGATGCCGGGCGCGAACTTGGCGTCCTCGGCCAGCCGCTCGAAGGCGCTCAGCTCGCCGTACGCGAGGGCGCCGAGCAGGTCCAGCACGGCCGCCCGGTACTGCGGGTCGGCGGCCCGGGCCGCCCAGGGGCCGATCGAGTCGGTGGGCTCGTCAGCGGGTTCCGGAGTCTCCATGGCACCGACTCTAGTGCGCGCCGCGGGGCCCGCGGGGCGCTCCCGGAGCCCCCGCGACCCGGGCGGGGCCGACCGGAGTAGCGACCGTCACGTGTTCGAGTCGTCGCTTGACTGTATGGTAGGTGGTGAGGCCAGGTGTAGACCGGCGCGGCTCGTCCTTCCAACGGCAGGCCGCGCGGTCGTGCCCGGTGGCGTTTCAGCCGCCCGGTGCAGCACCCGGCGCTCACGTACGCGGATGCCCGGTCGGAGACCCGATCGGCTCCGACCTGGCCCGAGCCTCGGGCCCAGGCACCGCATCAGGCCGAGCGAGGGCCGCCGCGGACCGCGCCGACAGCGCGCCGCACGACCCCGTCAACGGGACGCCCTCCCCCGCGCCGCCCGCCCGACGCGCCCCGCACGGGGCTGCCCGGGCAGGCAGGACGCGTTCGGGCTCGGCCCTCCACACGGAAGAGGCAGCACCCTGTCCACCACCGCCGAACCCACCAAGTCGACCTTCCGCGATCTCGGGATCCTCGCGGAGACCGCCGAGGCCCTGGAGGCCGTCGGCATCGTCCACCCCTTCCCGATCCAGGAGATGACCCTGCCGGTCGCGATGACCGGCCACGACGTCATCGGCCAGGCCAAGACCGGCACCGGCAAGACCCTCGGCTTCGGCCTCCCGCTGATCGAGCGGGTCGTGGTCAAGGCCGACGTCGCCGCCGGCCGGGCCACCGCCGAGCAGCTCTCCGAGGGCCCGCAGGCGCTCATCGTCGTCCCCACCCGCGAGCTCTGCACCCAGGTCACCAACGACCTGCAGACCGCCGGCAAGGTCCGCAACGTGCGCGTGCTGGCCGTCTACGGCGGCCGCGCGTACGAACCGCAGGTCGAGGCCCTGAAGAAGGGCGTGGACATCGTGGTCGGCACCCCCGGCCGCCTGCTCGACCTGGCCGGGCAGCGCAAGCTCGACCTGTCCAAGGTCCGCGCGCTGGTCCTGGACGAGGCCGACGAGATGCTCGACCTCGGCTTCCTGCCGGACGTCGAGAAGATCATCACCATGCTGCCCGCCAAGCGGCAGACCCTGCTCTTCTCGGCCACCATGCCCGGCCAGGTCATCTCGCTGGCCCGCCGGTACATGACCCAGCCCACCCACATCCGCGCCGCCGCCCCGGACGACACCGGCACCACCGTCGCCAACATCGAGCAGCACATCTTCCGTGCGCACTCGCTCGACAAGGTCGAGATGGTCTCCCGGATCCTGCAGGCCGAGGGCCGCGGCCTGGCGATGATCTTCTGTCGCACCAAGCGCACCACCGCCGACGTCGCCGAGCAGCTCACCAAGCGCGGCTTCGCGGCCGGCGCGGTGCACGGCGACCTCGGCCAGGGAGCCCGCGAGCAGGCGCTGCGCGCCTTCCGCAACGGCAAGGTCGACGTCCTGGTCTGCACCGACGTCGCCGCCCGCGGCATCGACGTCGAGGGCGTCACGCACGTCATCAACTACCAGTGCACCGACGACGAGAAGACCTACCTGCACCGGATCGGCCGCACCGGCCGGGCCGGCGCCTCGGGCACCGCCGTCACCCTGGTCGACTGGGACGACATCCCGCGCTGGCAGCTGATCAACAAGGCGCTGGACCTCCCGTTCAACGACCCGGAGGAGACCTACTCCAGCTCGCCGCACCTCTACGAGCTGCTGCGCATCGCCCCCGGCACCAAGGGCATCCTGCCCCGCTCCGAGCGCACCCGGGCCGGCCTGGCCGCCGAAGAGGTCGAGGACCTCGGCGAGACCGGCGGCCGCGGCGCCCGCGGTCGCGGCGCCCGTGACGGACGCGACTCTCGCGACGCCCGCGACGGGCGCGACTCCCGCGGCGGACGGGGCGCCGCCCCCGAGACCCCGGCTCCCGCCGAGCGCCCGGCCCGCCGCTCCCGCGAGCGCCGCCGCACCCGCGGCGGCAGCACCGCCGCCGCGGTGGCGCCCGAGACCCAGACGGTCGAGCAGCCGCAGACCGCCCCGGGCAACGGCCCCGCCGCCGCTCCGGTGGAGGGCCGCAGCCCGCGCCGCCGCAACCGCAACCGCCGGGGCGGCTCGGCCGCGACGGTCGAGAACGCCGCCGTCCCGACCCCGGTCGAGGCGGCCCCGGCCGCCACCGCGCCCGCGCCCGTCGTGGAGGCCCCGGCCACCGAGGCCCCCGCCACCCGCGCCCCGCGCAAGCGCACCCGCCAGGCCGCCGCCCCGGCCGTGGAGACGGCCGTCGAGGCCGCCGCCCCCGCCCCGGTGGTGGAGCCGGTCGCCGCCGCGGAGCCGGTCGCCGCCGAGCCCGTGATCCGCTCCCGGAAGCCGCAGCAGCGGGCCGTCCGCAAGCCGGTCACCTCCCTGGTGTCCCCGGTCGAGGAGCCGGCCGCCCCGGCCCCGCGCAAGCGGACCGCCAAGAAGGCCGCCGTCGTCGCGGAGGCCCCGGCCGCCGTGGTCGAGGCCCCCGTGGTCGAGACTCCTGCGGTCGAGACCCCGGCCGTCGAGGCTCCGGCGCCGCGCAAGCGGGCCACCAAGAAGGCGGCCGCCGCCGTGGCCGAGACCCCCGTGGTCGAGACCCCGGCCGTGGAGGCCCCGGCGCCGCGCAAGCGCACCACCAAGAAGACCGCCGCCGCCGTGGTCGAGGCCCCCGTCGAGGAGGCCGCCGCCCCGGCCCCGCGCAAGCGGACCACCAAGAAGACCGCCGCCGCCGTGGCCGAGACCCCCGTGGTCGAGACCCCGGCCGTGGAGGCCCCGGCGCCGCGCAAGCGCACCACCAAGAAGACCGCCGCCGCCGTGGTCGAGGCTCCCGTCGAGGAGGCCGCCGCCCCGGCCCCGCGCAAGCGGGTCGCCAAGAAGGCCGTGGCCACCGAGGCTCCGGCCGAGGAGACCGCGGCCGCCCCGGCGCCGCGCAAGCGCACCACCAAGAAGACCGCCGCCGCCGTGGTCGAGGCCCCCGTCGAGGAGGCCGCCGCCCCGGCCCCACGCAAGCGGGCCACCAAGAAGGCCGTGGCCACCACCGCCGAGGAGATCCCGGCCCCGCGCCGGACCCGCAAGGCCGTCGAGCAGTAACCAGCACCACCCCCGCAGGGGAGGGCCGACACCACGTCGCCCTCCCCTGCGGCGTTCCCAGCCTCGAAAGCCCCGCCCCGGGGCCCGGGCCGCGCGACCGGCCCGCCTCCGTCCGCGCCCCGCCCCGTCCGCGCCGCGTTCCCTCCCCCGGTGGGGGCGCTGGCCGCCGTAGGGTGGCCCCCGAGACGTCGGGTGACCGGAGATGAGGGCCGCAGGGGATGAGTACGCCGCCGTTCTTGAAGTTGCCGTCGTGCGCGCGGGCGGTGCGGGTGGCGGGGCTGGCCGCGCTGTGGGGCGAGCCGGTGGGGGCGGTGCGGGGGACGGCGGTGCTGGTGCCGGGGTTCTCGGGGAGCAAGGAGGACTTCATCGCCTTGCTGGAGCCGCTCGCGGCGGCGGGTTTCCGGACGGTCGCGGTGGACCAGCGGGGCCAGTACGAGTCCGGGGGGCCGGACGACCCGGCCGCGTACGCGGTGGCGGCGCTGGGGGCGGACGTGCGGGCGGTGACGGCGGGGCTGGGGGTCGACGGGCCGGTGCACCTGCTGGGGCACTCGTTCGGGGGGCAGGTGGTGCGCGAGGCGGTCCTCGCGGCGCCGGAGGACCTGCCGTGGGCCTCGTTGACGCTGATGTCGACCGGGGCGGGGGCGATCGCTCCGGCGGAGGCGGCGCGGACGGCGATGCTGCTGGAGGCGCTGGACTCGATGGACCTGGAGTCGATCTGGCAGGTGATGCAGCAGTTGGAGGGCGAGCGGGTGCCGCCGCTGGACCCGGAGGTCGCGGACTTCCTGCACCGCCGTTGGGTGGCGAACCACCCGGTGGCGCTGCGGGCGATGGCGGCGCACCTGGTCTCGGCCCCGGACCGGGTGGACGAGCTGGCGGCGGTGGGCCTGCGGAAGCTGGTGCTGTCCGGGGACCGGGACTACGCGTGGCCGGTCGAGGAGCAGTCCTCGATGGCCGAGCGGCTGGGCGCGCAGCGGCTGGTGGTGTCCGGCGCGGGGCACTCCCCCAACGCGGAGCAGCCGGCCGCGACGGCGGAGTCGCTGGCGGCGTTCTGGTCCGCCTGACGGCCCGCCCCACGCCCGGCCCGCACGCCCGGCCCGCACGCCCGGCCCGCCCGGCGGGACTTTCCGGGCGGATCCGGTCCACGGGCGGGCCTCCTGACCGTCGTTCAGAAGTCGGCTGCGGTTTTCACGCGACAAGAATCGTTAGCTCGGGTAATATTTGATTTCGTCCGGGATCAACACCCTCCGACGGCCGCACCCTCCTCCGGCCGCCGAAACCACGGATTTACCGGCGGGCAACCGCCGGGAAGCAGCGTCGCGGCACCCTGGATCCGGGGCACTACAGCCCTCCTCCGGTGCCGCAAGGGAAAGTGCCGCTGAACGAGTCCTGCCTGAGAGTGGGGGGAGCGACGGGTGACTGCACCTGCCGGACGTCCGACCCAGCCAACGCCGACGAGCCACCGTCTGATGGCCGACCGTCGGCCGAGTCCGCCTCGGACCCCGAGGACGGGAAGGGAGAGGCCCATGCGTTTCGAGATCCTCCGTCTGGATCACGCGGGAACGGAGACCGATCGGCTGATCGCCGACGCGGAAACCGTCTCCGAGTACCTGAAGGCCGCCGCACAGACCGGCGAGCGCCTGTACATCCGGCCGTGCAAGGCCGTGTGAGCGGACGCGGACGGACCTCCGAGTCCTCCGACGTTCCGATACCCGGCTGACGCCCCGTCACCGCAGGAGACCCCTGGGATGACGGGGCGTCAGTGTGTTCGATGGCTGCCACCTGCGGGGGTTTGGCGGGGCCCCGGCCGGGACATCACCTCTGCCGGACCCGGGCCGTCGCCGGGGCGCCTCGCGACGCACTCCTTACGGGTGATCGTCCTTGACGCAGCCGTCCGGAGGGAGGACCGTTGTCGGTTATGAGGGGCGAGCCAAGCTGCCCGAGGTGCGCCGGTCGGGTCCGCGCCCCCGGCCTCTTCTCCGACACCTGGCAGTGCGATCTGCACGGTGCCGTGCACCCGATGCAGCCGGTGCTGCCGCCCAGCATCGAGGCCCTGAACGTGGCGGTGAACCGCTCCCAGGTGCCGGTCTGGCTGCCCTGGCCGCTGCCGGTCGGCTGGCTGTTCACCGGGATCGCGCACGCGGGTGACGACCTGTCCGGCGCCCGGGCCACCGCCGTCGCCTGCTCCGGCCCGGCCCCGCTGGGCGGGTTCGGCGAGCTGGTGCTGGTGGCCGAGGAGCTGGGCATCGGCCTGGGCGCCCGCTACGCGGGGCTGGACGGGCCGGACCCGGGCGATTCGGTGGCGCTGTACAAGCCGGCCGACGCCAAGCTGATGGCGGCGGGCCGGCCGACCCCGATGTTCCACGTGCCGGGCGCGCCGGACGACCGGGCGGTGTACGTCGGCGAGGCGCGCGGCCTGTGGCTGTGGGCGATCGCCTGGCCCGAGCAGTCGGCGCTGCTGATGCACGACGAGCTGGTGCTGACCGACCTGCGGGACGCGGGGGCCGAGCTCGGCCTGCTGCCCTGCGGGGCGCTCTCGCCCCGGCTGCTGGGCTGAGGCCCGGCGCCCCTCCGGTTCAGATCTCCAGCGCGTTGCGGAAGCGGCCGTGCCCGAAGCCGGGTTCGGTCACCAGCAGCCAGCCGTGGCCGCTGCGCGGGGTGTCCGCTCCGGTCCGGTCCGGGTCGATGCTGCTCCGGGCGGCCGCCTCCGCCGAGTCGGTCTCCATCGAGGCGCCGGGCGTCTCCTCGTCGTCCGGGTCCCAGTACGGGTCCTCGGTCTGCGGCCGCTCCCAGGGCAGCGGGTCCCCGGTCCACTGCGGGTCGCCCTCGGCGGCGTAGGAGCGGACGACGCCCCGGCCGCGTTCGGCGATCACCCAGTGGTGGGAGTCCTCGTAGTCGTCCCGGCAGTGGAAGTGCGCCCGGCCGCAGGCTTCGGCGACCCGCGCCACCAGGTCGTCGTCGAAGCAGGTCAGCATCAGGTGGTTGCCGAAGAACAGCCGCCAGCCCGCCAGTTCGGGCGTGACGAAGACCCGGCGCACGGTCCGCTCCGTGCCGTCGTCGTCGACCAGCCGGACCTCGTCGGACGCCGGGTTGGACCGGCCCATCGCCAGGGTGGCGGGGACGGGGTCGTGCAGGCCGAGCACCTCGAAGGCGGCCCGGTACTCGTCCCCGGGCACCGCCAGCCAGCAGTACTCCCACCCCTCGCCCGGGAGTTCCTCGTCCAGCAGCTTGACGTCCACCAGCCGCCGGAGCGCGGCCCGGTCGCGCGCGGTGAGCTGCTCGGCGGCGCCGAGCAGGGCGAGGGCGCGCAGGGCGTGGCGGCGCAGCGGGGCGGGGCCCTCGGCGCGGACGGCCAGCAGTTCGGGGACGGCGGCGGGGCCGATCCGCTCCACCGCCCTGGTGGCCTGGTAGCCGTGCCGCTCGTCGCCGAAGAGCGCCAGGACGGGGCGGAGCGCGGGCAGCGCGGCGGGGCCGAACCCCTGCAGGGTGTGCAGTGCGGCGGAGCGCGCCTCTTCGTTCGGGTGGCCGAGCAGGCCGGTCAGCGCGTCGAGGTGCTCGGGGCCGAACTTCCCGAGCAGCCGGTTGAGTTCGTGCGTCCGCGCCTCGGGGTCGGCCGCCAGGGCGGCCCGCAGGGCCGCTTCCGGCCCGCTCGCTGTCTCCATGCGAACAGCCTAGGGGGGTGGTCTGACGGCCCGTCCGCTGCCCCGGCGGCCGGGCGGGCTTCCCTATCCTGGGCGGCATGCGCATCGATCTGCACGCCCACAGCAACGCCTCCGACGGCACCGACTCCCCGGCCGAACTGGTCGCCAACGCGGTCGCGGCCGGGCTGGACGTGGTGGCGCTGACCGACCACGACACGGTGGCCGGGCACGCCGAGGCGGCGGCCGCGGTGGCCGGGACGGGGTTGGTGCTGGTGCCGGGCGCGGAGCTGTCCTGCCAGGTGGGCGGCATCAGCATGCACCTGCTGGCGTACCTGTTCGACCCGGCGGAGCCGGCCTTCGCGGCCGAGCGGGAGCTGGTGCGCACCGACCGGTTCCGGCGCGGGCGGGCGATCGTGGAGCGCTGCCGGGAGCTGGGGGCGCCGATCAGTTGGGAGCAGGTGCGGCGGATCGCGGGCGACGGTTCGGTGGGGCGCCCGCACATCGCCTCGGCGCTGGTGGAGGCGGGCGTGGTGGCGAGCGTCTCGGACGCGTTCACGCCCGAGTGGCTGGCCAACGGCGGGCGGGCGGACGTCCGCAAGCACGAGACCGACCCGGTGGCGGCGGTCCGGCTGGTGCGGGCGGCGGGCGGGGTGCCGGTGTTCGCGCACCCGGGGGCGGTGAAGCGCGGGCGGACGGTGTCGGACGCGGTGATCGCCGAGCTGGCGGCGGCCGGGCTGGGCGGGCTGGAGGTCGACCACACCGACCACGACGAGGAGACCCGGGCCCGGCTGCGCGGCCTGGCGGCCGAGCTGGGGCTGTTCACCACCGGCTCCAGCGACTACCACGGCAGCCGCAAGACCGTCCGGCTGGGCGAGCACACCACCGACCCGGCCGCGTACGAGGAGCTGCTGGCGCAGGCGAAGGGGGCCGAGCCGATCACCGGCTGACCCCGCCCGCCCGCTCGGCCCCCGCCCGCCGACCGCCCGGCCGACGGCCCGTTCCGGTCAGTCCAGCGGGACGCCGCGGCGGCCGGGGTCGCGCAGGTCGGTGCCGTGCTTCAGCCAGCGCTCCTGGAGGGCCTCGGCGCCCTGGACGCGCTTGAAGGCGGCTTCGTTGGGGGTCATCGGCAGCAGCGGCAGGAAGCGCACCGGGTCGGCCGGTTCGGGCAGTTCGAGGTCCTCGACCAGGCCGCCGGGCTCGGCGGCCAGCACCGAGGTGAACGGGGCGCCGGTCCACAGCGGGGAGCCCAGGTCGAGCGAGCCGCCGGGGGCCACCACCAGGCCCTCGACCTGCGGGCTGGCGGCGAACACGGCGAGCGCCCTGTGCGCCTCGTCGCGGCCGCCGCGCACGGTCAGCACCAGTTCGGCGCGCGGGCCGCGCACCGGGTCGGCGACCGGGGAGGTCGGGTCGGCCATCGGGGCGGCGGCCATGCCGAGCGTCGCGTACCGGACCAGGCCGTCGGCGTCGGGGCCGAACCGCAGCACCTCGATCCGGTCCGCGCCGACGAAGGTGACCGCGGCCCGGCCGGTGGGTTCGCCGAAGGTGCCGGTCAGCCGGGCCTCGACCAGGGTGAGGACGGTCTGCCGGGTCGGGCCGGCGTCGCCGCCCGGGTGCGGGAAGTCGCCGAAGTGAGGGAAGTCGTGCGCCATGCCGCGACCTTAGACCGCCCGGCGGGCGGAGGGCGGCGCCGCGTGCCGGTGACCGTCGCCCGGGCGGTCCTGGCGCGGGCCCGCCGCGTCGATCCTTGGCGCGAGCTTTACCCGGCGGACGACGAATGCCGGGCGCGGCACCGGGAAGAGCTGTTAATGTGAGCGGTCGGCCTTGTGAACGCGAACCAGGGCCGCGACGGCCCCCGCGCGGGCCCCGGCGTGGAGGAGGTGGTCACGATGGACAGCAGTCGACCATGCAGTACCGGCAGCTCTCTCCGGCCCACCCCTGCCCGCCGCCCCCGCGGCTGACCAGGGTCACCCCGCAGCGTCGCGCGCGGCCGAGAGAGCACCTTCCCCGGGTCTGATCCGACGAAACCCGCCCAGCGAACGGCTTTCTGACACTTCCTCAGCCCGGCGTGTCCACCGGTGTTTTCCGCCGTCGCGCTCCCCCGGCACGTCCCGGGGCGCGCCGGTCCGGCCCTAGGGAGCCCGCGCCATGTCGATGATGCACAACCTGCGCGCCGCCGTCGTCCGTCCAGCCCGCCGCCGGGTCAGCGACTCGTTCGAGCCGCTGCCCGGCGACACCCCGTCCGCGGTGGTGGACTGCGCCGTCTACCAGCAGGGCAAGCGGGCCGCCGAGACGTGCAGCCCGCGCGAGGCCGCCCGCCAGGTGAAGGCGGCACACCAGCTGGGACCGGGTTCGTTCAGCTGGATCGGGCTGCACGAGCCGACCGAGGCCGAGTTCGAGGGCATCGCCCAGCGCTTCGGCCTGCACCCGCTGGCCGTGGAGGACGCGGTGCACGCGCACCAGCGGCCCAAGGTCGAGCGGTACGACGGCATGCTGTTCGCGGTGTTCAAGACCGTCCGGTACGTCGAGCACGAGCAGCTCACCCCGACCAGCGAGGTGGTCGAGACCGGCGAGCTGATGGTCTTCGCCGGCCCGGACTTCGTGATCACCGTCCGGCACGGCGCGCACTCCTCGCTGCGCGAGCTGCGCCACCGGCTGGAGGCCGACTCCGAGGGCACCGGCCTGCTCGCCAAGGGGCCGGCCGCGGTGCTGCACGCCATCGCCGACCACGTGGTGGACAACTACCTGCTGGTCGCCGACCGCCTGCAGAACGACGTGGACGAGATCGAGTACGACGTGTTCGCCAACAAGGGCGGCCGCGGCACCGACGTCGGCCGGGTGTACCAGCTCAAGCGCGAGGTGCTGGAGTTCAAGCGGGCGGTCACCCCGCTGCTGCGGCCGATGCTGCAACTGGCCGAGCCCACCGCGCGGCTGGTCGACCTCGACATGCAGAAGTACTTCCGGGACGTCGCCGACCACCTGGCCCGGGTCAGCGAGCAGGTGCACGGCTTCGACGAGCTGCTGAACTCGCTGCTGCAGGCCAACCTGGCGCAGGTCTCGGTCGCCCAGAACGAGGACATGCGCAAGATCACCGCCTGGGCCGCGATCTTCGCCGTCCCCACCATGATCACCGGCGTGTACGGGATGAACTTCGAGCACATGCCGGAGCTGAAGTCGACGTACGGCTACCCGACGGTGCTCGGCGCGATCGTGGTGATCTGCGTCGGCATGTACCGGGGCTTCCGCCGCAACGGCTGGCTCTGACGGCCGCCCACCGGGCGGGGCGCCGCCGGGCGGGGCGTGAGCGGGCGGGGTGCCGGCGGGCGGGGCGTCAGCGGCGCTCCGCCCGGGCCACCAGCACCAGGCCCAGCAGGATCAGCCCCACCGCCGGGTAGGCGGCCGCCGGCGGCCACTGGCCCAGCCACACCGCGGCGATCAGCGCCGCGCCCGGGGTCTCCAGCAGGATCGCCGTCGAGGTGATCGACGGGCCCAGGGTGCGCACCACCCGGTTGCTCAGCGAGTGGCCGAGCAGCTGCGCCGACACCATCAGCAGGAAGATCTGCCACCACGCCCCGGCCGACCAGCCGCTCAGCCGGACGCCGGTCAGCAGGCAGACCGCCAGCAGCGCGACCGCGCAGGTCGCGTAGCAGACCAGGGTGTACGCGGTGGTCGACACGGTGCGCCGCACCTCCGCGCCCAGCAGCATGTACCCGGCCGCGGCGGCGCCCGCCGCCAGCGCCAGGCCGTCGCCCAGCAGCGCGCGGGCGGAGACCGACAGGTCGACGCCGGTCAGCACCAGCACGCCCGCGAACGCCACCCCCGTGCCGATCCACACCAGCCGCGGCGCCCGCACCCCGAACAGCCGCATCAGCAGGATCGTCCACAGCGGGGTGGTGGTCACCAGCGCCGTCGCCGACGCCACCGAGGTCATCCGCAGGCTCGGCATCCACAGCGCGAAGTGCAGCGCCAGCAGCAGGCCCGCCGCCGCCGCCAGCGCCAGCGCCCGCCGCGGGATGCCGCGCAGCTCGGCCCGGTGCCGCCACAGCGCGTACGGGCCGAGCACCGCCACCGACATGCCGTTGCGCCAGAACGCGATCGCCAGCGCGGGCGCGGCCGTCGCGCTGATCAGCGGCGCGGACAGCGAGATGCCCGCGACCGACACCGCCAGCAGCAGCAGGTCGGTGCGCGGCAGTTGCCGTCCTTCCCCGAGCGCCGGGGGTGCGGCGGGGGCGGTGGTGCTGACGGCGGTCACGGCGCTCCTTCGGGCAGTGCTTCGCGCGGTGGGCGGGGCCACGGGACTACAGGACTGTGGACGGCATATACGGTAAGGGCTGTTCCGGCGTTACGGCACTGTCGTCCGGGGGATGGGACCGGCCGTGGACACCCCAGGCCGTACGCTGTGCGGCATGGAGCGCACGACGACCCCGAGCCCGACCGACCTCCTCGACCGGGCCCTGGTGGAGGAAGCCGCCAAGAAGTCCGGTCTGCTCTGGGTCCAGCCCGCCGGGCAGCCGGCCGCCCGCCCGCTCTGGCACGCCTGGCACGACGGCGCGATCGTCGTGGTCGGCGACGGCTCCGAGCAGCCGCTGCACGGCCTCGCCGCGAGCGGCTCCGCCGCGGTGACCCTGCGCAGCAAGGACAAGTGGGGCCGCCTGGTCGCCCTCACCGCCGCCGTCACCCGCCTCGAACCCGGCACCCCCGCCTGGGACGGCGCCGTCGAGGAGCTCAAGGGCAAGCGCCTGAACGCCCCCGACACCGACACCATCGGCGAGCGCTGGGCCCGCGAGTGCCACGTCCTGCGCCTCACCCCCGACGACGCCCCCCTCGCCCCGCTCCCCGACGACACCCTGGCCGCCGCGCCGCTGCCCAGCCCGGCCACCACCCGGCAGCCGGCCCCGGCGGGGCTGCCCAGGCTGCTCTTCAAGAAGCGCAAGCGCTGAACGGAGCCGGGAGCGCGGAGAACTGCCGCGCCGGACCTGGCGCGGCCGGGGGCGCGGGGAACCGCGCGAGCGACCGAGCACCCGCCGCACGATCGCGAGCGGACGTCAACTCACCACCCACCCCGCGTCCTCGTCGGCGCCCGCCTCCGCCGCGCGCGGTTCCCCGCGCCCCTGAATGCACCATCCCGCCCGCGCCGACGCGTCTCCTTCCCCCCTCCGCCGCTAGATTTGGGGGGTTGTGTCCGTTTCCGCCGGAGGGAGTCGCGTATGGCGGGGCCAGGCAGCCGGGTCTTCATCTCCCACCTCGCCGGCGTCCCGGTGTTCGACCCGAACGGCGACCAGGTCGGCCGGGTCCGGGACGTGGTGGTCTCGCTGCGGCTGGGCGGGCGGCCGCCGCGGGTGCTGGGGCTGGTGGTGGAGGTGATCGGGCGGCGGCGGATCTTCCTGCCGATGACCCGGGTGACCAGCCTGGAGTCCGGGCAGGTGCTCTCCACCGGGCTGCTGAACATGCGCCGCTTCGAGCAGCGCCCGTCCGAGACGCTGGTGCTGGCCGAGTTGCTGGACCGCACGGTGACCCGGACCAAGACCGCCGACGAGGTGACCGTCCTGGACGTGGCGATGGTGCAGACCCGGCTGCGCGAGTGGGAGATCGACCGGGTCTTCGTGCAGGTCGGTCGGCCGAGCCGGCTGCGCAAGGCGAAGGGCGAGCAGCTGCTGCTGGACTGGTCGGCGGTGACCGGCTTCTCGCTGACCGAGGAGGGCCAGGGCGCGGCCAACCTGCTGGCCACCTTCGAGCAGTTGCGGCCCGCCGACCTGGCCAACGTCATGCACCACCTGTCGTCGAAGCGCCGGGCCGAGGTCGCCGCCGCGCTCGACGACGACCGGCTGGCCGACGTCCTGGAGGAGCTGCCCGAGGACGACCAGGTGGAGATCATCGGCAAGCTCAAGGAGGAACGCGCCGCCGACATCCTGGAGACCATGGACCCGGACGACGCCGCCGACCTGCTCTCCGAGCTCCCGGAGGCGGACGCCGAGCGCCTGCTGCGGCTGATGGAACCCGCCGAGGCCGAGGAGATGCGCCGCCTGCTCTCCTACGAGGAGGACACCGCGGGCGGCCTGATGACCACCGAGCCCATCGTGCTCGAACCGGACGCCTCGGTCGCCGAGGCCCTCGCCCGCGTCCGGGTCTCCGACACCAAGCCGGCGCTGGCCGCCCAGGTGTACGTGTGCCGCCCGCCGAACGAGACCCCGACCGGGACGTACCTGGGCACCGTGCACTTCCAGCGCCTGCTGCGCGAACCCCCGTACACCCTGGTCGGCTCGCTGGTCGACGACGACCTCGACCCGCTGCCGCCGAACACCCCGCTGCCGCTGATCACCTCCTACCTGGCCACCTACAACCTGGTGGCGGCGCCGGTGGTCGACGAGGACGACCACCTGCTGGGCACCGTCACCGTCGACGACGTGCTGGACCACCTGCTGCCGGACGACTGGCGCGAGGGCGCCGCGCACGGCATCGACACGGGAGCGGATCCCGGGACGGGCTCCGGGACGGGCTCCGGGACGGGCTCCGGGACGGGCTCCGGGACGGGCGAGGTGCACGATGGACGCTGATCGCAAGCGCCAGGGCGACGGCAGCCCGGGCCAGCGGATCCAGGGCGAGCTGCGCGAACTGCGGCAGCTGCGCGAACTTCGCGCCCGGGAGCAGCGCGGCCGCCGCGAGGAGCGGCCGTCCGCCTCCTCCGGCTCCCGCTCCCGGCTGGACCAGCCGCGCACCGGCCGGCCCGGGCTGATCCGGCTGCCGGCCTGGGACCCGGAGGCGTTCGGCAAGCTCTCCGAGCGGATCGCGCGCTTCCTGGGCACCGGGCGGTTCATCGTCTGGATGACGGTGGTGATCGTCGTCTGGGTGCTCTGGAACACCCTGCTGCCGGAGGCGGTGCACTTCGACAGCTACCCCTTCATCTTCCTCACCCTGGTGCTCTCCCTGCAGGCCTCGTACGCGGCCCCGCTGATCCTGCTCGCGCAGAACCGCCAGGACGACCGGGACCGGGTCAACATGGAGCAGGACCGGGCCCGCAGCGACCGCAACATCGCCGACACCGAGTACCTGACCCGGGAGGTCGCGGCGCTCCGCCAGGGCCTCGGCGAGGTCGCCACCCGGGACTTCGTCCGCTCCGAACTGCAGTCGCTGCTCAAGGAACTGGACGACCGCCGGGAGTCCGCCGACACGTTGTGACCCGCGGCACGCTACCGGCGAGTCGGGGGTGGGGCCCGGCGCCGTACCATCAACACATGGCCAACGAGACAGAGGTGGCGACCGGGGTGACGGAGCAGTCCGTCCGGGAAGCCCTGGCGAGCGTCCACGACCCGGAGATCAACCGCCCGATCACCGAGATCGGCATGGTGAAGTCCGTCGAGATCGGCGACGGCGGCGCGGTGAAGGTCGCGGTCTACCTCACCGTCTCCGGCTGCCCGATGCGCGAGACGATCACCCAGCGGGTCACCGACGCGGTGTCCGCGGTGCCGGGGGTCTCCTCCGTCTCCGTCGAGCTCGACGTGATGAGCGAGGAGCAGCGCCGCGAGCTCTCGCAGCTGCTGCGCGGCGGCGCCCCGGAGCGGGAGATCCCGTTCGCCAAGCCCGGCACCCTGACCCGGGTGTACGCGGTGGCCTCCGGCAAGGGCGGCGTCGGCAAGTCCTCGGTGACGGTCAACCTGGCGGCGGCACTGGCCGCGGACGGCCTGAAGGTCGCCGTGGTGGACGCCGACATCTACGGCCACAGCGTGCCCCGGATGCTGGGCGTCGAGGGCCGGCCCACCCAGGTCCAGGACATGATCATGCCGCCGTCGGCGAACGGCGTGAAGGTCATCTCGATCGGCATGTTCACCCCGGGCAACGCCCCGGTCGTGTGGCGCGGCCCGATGCTGCACCGCGCCCTCCAGCAGTTCCTCGCCGACGTCTACTGGGGCGACCTCGACGTCCTCCTGCTCGACCTGCCGCCCGGCACCGGCGACATCGCCATCTCGGTCGCGCAGCTCGTCCCGAACGCCGAGATCCTGATCGTCACCACCCCGCAGATGGCCGCCGCCGAGGTCGCCGAGCGGGCCGGCACGATCGCCCTGCAGACCCACCAGAAGATCGTCGGCGTGATCGAGAACATGTCGGGCATGCCCTGCCCGCACTGCGACGAGATGATCGACGTCTTCGGCACCGGCGGCGGCCAGACCGTCGCCGACGCCCTCACCCGCACCGTCGGCGCCACCGTCCCCGTCCTCGGCTCCATCCCGATCGACGTCCGCCTCCGCGAGGGCGGCGACGACGGCCGCCCGGTCGTCCTCTCCAACCCCGACTCCCCCGCCGGCGCCGCCCTGCGCACCATCGCCGGCAAGCTCTCCGGCCGCCAGCGCGGCCTCTCCGGCCTCTCGCTGGGCCTGACCCCGAAGAACAAGTTCTGACGGCCCACCAGCCAGCAGGACGAACGGCCCCGGGCACCGCGCCCGGGGCCGTTCGCGTGGGGTCACTCCGGGCGGCGGGCCGGGGGCGTCGAGGCGGTGACGGCCGCGGCCTGGGCGGCGGCGTGCTGGGTGGTGGGGCAGTGCGGGTGGGAGCGGATCGCGGCGGCGATCGCGAGCAGGGCTTCGACCTGGGCGACGGCGGCTGCCTCTTGGGCGCTGAACCTGCCGTTGTAGCGGCGGTGGCAGTCGGTCAGCAGTTGCCTGGCCGCGCTGACGTGGATGTCGTAGTTGTCCATCGTGCCGTCCCCCCTCGGGTCGTGTAGGGCTCACCGTAGCGGGCGCCGGGGCTGCGGAACCGGGAGGGTGGGCGCGGCTGTCCACAGGGTGTGGACGAGCGACGGAGTACGGGGTGCCTGGCGGCGGTGGTGCTGGGCCTGGGCCTGCTGCTGGTGCTGGCGGCGGGGGTGGCCGCCGCCCTGTCCGGCAGCCGCCGCGCCTGGGTCGCGGTGCTCGTGGTGGCCCTGCCGCTGCTGCTGCTCGGGGTCTGGCGGGCGACGGCGCTGGCCCCGATGCTGGAGTGCGGCGGCGGCTGGATCGAGCGGGCGGGGAACGGCTCGTACCGGTGCTACGGGTGAGGTACGGCGCTACCGCCCGTCGTACGCCGCCAGGTCGGTGACGGCGGTGAAGCCGACGCCGTACGCGGAGACCGAGCGGCCGTAGGCGCCGATCAGGACGCCGGGGGCCTCGCCGGCCAGCACCCAGCCGTGTTCGGACTCGCGGTAGCGGAAGGGCTGCGGGAGGCCGTTGACGGGGAGGGTGAGCGAGGACCAGGCGGGGCCCTCCAGGTCGTCGGCGAGGTCCCAGGCGAGGGCGGACTGCTGGTCGAGCCAGTTCTGCCGCAGGGCGCGGTCGAGGTTGCCGGGCCAGGTCGCGGCGAGCAGGCCGGCGCCGGCCAGCCAGGCGGCGGAGGAGGCGGAGGTGGCCTCCAGGGTGCCGGTGTTGTCGGCGCTGCGGCGGACGTCGCGGCGGGCGACGGTGACGACCACGGCGAAGCGGCGGGTGTCGCGGGCTTCGGGGCCGCGGGCGGGTTCGTCGCCGTGGCCGAGGGTGCCGTAGTCGGGGGCGCCGGTGTCGGCGGCGGCCCGCTGGCCGGTGCCGACCTGGCCGAGCCAGCGGCGCCCGGTCCAGCCCTCGTCGAGGCCGTACCAGGGGAAGTCGGCGGCGTGGTACCCGGCCAGCGGGTCGGCGGCGCGGCGGGCGGCGGGGGCGCCTGCCGTACGGTGCGTGACGTCCACTGCGGGCCTCTCCTCTGCTGTGCTCCCCGGGCGCTCCATGGTCGCGCACCCGGGCCCCCGCGTCCGGGAAAACCGGGCCGGACGCGGCCGGTCGTGACGGAGCCCACAGGGTCCGCCGTCCGGAGGGGCAGTGCACACGATAGCGGCGCGGACGGCGATGCCCCGCCTTGCCGGAGCAGGACGGGGCGTCGTCGGGGCGTCGCGGGGGGCGCGGGTCGGCTCAGGTGGCGTCGGGGTCGAACGGGGGGCGTTCGCCGACGCTCAGGGCCGGGCCGGGGTCGGCGGCGGCCTTGGCGAAGTCCACCGAGGCGGTGGGCGTCCGGGTGGCGCCGCCGGAGTCGCCGTTCAGCGCGGACTTGATGTCGACGCTGTCCTTGAGGTCCTTGAGCCCGAGCGGGTCGTTGCCGTCGCCGATCAGCTGCTTGCGGACGAAGGTCTTCGGGTTGAGGTCCTCGAAGTCGAAGTTCTGGAACTCCGGCCCGAGTTCGCTGCGGATGTCCTCCTTCGCGTTGTCCGCGAAGGAGCGGATCTTGCGAATGAAGCCCATCGTGTCCTGGATCAGCTTGGGGAGCTTGTCCGGGCCGAAGATCACGATGGCCATGACGATGATCGCCACGACCTCCAGTCCGCCTATGTCTCCGAACACCTGAACTCCCAGCACCCGACAACGCTGAATCAAGGGTAAACGCGGGCGGCCGTTCCCCCGGCCCCCGGAGGATGAAACCGTGGTAAAGACCACCCGGGTGACCGGCGTCGACGGCGTGCCGGTGAAGGCAGGCTAGCGCAGGAGTTGCCGCGGGTCACCGGTGGGCGGGGACGTCGCGTCCAGTTGGTAGCGGGTGCGCAGCGAGTACTCCTGCACGTCCACCTGCTGCTGGGCGTTCACCGGCTGCTGGGCGTTGACCGGGACGATCGCCCCGCCGACCGGGGTGACGCTGCTGGGCTGCCGTTCGGTGCCCTGGCCCGCGGTGACGCTGCCGACCCCGCCGAGGGTGACGGCGGCGACCGAGAACGCCCCGGCGGCGGCGAACACCAGCCGGCGGCCGCGGGCGGCGGGCGGCCGGGCGACGGGCGGCTCGCCGAGCGCGGCGGCCAGCGGGCGGGGCAGCGCGTCCGGGCGGCGGCGCGGGACGGTGGTGGGGCGGACGCCGAACAGGCCGGCCCGCGGGTCGATGCCGGGTATCGGCGCGTCCGCGCCGAGGGCGCCCCCGCCGAAGCCCGCGCCCCGGCCGAACGAGCCGCCGTTCAGCCGACTGCCGCCGAACACGCCGCCGGACCCCGACGGACCGTCAGGGCCCGGCTCTTCCTCGGGGAGCGCGGCGACCGCCATCAGTCTCGCCATCAGGGCCGCCGACGGGCCGGGCCCGGCGGCCTCGCTGAGGGCGCGCTTGACCGACCGGGACTGCTCGGCCTCGGCCAGGCAGTCCGGGCAGGTCGCCAGGTGGGCCTGGACCCGCTCGCGGGCGTCGTGGCCCAACTCGCCGTCCAGGTAGGCGGAGAGCCGGTCGCCCAGGTGGTGTTCCTCGGCCGGCGGCTCGACCGGGCGGACGGCCACCGGGCGCAGCTCGGCCCCGGCCGGGGCCGGCTCGGCGCGGCGCAGCGGCGCCCAGCGCGAGCGGCCGTTGGCGTCCGCGCGCTCGGGGGCGCGATCGCTCATGACCCCCTCCGGTCGCTGACGGCCTGCTCGGCGCCGACCGGCACGGGCTCGGCGGAACCGCCCCGGCGCGAACGGCCCGCGGCGGCGTTCGGCGCCCGGTGCTTGAGGGCGGCGCGCAGGTGCGAGCGGCCGCGGTGGATCCGGCTGCGGACGGTGCCGAGCTTCACGCCGAGCGTGGCGGCGATCTCCTCGTACGAGAGGCCCTCGATGTCGCAGAGCACCACGGCGGCCCGGAACTCCGGGGCGAGGGTGTCCAGCGCCTGCTGGACGTCCGCGTCGAAGTGGGTGTCGCTGAAGTGCTGGGCGGGGCTGGGCTCGCGGCTGGCCAGGCGCTCCGCCGCGTCCTCGGCGAGGGCGTCGAAGCGGATCCGCTGGCGGCGGCGCACCATGTCCAGGAACAGGTTGGTGGTGATCCGGTGCAGCCAGCCCTCGAAGGTGCCGGGGGTGTACGTGGACAGCGAGCGGAACACCCGGACGAAGACCTCCTGCGTGAGGTCCTCGGCGTCGTGCTGGTTGCCCGTCAGCCGGTACGCCAGGCGGTAGACGCGGGCGCTGTGCGCCTCGACGATCTCCTCCCAGCTGGGCGGCGTCCAGCTCTGCGCGTCGGGCCCCTCCGCGAAGGACGCGAGCGTGCCGGCGGCCCCGGCCACCGAGTCGTCGGCTGCGGTCGACTTGTCCAGGGGGGAGTGCACAGACTGGTTCATCACGGGCTTCGGCGTACGGATCGACGTGATGCCGCGGGAGTGCCGCTGCACAGGGACGTCGCCCTCGGCCACACCTCCTCGGTCGGCTCTTCTGCCCAGCAGAGCCACCACCATATCCACCTCACCCGTCAAGCCAGGATAAGAGCGGTCGAACAGCGGCCGCCCCGGGCGGTCCGGCCACCCGTAGCAGTTCAACGGCCAGCCGTCGAACGCGGTTCCCGGGCGGCCAGTAGTCTGTCGCTGGAATTTGTCGACTTGGGTCGGCAACGGCGCTCCGGAAGAGGCAGCCATCACCGAGTTCGGGCCCCAGCGAGCGGCCCTCGCCGACACCTACGTCGGCGAGGACGCGGTGCTGACCTACGCCCGGGCCCAGTCGGCCCGCACCGGCATACGCGCGATCGGCCCCAGCGGCGGCGCCGCCCTGCGCCTGCTCGCCGCCGCCCTCGACGCCAAGGCCGTGGTCGAGATCGGCACCGGCACCGGCGTCTCCGGCGTCTACCTGCTGCGCGGCATGCGCGCGGACGGGGTGCTCACCACCGTCGACTCCGAGCCGGTCCGCCAGCAGTACGCCCGCGAGGCGTACCTGGCCGCCGGGTTCACCGGCAACCGGGCCCGCTTCATCCCCGGCCGGGCCCGGGACGTGCTGCCGCGGCTCGCGGACGGCCAGTACGACCTGGTGTTCTGCGACGGGGACCCGGCGGACTCCGGGTTCCACCTCACCGAGGCGCTGCGGCTGCTGCGGCCGCGCGGCGTGGTCTGCTTCGAGGGCGTCTTCCAGGAGGGCCGGCTCGCCGAGCCCGAGCTCGACGACCCGCAGACCCGCGCGGTGCGCGACCTGGTCGCCGACATCCGGGAGAGCGACGTCCTGCTGCCCGCGCTGCTGCCGGTCTCGGACGGGCTGCTCTGCGCCGTCAAGCGCTGACCCGTCGCAGGGCGCGGGGACGCGGGCGCGGGACGCGGGTACGGACGCGGGCGCGGGTCGTTCCGCACGCGGAACGGGCCCGGCCCCGTAGCGGGGAACCGGGCCCGTCGAGCACCTCGCCGATCGCCGGGGAGATGCGGGGTCACCTGCCTGCAGGTCAGCCGCAGGCCTTCTTGAGGGCCTCGCCCAGAGCGTCCGCCTCGTCCGGCGTCAGCTCCACCACCAGGCGCCCGCCCCCTTCGAGCGGAACTCGCATGATGATGCCCCGCCCCTCTTTGGTGACCTCCAGCGGGCCGTCACCCGTCCGCGGCTTCATGGCCGCCATGCTCGTTCCCCTTCCTGCAACCGTTCAGGTACGCACCGGACAGTCCGTCCACCGCCGGTATCGAACGCATTGATCGGAAGCCATTATCCCGCATGCAACGGCTGGATGACCAACATCACTCTCTGCGCCAACCGCCCCCAACCTGCCACAAAGCGCCCATTACCTGCTGAAAGCCGCATCCCGCCGCACTCCGACACGCCTACCGAGGGTGTGACACCTCACACTCCCCGTGCCCGCGGCCGCTCCGGCATGCTGGCCCCTGAACAGCCACCAGTGGCAGCCACCGCGTCCCGGGGAGCCCCACCATGTCCGACACCGTGCGCCACGAGCGCGACGGCGCCCTCGCCGTCCTCACCATCGACCGGCCCGACGCCATGAACGCCCTCGACACCGCCACCAAGGCCGCCCTCCGGGACGCCGTGGCCGCCGTCGGCGCCGACCCCGCCGTCCGGGCGGTGCTGCTCACCGGCGCGGGCGGCAAGGCGTTCTGCGTCGGCCAGGACCTCAAGGAGCACGTCGGCCTGCTCCAGCGGCAGCGCGAGACCGGCGAGGGCGCCCTGCGCACCGTCGCCGAGCACTACAACCCGCTGGTCCGCGCGCTGGCCGGGATGCGCAAGCCCACCGTCGCCGCCGTCAACGGCGTCGCGGCCGGCGCCGGGGCCTCGCTCGCCTTCGCCTGCGACTTCCGGATCCTCGCCGACACCGCGGGCTTCAACACCTCCTTCGCCGGGGTCGCCCTGACCGCCGACTCCGGCGCCTCCTGGACCCTCCCCCGGCTGGTCGGCCACGCCCGCGCCACCGAGCTCCTGATGCTCCCCCGCACCGTCCGCGCCGACGAGGCGCTCACCCTCGGCCTCGCCACCCGCGTCGTCCCGGCCGCCGAACTCGCCGCCACCGCCCACGAGTTCGCCCTCGCCCTGGCCAACGGCCCGACCGTCGCCTACGGCGCGATCAAGGAGTCGCTGGCCTACGCCGCCTCGCACTCGCTGGACGAACTCCTCGACAAGGAGGACGAACTGCAGACCCGCGCGGGCAACAGCGAGGACCACCGCATCGCCGTCGACGCCTTCCTGGCCAAGCAGAAGCCGCTCTTCACCGGTCGCTAGCCGCTCCCCGGCGGGCCGGTGGCGCTAGCGCGCGTGGCAGTCGGCCAGGTGGTCGTTGACCAGTCCGCAGGCCTGCATCAGGGCGTACGCGGTGGTCGGGCCGACGAAGCGGAAGCCGGCCCGCTTGAGGGACTTGGCGAGCGCGGTCGACTCCGGGGTGACCGCCGGGACGTCCGCGAGGGTGAGCGGGGCGGGGCGGGCCGGGTCGGGGGCGTGGCTCCAGACCAGGGCGTCGAGTTCGCCGTCGGCCATGGTCCGGGCGGCCCGCGCGTTGGCGATGGTGGCCAGGACCTTGGCGCGGTTGCGGATGATGCCGGTGTCGTTCAGCAGCCGTTCGACGTCCGCGTCGCCGAACCCGGCGACCTCCGCGGTGTCGAAGTCCCGGAAGGCCGCCCGGAAGCCCTCCCGGCGGCGCAGGATGGTGATCCAGGACAGGCCGGACTGGAACGCCTCCAGCGAGATCCGTTCGAACAGGGCGCGGTCGCCGTGGACCGGGCGGCCCCATTCGGTGTCGTGGTAGGCCCGGTAGTCCTCGGCCGACTCGCCCCAGCCGCAGCGCCGCAGCCCGTCGGCCCCGAGGACCGCACCCGTCACGCGCGGTCGCCCTTCGGCTCGGCCTTCGGCTCGGCCTTCGGCTCGGCGTCCTCGTCGGAGACCACCTCGGTGGCCTCGGTGACGACCGGCCCCCGGGGCTCCTTCTCCAGGACGGCGGTGAAGGACTCCAGGCCGGGCAGCGGTTCCCCGGCCGCGGCCGCGGCCCCGGACGCCGCCACCGAGCCGCCGACCACGCCGACGGCCTCCAGTTCGGCGATCCGGGCGTCCCGGAGGGCGAGTTCGGCGCCGAGGCGGTCGAGGACGTCGTCCACCTCGTCCATCCGGTAGCCGCGCAGCGCCATCGGGAGGCGGAGTTCGTCCACGTCGGTGCTGCTGAGCGCGCGGTCCTGCGGGAGGCGCACGGCGAGCCGGTCGTGTTCGGCCTCGGGCAGCGTTCCGCCGCCGCCGAGCGCCACCACTGCGGCGCCGCCGACCACCAGGGCCATCGCGATCACGATCACCACGAACACGAGCTGTCCTCCGTCAGTTCCCGGCAGTTCCCGGTCGGCTTCGGCCCGCCCGCGAGGGCTACGGTGGGATCATGGTCCCTGTACAGGCCGGGGCCCATCATTGCACCCGGGAGCGCTGAGGAGGAGACACCGGTGGCACTACGCCTCGGCACGCGGGAGTTCGGCCCGGACGAACCGGTCATCATGGCGATCGTCAACCGCACCCCGGACTCGTTCTTCGACCGGGGGGCGACCTTCGCCGACGAGGCGGCGTTCGCGGCCGCGGACCGGGCGGTGGCGGAGGGCGCGGCGATCCTGGACATCGGCGGGGTGAAGGCCGGTCCGGGCGAAGAGGTCACCGTGGCGGAGGAGTTGCGCCGCACGGTGCCGTTCGTGGCGGAGCTGCGCAAGCGCCACCCGGACGCGGTGATCAGCGTGGACACCTGGCGGCACGAGGTCGGCGAGGCGGTCTGCGAGGTCGGCGCGGACCTGCTGAACGACGCCTGGGGCGGTTTCGACCCGAAGCTCGCCGAGGTCGCGGCCCGGTACGGCGCGGGCCTGGTGTGCACGCACGCGGGCGGCGCCGAGCCGCGCACCCGCCCGCACCGGGTGGGGTACGAGGACGTGATGGCGGACATCCTGGCGGTGACCGTCGGGCTGGCCGAGCGGGCGCTCGAACTGGGCGTGCGCCGCGACGGGTTGCTCATCGACCCGGGGCACGACTTCGGGAAGAACACCCGGCACTCGCTGGAGGCGACCCGGCGGCTGCCGGAGATGACCGCGACCGGCTTCCCGGTGCTGGTCTCGCTCTCCAACAAGGACTTCGTCGGCGAGACGCTGGACAAGCCGGTGGACGAGCGGCTGCTCGGCACCCTGGCCACCACGGCGGTCTCGGCCTGGCTGGGCGCGCAGGTCTACCGGGTGCACCAGGTCGCCGAGACCCGCCAGGTGCTGGACATGGTGGCCTCGATCCGCGGCACCCGTCCCCCGGCGGTGGCCCGCCGGGGGCTGGCCTGACCGCCCCTGCCGGGAGCGGCGCTACGCGGGGGTGCCCTTCGGCCCCCGCGCGGCGTCCAGGACCTTCAGGACCTCCGCCACGTCGTCGGTGACGTGGAACAGTTCGAGGTCGGCGGGGTTGGCCTTGCCCTGGGCGACCAGGGTCGACTTGAGCCACTCCACCAGGCCGCCCCAGTAGGCGCTGCCGAACAGGACCACCGGGAACCGGGTGACCTTCTTCGTCTGCACCAGGGTGAGCGCCTCGAACAGTTCGTCCAGCGTGCCGAGGCCGCCGGGCAGCACCACGAAGCCCTGGGCGTACTTCACGAACATCGTCTTGCGGACGAAGAAGTAGCGGAAGTTCAGGCCCAGGTCGACGTACTCGTTGAGGCCCTGCTCGAAGGGCAGCTCGATGCCCAGGCCGACGCTCAGCCCGCCGGCCTCGGTGGCGCCCTTGTTGGCCGCCTCCATCGCGCCGGGGCCGCCACCGGTGATCACCGCGTAGCCAGCCTCGGCCAGGGCCCGGCCGATCTCCACCCCGGCCTCGTACTCGGGCGAGCCGACCGGCGTCCGAGCCGAGCCGAACACGCTGATGGCGGTGGGGAGTTCGGCGAGCGCGCCGAAGCCCTCGACGAACTCCGAGGTGATCCGCAGCACCCGCCACGGGTCGGTGTGCAACCAGTCGCTCGGCCCGGTGGTGTCCAGCAGCCGCTGGTCCGTCGTACTCGTCTCGACCTGGTCGCGCCGCAGCAGGACGGGGCCCTTGCGCTTCTCGGGCCACGGCTTCTTCGGTCGGCGGACGGGGTCATCTCCGTTGGCTGTCATGACGAAACCCTACGCCTGACGAGGCACGATCCGGGGTAAATAACGGCCGTCGCGCGGACGGGGGTCGGGCGAACCCCCGGCTGCGCGACCGCCGTTCGCGGGCTACCGGGTGAGCCAGTCGCGCAGCCGCCGCTCGACGTCGGCGATCGCGCCGAGCGAGCAGTGCTCGTCCCGCTTGTGGGCCAGGTTCGGGTCGCCGGGGCCGTAGTTGACGGCGGGGACGCCGTGCGCGGAGAACCGGGCCACGTCCGTCCAGCCGAACTTGGCCCGGGCCTCGCCGCCGATCGCGGCCAGGAAGTCCCGGGCGGCGGGCAGGCCGAGGCCGGGCAGCGCGGCGGGCGAGGCGTCCACGACCTCCAGCTGGTAGCCCTCGAAGACCGACCGCAGGTGCTCCTCGGCCTGCTCCAGCGAGCGGTCGGGGGCGAACCGGAAGGCGACGTGGATCTTGCACTCGTCGGGGATGACGTTCCCGGCGACGCCGCCGTCGATCCGGGTCGCGTTCAGGCCCTCGCGGTACTCCAGGCCGTCGATCTCCACCCGGCGCGGGCTGTACTCGGCGAGCCGGCGCAGCACCTCCGCGGCCTTGTGGATGGCGTTGTCGCCGAGCCAGCCGCGGGCGGCGTGGGCCCGGACGCCGGTGAGCGTGACGTCGGCGCGCAGGCTGCCCTGGCAGCCGCCCTCGACGACGGCGCCGCTGGGCTCCAGCAGGACGGCGAAGTCGCCCGCCAGCCAGTCCGGGTGGGTCGCGAACAGGTGGCCGAGGCCGTTGCGGGCGGCCTCGACCTCCTCGCAGTCGTAGAAGACGTAGGTGACGTCCCGGTTGGCGTCGGTGAGAGTGGCGGCGAGCCGCAGCTGCACGGCGACGCCGGACTTCATGTCGGAGGTGCCGCAGCCGTAGAGCAGGTCGCCCTCGACGTGCGAGGGCACGTTGTCGGCGATCGGCACGGTGTCCAGGTGCCCGGCGAGGACGACCCGCTCGGCCCGGCCGAAGTGGGTGCGGGCCACCACGTTGTTGCCGTACCGGTCGACGGTGAGGTGCGGCAGGGCCCGGAGCGCGGCCTCGACGGCGTCCGCGAGGGCGGCCTCCTCGCCGCTGACGGAGGGGAAGTCGACGAGGCGGGCGGTCAGGGTGCCGCCGTCGAGGCTCAGGTCGAGGGGCGCGTTCGGGCTGCTCATGGCCGTTACCTTATCGATAGGACGCGGCCCCGCCGGTGCGCCGGGCGGCCCGTCGGCCCCCACCGCGGGCGGCCGCGCAACCGCGCGGGCCCGTACGGCCGTCCGAGCGGTTACGGTGTCCGCGAACAGCGCGCGCCGGGTCGCGCGCGCCGCGACCGCATCACCGGAGAAGGGGGCCCCCGTGGGCGAGGACGCCGAGTACGACGCGCAGGAGGCCGGGTACGACGCGGCGGGCGCCGAGTACGACGAGCGGCCCCGCCGGCGGCGCCCGTGGCGGCGGGTGCTGGTCGGCGTGCTGGCGCTGGCGGTGGTCGGCGGCCTGGTGGTGTGGCTGAACCGGGACAAGATCACGCCCCCGGACGAGGGCTGCACGGTCACCACCGCGACCGGCACCGGGACGCTGGAGCTCCCGGCGGCGGCGAACGCGGCGACCATCACGGCGGTGGCGATGTCGCGCGGCCTGCCGGAGCGGGCGGTGACCATCTCGCTGGCGACGGCCATCCAGGAGTCGAAGCTGCGCAACCTGCCGGGCGGCGACCGGGACTCGGTGGGCCTGTTCCAGCAGCGCCCCTCGCAGGGCTGGGGCACGGTCGACCAGATCATGGACCCGGTGTACGCGACCAACAAGTTCCTGGACGCGCTGGTGAAGGTCGACGGGTACGCGCTGATGCCGCTGACCGACGCCGCCCAGCAGGTGCAGCGCAGCGGCTACCCGCAGGCGTACGCCAAGCACGAGAACAACGCGACGCTGCTCGCCACCGTGTTCACCGGCCGCGAGCCGGCCTCGCTGGACTGCGTGGTGCACCGGCTGCCGGACCCGCACCCGACCGACCCGGCCGGGGCCGCCCCGGACGCGGCGAACCTGTCCGAGCGGGTGCGCCGGGAGTTCGGCAAGGCGGTGGCGGTGGCGGACGCCGAGAAGGCGGCCAAGGACCCGCGGGAGGTGCTGGCGTTCACCCCGCGGCCGACCGCGAGCACGGCGGGCGCCGGCGGCGAGCACCAGACCGGCTGGGCGCTGGCGCAGTGGTCGGTGGCGCAGGCCGCGCAGCTGGGCATCGGCCAGGTCGCGTACGACGGCAAGGTGTGGCGGGTGGACAGGCCGGGCGAGGGCTGGAAGCCGCTGGCGGGCGCCCCGTCCGACCGGGTGCTGGTGACGCTGGGCGAGCCGGTCAAGCGGAAGTGACGCCCCGGCGGTGCGTTGACGCACTGGTGCGCGGGTGACCGCCCACCGGGTGATTCGGGTCAACTCCCGCTGACGGAGGGCCGGTCGGCGGCCGCTCCGGGGACGGTCCGCCGGTGGCCCGCGCAGGGCCCGGCCCGCAAGGGGAGTGACGGTTCGGCGGCGGCGGCCGCTCGACCGGTACGTCCGTGATGCCCGAAAAAGGATCGTCCGATCTTTGCCAACCCTTGACCTTGACCGGCCGAAACCTTCCCGGTGCTCTTGCGGTCATACACGTCGCCCGCCGGGCGGACCGCCCCGCGCCGTCCGCCCGGCGGACCGTCGACCTCACCTCTTAGGAGCACCATGTCCCTCCCCCTCACGCGCCGGATCGCCCAGGCCGCGCTGCTCGTGGCCGCCACCGCGGCGCCGCTCGCGGCCGCGGCGGGCGCCGCCTCCGCCACCGAGGTGGTGCCGCAGACCGACCTGGGCGCCGGCGTGACCAAGCTGGCCGACGTCCCCAACTCGGGCGACACGGTGCAGGGGGCCGCCCACGAGCTGGGCCACGTGGTCGGCACCACCGGCGCCGCGACCCTCGCGGCGGGCGGCCCGGCCACCGCCGACGCGGCCGGCAGCACCGTCGCGCACAACCTGCCGTCCACCGACGACGCGCTCGGCAAGCTCGGCCCGGTCGGCAAGGCCGGCCAGCTGACCGGCTCGCTGGAGACGCTCACCGACAAGGTCGCCCCGGCGGTCGAGGAGAAGGTCGGCCCGGCGGTCACCGACAAGGTCGTCCCGGCCGCCCAGCGGGCCACCGGCACCCCGCTGTCCACCGTCGCCGGCAACCTGCCCACCGAGCGGCTCACCCAGAGCCTGCCGGCCGCCGACAAGCTGGGCCCGGTCACCGGAGCCGTCCAGTCCCTCCCGGTCGCGGGCGCCGTCGCGGGCCTGACCGAGCACGAGTCCGCCAACCGCCTGGGCGGCGTGCCCTCGCTCGGCGGCGACAGCCCGCTGGGCGGCCTGACCGGCGCGCTCGGCCCGGTCGGCGGCCTGCTCGGCGGCGTGGGCGGCGGCGGCCTGCCGATCGGCTGACCCGGCCGCGCGGAACACGACGGGAGGGGCGGAGCCGACCGGCTCCGCCCCTCCCGTTCCGCGCGCGTCCCAGTGCCGCGTCAGCGCTTGAGCCGCTCCACGGCCGAGGCCACCCGCTCGTCGGTGGCGGTGAACGCCACCCGCACGAACCGGTCGCCCGCCGGGCCGTAGAAGTCGCCGGGGGCCACCAGGATGCCCAGCTCGGCGAGTTCGGCCACGGTCTCCCAGCACGGCTTGTCCTGGGTCGCCCACAGGTACAGGCTCGCCTCGGAGTGCTCGATCCGGAACCCGTACGCCTCCAGCGCGGCCCGCAGGGCGCTGCGCCGCTGGGCGTAGCGGGCCCGCTGCTCGGCCACGTGCGCGTCGTCGGCGAGCGCGGCCGCGGTGGCGGCCTGCACCGGCGCGGGCACGATCATGCCGCCGTGCTTGCGGATCCCCAGCAGTTCGGCGACCACCACCGGGTCGCCGGCCACGAAGGACGACCGGTAGCCGGCCAGGTTGGAGCGCTTGGACAGCGAGTGCACGGCCAGCAGGCCCTCGTGCGAGCCGCCGCAGACCGACGGGTGCAGCACCGACACCGGCTCGGCCTCCCAGCCGAGTTCGAGGTAGCACTCGTCGCTGACCAGCAGCACCCGGTGGGCCCGGGCCCACTCGACGGCGCGGCGCAGCTCGGCCGCGTCCAGCACCCGCCCGGTGGGGTTGGACGGCGAGTTCAGCCACAGCAGCCGGACCTTGGAGCCGTCCAGCTCCTCGACGTCCTCGTAGGCGACCGGTTCGGCGCCGCAGAGCAGCGCGCCGACCTCGTAGGTGGGGTAGGCGAGCTTCGGGTAGGCGACCTGGTCGCCGGGGCCGAGGC
This sequence comes from Kitasatospora saccharophila, assembly GCF_039529925.1. Classification (NCBI taxonomy): domain Bacteria; kingdom Bacillati; phylum Actinomycetota; class Actinomycetes; order Kitasatosporales; family Streptomycetaceae; genus Kitasatospora; species Kitasatospora saccharophila. The sequence goes on along the minus strand of NZ_BAAANS010000017.1, from coordinate 42,199 downwards.
CGAGCTGGCCGGGCAGCCAGGCCACCAGTTCCTTGGAGCCGACGGTGGGCAGGACGGCCTCGGGGCCGATCTCGGCGCCGCAGCGGCGGTTCAGCCAGCCGGCGATCGCGTCGCGCAGCGACAGCGGGCCCCACACGGTGGGGTAGCCGGGGGTGTCGGTGTGCGCGCCCAGGGCCTGCTGGATCAGCTCGGGCACCGGGTCCACCGGGGTGCCGACGGAGAAGTCGCAGAGCCCGTCCGGGTGCGCCTGTGCGGTGCGCTTGTGCGGTTCGAGCTTGTCCCACGGGAAGACCGGCAGGCGGTCGGAGACGCGGCGCGCCGCCCCCGGGTGTCCCGGGAACGGCGCGTGCGTGCTGTCGTTGGTGCTCACAGCGTGGATGCCACCGATCGGCTCAGTGTTCGGCGTTCTGCGGGGGCAGCGCGGCGATGAACGGGTGGTCGCGCTCGATCAGGCCGAGCTTGGAGGCGCCGCCGGGCGAGCCCAGGTCGTCGAAGAACTCGACGTTCGCCTTGTAGTAGTCCTTCCACTCCTCGGGGGTGTCGTCCTCGTAGAAGATCGCCTCGACCGGGCAGACCGGTTCGCAGGCACCGCAGTCCACGCACTCGTCCGGGTGGATGTAGAGGGACCGCTCGCCCTCGTAGATGCAGTCCACGGGGCACTCTTCGATGCACGCCTTGTCCTTGACGTCGACACAAGGCTGCGCGATGACGTAGGTCACGCTGTCGTTCCTCCTCGGAAGGGCTGCCGCCCTACTGTTTACTCGGTCGCGCTTTGCGCGCGGCGTCGTCGATGCCCGCCCCTAGTATCGCGGGTCGGGGCACGCAAATGCACAGGAGGTGCGCTCGATGGTCGGCCCAGTGCCGCTGGAGGCCCGTCCGGAGGTCCGGATAGACCCGTCTGACGTGGGACGACGCGTGTCGGTCCGGCGTGTCGACGGCGTGGCGGACGGCCGTCCGGTGTTCCGCGATGTGATCGGTGTGCTCACCTCGTGGGACGACACCGGGTTGACGGTCGAGCCGCGCTCCGGAGCGCCGGTGCGCTTCGCGGCCGAACTGCTGGTGGCCGGCAAGCCCGTCCCGCCGTTCCCGGCCCGCCGCACCGCCGCGCCCGCGGCCGACCCGGTCGACCTGCAGCGGATCGCCGCCCGCGGCTGGCCCGCCGTCGAGCAGGAGCCGCTGGGCGAGTGGACGCTGCGCGCCTCGTCCGGTTTCACCCGGCGGGCCAACTCGGCGCAGGCGCTGGGCGATCCGGGCCTGCCGCTGGACGCGGCGCTGGAGCGGGTGCGCGCCTGGTACGCGGCCCGTTCGCTGCCCGCGTACGTCGAGGTGGTCTCCCCCGGCTCGCCGCCCGCGCTGGCCGCCGAGCTGGACCGGCTCGGCGCGGCCCTCGCCCCGACGCTGGTGCGCACCGCCCCGCTCGGCGAACTGGCCCGGGCCGGGCGCCCGGCGGACGTCCGGCTGGCCCGCACCGCCGGGCCCGAGTGGCTGGCGCTGTACCGCCGGGTGGGCGGCGACCCCGCCCTGGAGGCGGCGGCCACCGCGGTGGTGCACGGCGGCCCCTCGGTCTGGTTCGCCCGCGTCCCGGGTCCGGACGGCGCCCCGCTGGCCATCGGCCGGCTGGTGGTGGACGGCGCCTGGGCCTGCTTCGGCGCGGTCGAGGTGGCCCCGGCCGCCCGCCGCCGCGGCCTGGCCACCGCCGTGATGGCCGCGCTCGCCGCCCGCGGCGCCGAGGAGGGCGCCACCGGCGGCTACCTGCAGGTGGAGGCCGACAACGGGGGCGCGATCGCGCTGTACGACCGGCTGGGCTTCACGACCAGTCACACTTACCACTACGCCCGCCTCCCCCAGCGGTAGCGTGCACCACCAGAGGTGAGCCACCACCAGCCACGACCGCTGCTGAACCGAAGGCCGCAGTGACCGAGCAGAGCAGAACCCGCTTCCGCACCGAAGCCCGGGGCGAACACCCCGACCCGGTGCTGCTGTGCCTGCTCGCCGCCGCCGAGCACACCCTCGGCGACCCCGGCGACAGTGCCGAACAACCGTCCCTGGACGCCCTGCTGACCGCCTGTCAGGCGGCCCTCGACCGGCACGCCGCGGCGATCCGACAGGCGGTCGCCGAGCGCCGTCCGAACGGCCCGGAGGAGACCGCCGCGCTGCTCGCGGCGGTGCTCGGCGGCCGGGAGCGCTTCCACGGCCGCCAGTCCGACTACCTGCGGCTGGAGTCCTCGCTGCTGCCGGAGGTGCTGCGCCGCCGCCGCGGGCTGCCGATCATGCTCTCGCTGGTCTGGCAGGCGGTGGCCGCCCGGGCCGGGCTGACCGTGCACGGCGTCGCGCTGCCGGGCCACTTCATCGTCGCGGTGGGCGACCCGGCGGGCGGCGACGAGTACGTCCTGGCGGACCCGTTCCACGGCGGCCGGCTGCTCGACGTCCCGGACGTGGAGCGGCTGCTGGCCGCCTCCGGCCAGCACTTCTCCCCCGAACTCCTCACCCCGGCGCAGCCGTTGGACACCGTGCTGCGCGTCCTGGGCAACATCCGGCGCTGGGCCGCCGACCGCCCCGAGCACGCCCGCACCCAGCTCTGGGCCGCCGAGCTCGCCCTGCTGCTGCCCCGCCACCCCGCCCAACTCCGGCTGGAGCGGGCCGAGTTGCTGGTCAAGACCGGCGACTTCCTGTCCGGTGCCGCCGAGATGGAGGCGTACGCGAAGATCCTGGACGCCTTCGACCCGGAGAGCGCGGCGAAGGTCCGGCTGGAGGCGAGGTCGGCCAGGCACCGCCTCAACTGACGGCCGGCCGGCCGCTCACAGCCAGCCCTTCTCCCTCGCGACCCGCACCGCCTCCGCGCGGTTGCGGGCGGCGGTCTTCTGGATCGCCATCGAGAGGTAGTTGCGCACCGTGCCCTCGGAGAGGTGCAGCCGGGCCGCGATGTCCGCGTTCACCGAGCCGTCCGCGGCGGCGGCGAGCACGTCGCGCTCGCGGGCGGTGAGCGGGTTGGCCCCCTCCGAGAGGGCGGCGGCGGCCAGTGTGGGGTCGATGACCTTCTCGCCGCGCAGCACCCGGCGGATCGCCTCGGCGAGTTCCGCGGCGGGGGCGTCCTTGACCAGGAAGGCGTCGGCCCCGGACTCCATCGCCCGGCGCAGGTAGCCGGGCCGGCCGAAGGTGGTGGCGATGACGACCCTGGTCTGCGGCCGCACCCGGCGAACCTCCGCGCAGGCGTCGATGCCGGTCATGCCGGGCATCTCGATGTCGAGCACGGCGACATCCACCCGGTGCTCGGTCACCGCCGCGGCGACCTGGTCGCCGCGGGAGACCTGGGCGACCACCTCCAGGTCGTCCTCCAGCGAGAGCAGCGCGGCGAGCGCCTCCCGCACCATGCCCTGGTCCTCGGCGAGCAGTACCCGCACCGGTCGTCCACCCGTTCCGTCCGTCACGCCGGGCAGCCTATTCCCCTCCGCCGCTGGGGCCGGGCCGCAGCGGGACGAGGGCGCGCAGCCGGAAGCCCCGGCCGCGTTCGGCGGGGCCGGTCTCCAGCCGTCCGCCGGCCTGTTCCAGCCGTTCGCCGAGGCCCGAGAGCCCGTTGCCGGCACCGGACTTGCCCGGTCCGGCGCCGTTGTCGACGACCTCCAGGACGGCGTAGCGGCCGTCCTCCTCCCAGGTCTCGTCGAGCTGGACGGTGCACCGGGTGGCGCCGCTGCCGTGCCGGACCACGTTGGTGACGGCCTCGCGCAGCGCCCAGGCGAGCACGCCGGACTCCTCGGCGCCGAGGCCGGGGCGCTCCTCGGCCAGCCGGGGGTCGGCGTCGAGGGCGATCTGGCTGGCGGCGAGCGCGGTGCGGGCGGCGGCGAGTTCGACCGGCAGGGTGGGGCGGCGGAAGCCGCTGACGGCGCTGCGGACGTCGGCGAGGGACTGCCGGGCGACCTGTTCGATGTCGCCGACCTGGGCGCGGGCGGCGTCGGCCTTCCCGGCGTCCATCAGGCGGCCGGTGAGCTCGCTCTTGATGGCGATCAGCGAGAGCGAGTGGCCGAGCAGGTCGTGCAGGTCGCGGGCCAGCCGCAGCCGTTCCTCGGAGGCGGCGAGGTGGGCGACGGCGGCCCGGGCCTCGCGCAGTTCGCGCATGGTGGAGACCAGGCGCTGCATGGCGAGCATGGCGAGTCCGGCCATCAGGCAGGGCAGGCCGATGCTGACCAGGATCTCGGCGTCGGCGCGGCTGGTGAGTCCGACGACGGCGAAGAGGCCGGTGGTGGCGAGCACGCCGACCAGCCCGAGCCGGCCGGGGAGGATCACCGAGGCGCACACCGAGGTGTACGTGAACAGGGTCAGCCAGGACTCGCCGAGGGTGTACGAGGTGGCGACGGCGATCACCGCCATCGCGGCGAGCGGCAGGTACCGCTTGGCCCGCCGGAGGCCCGGGTGGTTGCGGATCACGATCAGCGACAGGTAGCAGGCCAGGAAGACCACCAGCGCGACGCCGCCGGCGGCGCTCGCCGCCGGGGTGTGCTGACCGGTGGTCAGGTCCTGGACGGGGTAGGCCAGGTAGAGCGCCCAGATGGACGTCCAGGCGAGCTTGGCCAGCAGTTGCCGCCGGGTGTCCACCGGCGCGCCGGGGTAGGTGGTCCAGCGCCCTTCCATGCCGTCCGGCCCGTCCTCCCCGTTCTGGTCGGGGTGGCGGGCCGGCGCGGTGCTCTGCATGCGGGACATCATGCCCGTCGCGCGTCCTTGCGGTACAGGACGGCCGCGGCGGCGGTGAAGAGCGCCAGGAAGGCGGCCAGCACGGCGATCGCCGCGGTGGCGACGCCCTGGCCGTGGACGAACGACGCCAGCTGGTTGTAGTCGTAGACCGGGTTGAACCGGGCGTAGCCCTTCAGCGAGTCGGAGACCGGGAACCAGGTGCCGCCGAACAGCGCCATCAGCATGTAGACGATCATCACCACGGGCTGGACGGCGTCCGGTTCGGCCGCGTAGCCGAGGGCGACGCCGAGCGCGGCGAAGACGAAGCTGCCGAGCCACAGGGCGGCGGCCAGGCCGAGCCACTGGGCGGCGGTGAGGTCGACGCCCTCGATCGCGCCGATCGCGAAGACCACCAGGATGGCGGGCAGCGTGGTGACCGCGCAGGCGGCGATCTTGCCGAGCGTGTAGGCCCGGCCGGGCAGCGCGGTGAGCCGCAGCTGCCGGGTCCAGCCGCTCTTGCGCTCCAGCGAGATGCGCTGCGCCGAGCCGGTCAGCACGGCGCCGACCGCGCCGAAGGTGGCCATCGAGACCATGAAGTACGACTTGACGGAGACGCCGCCGTCGACCGTGCCGCCGCTGCCGTAGGCGCTGATGAAGAAGACGTACAGCAGCGCGGGGTAGAGCACGGTGAACATCAGGTACCGCTTGTTGCGCAGGGTGCGCAGGATCTCCAGCCGGACCAGGGTGGTCATCGGACGCTCGCCTCCTCTTCCTCGGTGCGGTCGGCCTGCTCGGCCAGGTCCTGCTCGCCGGTGATGGTCAGGAACGCCTGCTCCAGGCCGAGGCTGGTGACCTCCAGCCCGCGCGGGTACAGGCCCGCCGCGTACAGCGCGGCGACGCCCGCGTCGGCGTCGGCGGAGCGGATCCGGACGGTGCGCACGCCGTCGGCGCGGGTGCTGACGTCCAGCCCGACGGTGCCGGGCAGCGCGCGCAGCACCGCCTCGTCGGCGGGGGCGCCGTCGGCGGGGTGGAGTTCGAAGCCGATCCGGCGGGCGCCGGCCCGGGCCTTGATCTCGGCGGAGGTGCCGTCGGCGATCAGCCGGCCCTTGTGCAGGACGAGGACGCGGTCGGCGATCGAGTCGGCCTCCTCCAGGTAGTGGGTGGCGAACAGCACGGTGCGCCCGGCGTCGGCCTGGGCCCGCATGGCGTCCCAGAACTGGCGGCGGACGGTGACGTCCATGCCGGTGGTGGGCTCGTCCAGGACGATCAGGTCGTTGCGGCCGGCCACCGCGAGGGCGAACCGGACCCGCTGCTCCTGGCCGCCGGAGAGCTTGTCGACCCGGCGGTCGGCGATCTCGGTGATCCCGGCGGTGGTCAGCACCTCGTCGACCCGGTGGCCCCTGGGGTGGACCTTGCAGGCCAGTTCGACGATCTCGCGGACCTTGACGTCGCTCATCAGGCCGCCGCTCTGCAGCATCGCGCCGACCCGGCCGGCGGTGATCGCCGCCCGCGGGGTGCCGCCGAACAGTTCGACGGTGCCGCCGTCGGGTTCGCGCAGGCCCAGCAGCAGGTCGAGGCTGCTGGACTTGCCCGCACCGTTGGGGCCGAGCAGCGCGACCGTCTCGCCGGGTCGCAGCACCAGGTCGAGGCCGTTCACCGCCTTCACCCGGCCGTAGCTCTTGCTGACGTTCCGGAAGGCCGCGACCTCCCCCGTTCCCGTCGCCATCTGGACCAAGTCCCTTCGAAGACGTCCTTCTTCCGACTCCTCAAGGCTCCTCGGAACGGGGGTGTCCGCGGCAGTGCGCGCCGTCGTGACCTCCGCATGACGGATGTCACGGCCGGGGCCGTTACAGCAGGCCGAGCGACTCCTTCAGGAACCGGACCTGGAGCAGCAGCAGGTTCTCCGCGACCTGCTCCTGCGGGGTCATGTGGGTCACCCCGGACAGCGGCAGCACGGTGTGCGGGCGCCCGGCGGCGAGCAGCGCGGTGGACAGCCGCAGGCTGTGCGCGACCACCACGTTGTCGTCGGCCAGGCCGTGCACGATCATCAGCGGCCGGCGCAGCGAGGGGGCCATCTCCACCAGCGAGTTGGCCCGGTAGACCTCGGGCTCCGCCGCCGGGTCGCCGTAGTAGCGCTCGGTGTAGTGGGTGTCGTACAGGTCGTGCTCGGTGACGGGCGCGCCGGCCACCGCGGCGTGGAAGACGTCCGGTTCGCGGAGCACGGCGGCGGCGGCCAGGTAGCCGCCGTACGACCAGCCGCGGATCGCGACCTTCGCCAGGTCGAGCGGGAACTCCTCGGCGAGCGCGTGCAGCGCGTCGACCTGGTCCTGGACGGAGACCTCGGCGGTCCGCCGGCTGATCGACTTCTCCCAGCCGGGGCTGTGCCCGGGGGTGCCGCGCCCGTCGGCGACGAGCACCGCGAAGCCCTGGTCGGCGAACCACTGCGAGACCAGGTGCGGGTTGTGCGCCCGCACCACCCGCTGCCCGTGCGGGCCGCCGTACGGGTCCATCAGGACGGGCAGTTCGCCGTCGACGTCGGGGTCGTAGCCGGTGGGCAGCAGCACCGCGCAGGGGATCCGCCGCTCGCCGGCGAACCGGAACACCGGGCGGGCGGCCAGCAGCGGGACGGCCGCGTGCGAGGCGACCACCAGCGGTTCGGCGCCCGCGCGGTGCACGGTGACGGTGGTGCCGGGGCGCATCGGGTGGGCGGTGGTGAGCACGGTGGTGCCCGCGCCGCGCACCGCGCCGAGCGCGCCGTCGCCGACCTCCCGCACGCCGTCCGGCCCGGCCTCGAAGACGCCCAGCCAGCCGGGCGGGCGGCGCTCGAACTCGGCGGCCCCGGCGGAGGCGGTGAACAGCACGGTGTCGCCGTCGGTGCCGAGCACCGAGCGGACGTGCAGCCCGGCGTCGGTGCGCGCCCGCTCGCCGACGGTCAGCACCCGGGCGCCGTCCCGGTCGGCGATCCGCACCAGCCGCCCGTCGGCCAGCCGCACCGGCACGCCGCCGAACAGCTCCAGCCAGTCCGCGTCCCGCTCGGTGACCAGCGCGGTGGTGGCGCCGGTCGCGGTGTCGGCCTCCAGCACCAGCTGCTCGCGCTGGTCGCGGGCCTGCACCTGGAGCAGCGGCGGCCCGCCGGCCGACCAGTGCACCCGGGCCAGGTACGGGTACGCCGCCCGGTCCCAGCGGATCTCGGTGCGGCTGCCGTCCAGGCCGAGCAGCCAGAGCCCGACCTCGGCGTTGGGCGTGCCGGCCGCCGGGTAGGCGACCTCGGCCGGCGGGCGGCCGGGGTTGGCCGGGTCGGCGATCCACCAGCGGCGCACCGGGGTGTCGTCGACCCGGGCGGCCAGCAGCGCGCCGCCGCCGGGGGCCCACCAGTACCCGCGGTCGCGGCCCATCTCCTCCTGGGCGATGAACTCGGCCTGGCCCCAGCTGACGCCGTCCGCCTCCGGCCCGGCCAGCAGCCGGTCGCCGCTGCCGTCGGCGGCGCTCACCCGCAGCTCGCCGCCCGGGGTGGCGTAGGCGACGTGCGCGCCGTCGGGGCTGGGCCGCGGGTCCAGCAGCGGGGTGGCGGCGGGCAGCTCGCGGGCCTTCCCGCTGTCGGTGTCGACCGCGAACAGCCGCCCGGAGAGCGCGAAGGCCGCGGTGCGGCCGGTGGCGTCCAGGGCGTAGCCGACGATCCCGGCGGAGGTCTCCCGGCTGCGCTCGCGGCGGGCCCGCTCGGCGTCGGACAGCTCCTCCGCGCCGCCGCCGAGCAGGTCCTCCGGGTCGGCGAGCACGCTCTCGGCGCCGGTGGCGACGTCGAGCCGCCACAGCAGGTTGGCCGGCCGCTCCTCGCCTCGGGAGCGCAGGAACAGCACCCGGGCGCCGTCCGGGGAGACGCTGAACGAGCGGGGCGCGCCCGCGGTGAAGCGCCCGGTGCGGGCGTACTGCCGGGGGAAGGTGTCGTGCGGCTTCTCGGTCGTCATGCGGTCGACACTACGGCCCGGGCCGCCGGTGATCACCCGGACGGCGCAGCTCACCCGGACGGCGGCGTACGGCCGTTCGGAGGGCCGCTGACCGGGGGCGCAGCGGGTGGGGGCGGGTGGCGCGACACCCCGGGCGGGCTCACGGAACGTTATCCAGTGGTCACTGATCGGGTATCAGTTGACCATCGTTCCGCCCGCTGCCCCGTCCCCGGGGCCGCGCACCCGAGGAAGGGTGTGAGCCGTCATGGCTTTGTCCGTCTCCGCCGTCTTGCTGATGCTGGTCGTGGTCGTGGTCCTGGTCCGCCGGTCGACCCTGAAGGTGAGCCACGCGCTGGTGTGCGCGCTGCTCGGCTTCTACCTGGCCTCCAGTTCGATCGCGCCGTCGATCCAGCAGGTGACGGCCAACCTGGCCGGGATGCTGAACGGTCTGAACCTCTAGCCGCCGGACGCGTCCGGCCTGCCCGGGGAGTCCCCTCCGGGCGGGCCGTTAAGCTGCCGGACATGACCTCCGTTCCCCCGGCCGACGCGCGCGGGCTGCTGCTGGTGCACGCCCACCCCGACGACGAGTCGATCAACAACGGCTCCACGATGGCCCGGTACGCGGCCGAGGGCGTCCGGGTCACCCTGGTGACCTGCACGCTGGGCGAGGGCGGTGAGGTGATCCCGCCGGAGCTGGCCCACCTGGAGCAGGGCCGCGACAATACCCTGGGTGAGCACCGGATCGGCGAACTCGCCGCCGCGATGCGCGAGTTGGGCGTCACCGACCACCGCTTCCTGGGCGGTCCGGGTCGCTGGCGGGACTCCGGGATGATGGGCACCGCGGACAACGACGACCCGTCCTGCTTCTGGCGGGCGGACGTGGACGAGGCCGCCGGGCTGCTGGCCGGGGTGATCCGCGAGGTCCGGCCGCAGGTGCTGGTGACGTACGACGAGAACGGCGGGTACGGGCACCCCGACCACATCCAGGCGCACCGGGTGGCGCTGCGCGGCTACGAGCTGGCCGCCGACCCGGCCTTCGGCCCGGAGCTGGGCGCGCCCTGGCGGATCGCCAAGGTCTACTACAACCGGATGCCCCGCTCGGTGATCGAGGCCGCGCTGGCCCGGACCGCCGCCGAGGCGCCGTTCCCGGGCACCGCCCCGGTCGGCGAGATCCCGGGCGTGGTGGACGACCGGGTGGTCACCACCGTGCTGGACAACGCCGCGCACGCCGGGGCGAAGGCCGCCGCGATGCGGGCGCACGCCACCCAGATCACCGTGGCCGGGCGCCACTTCGCGCTCAGCAACGACCTCGGGCAGCCGCTGCTGGCCACCGAGTACTACGAGCTGGTGCGCGGCCCGCTCGGCCCGGGCGCCCCGGAGACCGACCTGTTCGCGGGGGTGGCGGAGTGAGGTTCACGCACGCCCTGCTGGGCACCCGCGAGGAGCGCCTGGGCGAGCCGATGCCGCCGCGCGGCGTCCGGATCGCGGTCTACGCCGTGCTGTTCCTGCTCGGCGCGGCGGTGTCGGTGTGCGGAGCTTTCGTGCAGACCCTGTGGGGCGGCGCCGGCGTCGTGCTGGCGCTGGCGGGCTGCGCCGGGCTGTTCTACGGGGGCCTGCGGGCGACCGGCACCAAGCTCGGCGCGGGCTGCGCGCTGGGCGGCTGGTTCCTGGTGCTGGCGGCGCTGCTGGCACCCCGCCCCGAGGGTGACCTGGTGCTCTCCGCGACGCCGTCCGCGTACCTGTACCTGTTCGGCGGCGCGGTGCTCGGGGTGGTCTGCGCGACCCTGCCGACCCGCTCCGGGTTCCTGTTCGGCGTACCGGCGCCGGAACCCCGACGGACCGTCAGGGACGGCGACCGCTAGCGCGTACCGGGACGATCCGGAGCCGCGGGTTCCGGCGGTCGCCCGACGGCCCGGATCCCTTGTCGGTAAGGTGGTGCCCCGGCGGGCCACCCCCCTGTCCGGTCCGGCCGGGCCGGGCGGTAGCTTCGGCACCACTCGCGTGGCGGGGGCGCTCGCCGTAGCCGACACGTGAACAGCTGATGTCCCCGGGGCCGGTCGGCCCGCCGCGCGCCGCTCGCCGTCGTCCGGCGGTCAGCCGCCCCATACGCAGCGGACGGCCCGGCCGGCCCGGCCGCGAACCCGGAGCAGAGCAGCATTGAGCAGCCGCGAACCTGACAACGCCCACCCGCAGCCGCGCCGTGGCGGCCCTGACGCGTACCCGTCGGGCACCCCGCCGTACGGCACCGGCGTGCCCGGCGGGCTCGGCGCGGACCCGGCCGCCGGGCGGAACGCTCCCGACCGGCGCCCCGAGGAGCCCGAGGCCCCGAAGGCGACGGAGACCAAGCTGACCACCCGGGTGCGGATCAACATCCCCGGCTCCCGGCCGATCCCGCCGGTCGTGGTGCAGAGCAAGGTCAAGGAGGAGAAGCCCGCGAAGCCCGAGCAGCCCGCGGAACCCTCCGGCCCGCGCCACCGCGGCGGCGCCGGGGACCCGGTGCTCGGCGTGATGGACTCCGGCGCGCGCACCGCCACGCCGCCGAACCTGCCGCCGGAGTGGCAGGAGCCGGCCGCGCCCCGGCCCGGCGGCCCGAAGGGGTCCGAGTCGGACTCCACCGGCGAGTGGTTCAAGCCGCGCCAGAAGGGCCGCCCGGAGCCCGCTCCGGCGGCGTCCGCCCCGGCGGCTCCCGCGCAGCCCGCCCCCGCCGCCCCGCCCGCCCCGGCGGCCCAGCAGCAGGCCGCGCCGCTCCCGTCCGGCGCGCCCGCCTCGCCGTTCGCCCCGGCCGACCCGGCGTCCTCCCGCACCGGCGACCACCGGCTGCCGCGCCAGGACGACCGGTTCGCCGCGGCCCAGGACCCGTTCGCGGCCCCGCAGGACCCGTTCGCCCAGCAGCCCGCCCAGGACCCCTTCGCCCGGCCGCAGCCCGGACCGCAGCCCCCCGCCGCCGCCCGCGACCCGTTCGCCGACGGCCCGCAGGGCGCCCCGGCCGCGAACCACCCGGCCGACCCGTTCGCGCCGCAGCCCCCGCAGGACCCGTTCGCCCAGCAGCCCGCCCAGGACCCCTTCGCCCGGCCGCAGCCCGGACCGCAGCCCCCCGCCGCCGCCCGCGACCCGTTCGCCGACGGCCCGGGCCCGGAGCGGCGCCCGCAGGCCGCCGCCGGGGAGCCGGAGGACACCCAGATCGGCGGTTTCGACCCGATCACCGGCGAGGAGCCCGCGCCGGGCGCCGCCATATCGGACCCGCCGACCACCCAGCTGTTCCTGAAGGCCCCCGGCACCCCGGGCGACCCGTTCACCGACCCGTTCGCCGAGGCGCGGGGGCCCCGGCCGACCGGTGACGGCGGCGGCCGGTTCGGCGACCTGCCCGCCGAGCAGCCGTTCCCGGGCGGCCCGCGGGCGGCCGCGCCCAAGCGCGAGCAGGCTCCCGCGGCCCAGCCCCCGGCGGCCCGGCCGGCCGCCGGGGAGCCGAAGCCGGCCGCCCCGGCGGCGCCCGCCGCCAAGAAGAAGGGCGGCCGCGGCAAGAAGCTGGTGGTGACCGGGGTCGGCGGTGTGCTGTTCCTCGGCGCGGCCGCGTACGGCGCGGGCCTGATGATGAACCAGTCGGACATCCCCAAGGGCACCACGGTGCTGGGCACCGACATCGGCGGCGACTCCCGCGACCAGGCGGTGAAGGTGCTGGACGGCTCGGTGGCCAAGGTCGGGCAGCAGCCGGTCCGGCTGAAGGTCGGCGACCAGTCGCTCACCCTGGACCCGGCCAGCGCCGGTCTGAGTTTCGACACCACCGCGACGGTGGACGGGCTGACCAAGCACAGCTACAGCCCGGTCGACGTGCTGGGCTCGCTGACCGGCGACGCCAAGGCCGTCGCGCCGCAGGTGCGGATCGACCGGGCGAAGCTGAAGGCCGCGCTGGACGACCTGGGCGGCAAGTCCGGGCAGTCCCTGCAGGAGGGCTACGTCAAGTTCACCAGCTCCGGCGGCACCGAGGTGGTCCCGGGCGCGGGCGGCAAGGCGCTGGACTCGGCGGCCTCGGTCGAGCTGGTCGAGCAGGCGTACCGCGGCCGGGCGGCCGGCCAGGCGGACGCCGAGGTGGTGCTGCCGGTCACCGACGCCCAGCCGAAGGTCGGCCAGGACGCGCTGCAGGCCGCCGCCGACGGCCTGGGCAAGCAGGTGACGGCCGGCAACGTGACGGTGACGGCGGGCGGCAAGCAGTTCCTGTTCGGCCGCAACACCGCCGCCGGTGCGCTGACGCTGGCGCCGGACGCGAGCGGCGCCGTGGCCCTCAAGTGGGACCTGGACGCGCTGGCCTCCTCCGTCGGCACCGTCTTCGACAGGGTGCGGATCACCAAGAACGGCCAGCAGGTGCCGGTCACCACCCAGGACGTGGCCGACGCCATCGCCCAGGGCATCACCAAAACCGGCAAGGAGCGCTCGGTCAAGATCCCGTCCTGACGGCGCGTCAACCCGCGGGCCGGTCCGGAGCGCTGAGTCGGCGCCCCGGGCCGGCCCGTTGGCGAGTCCTCGCCAATGGCGTCACGGAACAGGACAAACCGGACGCGCAACCGGGCGGCCACGTCGCGTTACCAATCCTTGATCCGCCGCAGGTCGACAAGTCAGTTCACCGGTACGCAAGATGTGCCGCGTGCCGAGACCCCGCTTCCTCCCGCTCACCCTGACCGCCACGGCGGCGGCGCTGTCCGTCGCGCTGTGCTCCTGCAGCCCCACCTCGGGCTCCGCCGGCGGCGAACCGGCCCGGGCGGCGGCAGCGGCGGGCGGGGACGCGCCGCGGATGACCCAGCAGGAGATGAACTCCCGGCCGCGCGACGCGCTGCGCCAGGGCGGCACCCTGGTCTGGGCGATCGACCAGTACTCCACCCAGTGGAACCCGGTCCAGGCGGACGGCTCCGAGGCGTCCACCAACGACGTGGTCAAGGCGCTGCTGCCGACCTTCTGGCGCTCCGACGCGGGCGGCGTGCAGACCCCCAACCCGGCCTACCTCTCCGACGTGAGGAGCGAGACCCGGCAGGGCAAGCAGGTCGTGGTGTGGACGCTCAACCCGAAGGCCCACTGGTCCGACGGCACCCCGATCACCTGGCGCGACCTGCAGGCCGACTGGCAGGCGCTGGGCAGCCTGAACACCGACTTCAAGACCGCCACCACCAACGGCTTCGACCAGGTGGAGAGCGTGGTCCGCGGCAAGGACGACTTCCAGGCCGTGATGACCTTCAAGGAGCCGTACTCGGAGTGGCAGGCGATGTTCAACAACGCCGGCAACGCCCCGCTGCTGCCCGCGAAGTACGTCTCCACCCCCGAACTGTTCAACACCTCCTTCAAGAACCGGATCCCGGTCACCGCGGGCCCCTTCAAGGTGGACTCGCTGGACGCCGCGGCGCGCACCGTCACCGTGGTCGCCGACCCGGGCTGGTGGGGCGACAAGCCGCTGCTGGACAAGATCGTCTTCAGGGCGTACGACACCGGCGCGATGCCGCAGGCCTTCGCCAAGGGCGAGATCGACTTCTACAACAACGGCCCCAACACCGAGGGCTACCGGCTGATCCGGTCCACCGCGGGCGGCGAGGTGCGCAAGGCCGGCGGCCCCAACCTGCGGCACCTGGTGCTCAACGGCAGGAGCCCGCTGCTGGAGGACGCCCGGCTGCGCCAGGCGCTGATCCAGGCGATCGACCGGGCCGAGATCACCCGCACCGACCTGGCCGGCCTGGACTGGCCGTACGTGCCGATGAACAACCACTTCCTGGTGCCCTCCCAGCACGGCTACCAGGACAACTCGAACGGCCTGAGCCGCTTCGACCCGGACGCCGCGAGGGCCGTGCTCGACTCGCTGGGCTGGAAGCCCGGCCCGAACGGCGTGCGCGCCAGGGACGGCAAGGAGCTGGTGCTGCGCTACGTGGCGCCGGCCGCGAACAACCTGGCCGCCAACGAGAGCGAGGAGGTCACCCGGATGCTCGCCGCGATCGGGGTGACCGTCCAGGTCCATACCGTGCCGGCCGGCGAGTACTTCGACGGCTACATCTACAAGCACGACTTCGACCTGACCTCGTTCTCCCTGCTGGGCACGCCCTTCCCGGTCTCCAACTCGATCAGCACCTTCCAGCAGGACTCCGGCTCCAACTGGGCCCAGGTCGGCAGCAAGGCGCTGGACCGGGCGATGGCGGACGCCGCCAAGGCGGACACCGCCGACGAGGAGACCACGGCGCTCAACCTCGCCGACTCGGAGGCCTGGCAGGTCGCCGGCCTGGTGCCGCTGTACCAGCGCCCGGCCATCTACGGGGTGCGCAAGGAACTCGCCAACATCGGTGCGGCCGGCCTCGGGGATGTCGTCTACGAGAACATCGGCCTGGTGAAGTAACAACGTCCGCGGTAACGCTGCGGCGAGGACTCGCCAATGGCGGGAAAATGCCAGCCGGGCGGCGCCCCGAGTGCCGCCCGAATTGGGTGAGCCATACCCGTGAATTCGCTTCGGCACGCCCGAAAACACCGATGTCCGATAATCGGACACTCAATTGCACTCGCCAATTGCGATGAACAGGGCCAAACCGGACATCGTCTCTACGCGCGTCATCCGACCTCGGAGAGCAACTCGACGTCCTGATACCGGACCTGACAGTGCGTCGTTACGGACATGTGAACGCGACTTGATCGATTCTGTCCGGTTTTGACCGTCTTGCCAGCCCGGTGTCAAGAGTCCGAGAACTACGAAGTGGTTGACATTCCAGCACGAAGGAGGAAATGCGCCATCGACAACTGGGGAACTCTTGACGTTCGATAAACGACTTGCAAGAGTCCATTCATCCAAGTTCTTACTCCTTGCTTCTGCACGGACCACGGTCGGGAGCTTTAGCACCATGACGACGCCTACTGGGGCCACGACGGACGGGAACACCTCCCGTCCCGGGTCGACGTCGGACCTCGCGGACAACGCCACGGCCGACGCGCCCGCCGATCCGGGCTTCCGCGGCCTCTCTCCCGGGAAGCTGATGTGGCGCCGCTTCCTCCGTGACCGCACCGGCGTGGTGAGCGCGTGCGTGGTGCTCTTCTTCGTCGCGGTGGCGATCCTGGCCCCGCTCATCTCCATGCTGTACGGCAAGGACCCGAAGACCCACTACGGCCAGAACGCCA
Source organism: Kitasatospora saccharophila (assembly GCF_039529925.1). Lineage (NCBI taxonomy): Bacteria > Bacillati > Actinomycetota > Actinomycetes > Kitasatosporales > Streptomycetaceae > Kitasatospora > Kitasatospora saccharophila. The sequence goes on along the minus strand of NZ_BAAANS010000017.1, from coordinate 26,456 downwards.
GCGACCTGCTGACCGACTCCGGCCTGCCGACCGGTCCCAACGGCGGCATCAGCGGCGACTTCTGGTTCGGCCTGGAGCCCGGCCTCGGCCGCGACGTGCTCACCCTGCTGATCTACGGGATCCGCACCTCGCTGATCATCGCCGTCGCCACCTCGGTGCTGACCACCGCGATCGGCGTCGCGCTCGGCATCGCGGCCGGCTACCTCGGCGGCAAGACCGACTACTTCATCGGCCGGGTGATCGACGTCCTGATGTCGTTCCCGTCGCAGATCTTCCTGATCGCGACCATGCCGGTGGTCACCGGCCTGCTGGTCGCCCGCGACCAGAACCCGCCGGGCTGGCTGCCGTTCGTCTCGGTCACCCTGGTGCTGTCGCTGCTCGGCTGGATGAGCCTGGCCCGCATCCTGCGCGGCGTGTCGCTCTCGCTGCGCGAGCGGGAGTTCATCGAGGCCGCGAAGGTCACCGGCGCCTCCCCGATGAGGATCATCTTCAAGGAGATCCTGCCGAACCTGTGGACCCCGATCCTGGTGCAGTCCACCCTCGCGCTGCCCGCCTTCGTCACCGCCGAGGCCGGCCTGTCCTACCTCGGCGTGGGCGTGACCGAGCCGACCCCGGACTGGGGCCGCATGATCGCGGACGGCGCGACCTTCCTCCGCACCGACGTCACCTTCCTGCTCTTCCCGGGCATCGCCATGGTGGTGTTCGTGCTGGCCTTCAACCTGCTCGGCGACTCGGTCCGGGACGCGTTCGACCCGAAGACCAACCGCTGACGGACCCTCAAGACTCCGGGGGGACGGGAAAGCCAGGCCCCGGGCACACCCACGAAGATTTCCGCACAACTATCCCAGGCAGGATGAAGATGAGCTCTCACAAGACACGGCTCGCGGCAGCCATTCTGGTGGCCGGGGCCCTGACCGTCACCACGGCGTGCTCCAGCGGCCACAGCAACGGCGACGGCGCCAGCGCCTCGAAGGCCCCCGCCAAGATCTCCTCGATCTCGATCGGCACCGCCGAGGACTCGAAGGGCCCCGCCGCCGCGGAGCCGGGCGCGAAGACGGGCGGCACGGTCAACATGATCGACCGCGACGACTTCTCGCACCTCGACCCGGCCCAGATCTACCTGAACTACAACAGCGAGGTCTCGCTGCTCTTCACCCGCCAGCTGACCGGCTACAAGCTCCAGGCGGACGGCTCGCAGAAGCTCGTCGGCGACCTCGCCACCGACACCGGCAGCACCACCGACGGCGGCAAGACCTGGAAGTTCACGCTGAAGGACGGCGTGAAGTGGCAGGACGGCTCGCCGATCACCTCGGCCGACGTCAAGTACTCGATCGAGCGCACCTACGCCAGCTTCATCAAGTCCGGCCCGACCTACATCCAGGGCTGGATCTCGGGCTCCGACTACCGCACCGCCTACGAGGGCCCCTACGGCGGCAAGCAGCTGGACGCGGTCCAGACCCCGGACGACAAGACCGTGGTCATCACCTTCCAGGACATCCACCCGGACGCCAACTTCACCCTGGCGATGACCGGTTACGGCATCGTGCCGCAGGCCCACGACACGAAGGAGGAGTACGACAAGAAGCCGTTCTCCTCCGGCCCGTACCAGATCACCGAGCACGTCACCGACCGCTCGCTGGACCTGGAGCGCAACCCCAACTGGGACCCGGCCACCGACCCGATCCGGAACGCCTACCCGGACAAGTGGCACATGAGCTTCGGCGTCCAGCTGCAGCAGTCCACCGAGCGCTTCATGGCGGACAACGGCGACGACAAGACCGCGTTCACCTTCCACAACACGGTCCACCCGAACTACACCGACAAGGTGAAGGGCGACGACAAGCTCAAGTCGCGCACCCTGGAGGGCCTGACCCCGTACGTCGACTACTACTACATCAACAACGACCGCATCAAGGACAAGAAGGTCCGCGAGGCGCTCATCAAGGCGTTCCCGCACAAGCAGACCCGCCAGCTCCAGGGCGGCACCTCCTACGGTGACTACGCCACCTCGTACATGAGCCCGACCACCCTCGGCTACGAGTCCTACGACCCGTACGGCATCCTGCAGAAGCCGGAGGGCGACCCGGAGGCGGCCAAGAAGCTGCTGACCGAGGCGAACGCGGTGGGCACCACCATCGTGTACCCGTACAACAACACCCCGATCCAGCAGAAGGTCACCGAGGCCATCCGCGACGCGCTGGAGAAGGCCGGCTTCAAGTTCGTCCCGAAGCCGCTGGACGCCAAGACCTACTACGACACCATCGCGCTGGTCGACAACGGCGCCGACCTGTACTGGGGCGGCTGGGGCGCCGACTGGCCGACCGGCTACACCTCGCTGCAGCCGGTGTGGGACGGCCGGGGCATCGCCGACGGCGGCCAGAACCTGGCGCACGTGAACGACCCGGCGATCAACTCCGCGATCGACGCCGCCGCCAAGATCGCCGACCCGGTCGCCCAGGGCAAGGCGTGGGCCGCGATCGACAAGCAGCTGCAGGACAACGCGTACTCGATCCCGGACGTCTACCAGCGCTCGCTGAGCCTCTACGGCTCGGGCCTGGGCGGCGTGAAGTTCGACTCGCTGATGGGCCTGCAGTACCCGCTCAACATCTACGTCAAGTAGTAGTCGTCACCGAGCAGCAGCTCACGGCGGGACACCGGCACGACCTGCCGGTGTCCCGCCCCGATCAGGAGAGCCCCGTCCGATGCTCCGATTCCTCGTCCGCCGAACCCTCGGCGCGCTAGTCATCCTGTTGATCGTCTCGATGGTCACGTACGCGCTGTTCTTCGCGATTCCGGCGGATCCGGCGAGGCTCTACTGCGGCAAGACCTGCACGCCCGAGAACCTCGCCCTGATCAGGCACGACATGGGCTTCGACCACGCTTGGCCGGTCCAGTACTGGAACTGGCTGACCACCATCTTCACCGGCGGCACCTTCAACGGCGTGCACTGCGGCGCCCCGTGCTTCGGCTACTCCTTCGACAAGAAGGAGCTGGTCGGCGGCATCCTCGCGGACCGCTTCCCGACCACCCTGTCGCTGACCGTCGGCTCCGCCGTCGTCTTCCTGATCGTCGGCATCGGCACCGGCATGCTGGCCGCCCACAAGCAGGGCAAGCCCGCTGACAAGATCGCCAGCTCCTTCTCGCTGCTGGCCTCCTCGATGCAGATCTACGTGGCCGGCCCGCTGGCCCTGTGGGCGCTGTGCTACAGCACCGACCTGCTGGAGCTGCCGACCTACGTGCCGATCACCAAGGACCCGGTCGGCTGGGCCAGCGGCCTGCTGGTGCCGTGGATCGTGCTGTCGCTGATCTGGACCGCGAACTACACCCGGATGACCCGTTCCTCGATGGTCGAGCAGCTGTCCGAGGACTACGTGCGGACCGCCCGGGCCAAGGGCATGTCGGGCACCTCGGTCTTCATGCGCTACGCCTGGCGCGGCGCGATGGGCACCATCGTCACCGTCTTCGGCATCGACCTGGGCGTGCTGCTCGGCGGCGCCATCATCACCGAGACGACGTTCAGCCTGCACGGCCTGGGCGAGCTGGCGATCCACTCCTTCAACGACTCCGACCTGTCGCTGCTGGTCGGCGTGACCATGGTGGCCGCCACCCTGATCGTCTTCTTCAACATCATCGTCGACGCCGCCTACGCCCTGATCGACCCGCGCATCCGCCTGGCCTGACGGCCACACCCCGGCCGACCGCAGTCCCGACCTCACGTACCGCACCGAGGAGCCCAGTCCATGACCACCCAGGCCAAGCCCGAGGAGGTGTCCGCCGGCAGCGGCGGCACGCCGTTCCTCTCAGTCCGCGACCTCTCGGTCCGCTTCAGCACCGAGGACGGCGTGGTCCGGGCCGTGGACAGCCTCTCCTTCGACGTCGCCCCGGGCTCCACGCTCGGCATCGTCGGCGAGTCCGGTTCCGGCAAGTCGGTGACCAACCTGGCCGTGCTGGGCCTGCACAACCCGGACCGGACCGAGATCACCGGCTCGATCAAGCTGGACGGCCAGGAGCTGGTCGGCGCGTCGAACCGGGAGCTGGAGAAGCTCCGCGGCAAGAAGATGTCGATGATCTTCCAGGACCCGCTGACCGCGCTGTCGCCGTTCCACACCATCGGCAAGCAGATCGCCGAGACCTTCCGCAAGCACACCGGCGCCTCCAAGAAGGAGGCCCGGGACCGGGCGATCGAGATGCTGACCCGGGTCGGCATCCCGCAGCCCACCAGCCGGGTCGACGACTACCCGCACCAGTTCTCCGGCGGCATGCGCCAGCGCGCGATGATCGCCATGTCGCTGGTCTGCGACCCCAAGCTGGTCATCGCGGACGAGCCGACCACCGCGCTGGACGTCACCGTGCAGGCCCAGATCCTCGACCTGCTCAAGGACCTCCAGCAGGAGATGGGCACCGCGATCATCCTGATCACCCACGACCTGGGCGTGGTCGCCCGGACCGCGCAGGACATCATGGTGATGTACGCGGGCCGGGCCGTGGAGCGCGGCACCGTCCGCGAGGTGCTGAAGGCCCCCCAGCACCCGTACACCTGGGGCCTGCTGTCCTCGATGCCGAGCCTGACCGGCGACGTGGACGTGCCGCTGCGGCCGGTCCGCGGCACCCCGCCGAGCCTGATCAACCTGCCGTCCGGCTGCCCGTTCAACCCGCGCTGCGACTTCCCCGCGCAGGTGGCCGGCGGTCGCTGCACCACCGAGCGCCCGCCGCTCTCCCCGGCCGCCGGGCACGCCGCCGCCTGCCACCTGGAGCCGGCCCGGCGGCAGGACATCTTCATCGACCAGATCAAGCCGCGGCTCGGCTGAGAGGCACACCATGAGCAACGAGACGACCCTCAAGCCCGCCTCCCGGTCCGCCCTCTCCGGCGATCCGCTGCTGTCGATCACCGGCCTGAAGAAGCACTTCCCGGTGATGGACGGCTTCCTGTTCAAGCGCCAGGTCGGCGCGGTGCACGCGGTGGACGGCGTGGACCTGGAGGTGTTCCCCGGCGAGTCGGTGGGCCTGGTCGGCGAGTCCGGCTGCGGCAAGTCGACCACCGGCCGCCTGGTGACCCGGCTGCTGGAGCCGACCGCCGGCGAGATCCGCTACGCCGGGCAGGACATCACGCACGCGAGCCGCAAGGAGCTCGCGCCGATCCGGTCCGAGATCCAGATGATCTTCCAGGACCCGTACTCCTCGCTGAACCCGCGGCACACCGTCGGCTCGATCATCGGCGCGCCGATGGAGATCAACGGCATCCAGCCGGCCGGCGGCGTCCAGCGCCGGGTGCAGGAGCTGCTGGAGACGGTCGGCCTCAACCCGGAGCACTACAACCGCTTCCCGCACGAGTTCTCCGGCGGCCAGCGCCAGCGCATCGGCGTGGCCCGGGCGCTGTCGCTGAACCCGAAGCTGATCGTCGCGGACGAGCCGGTCTCGGCGCTGGACGTGTCGATCCAGGCGCAGGTGGTCAACCTGCTCCAGGAGCTGCAGCGCGAGCTGGGCATCGCCTTCCTGTTCATCGCCCACGACCTGTCGGTGGTGCGGCACTTCTCGGAGCGCGTCGCGGTGATGTACCTCGGCAAGATCGTCGAGATCGCCGACCGCAAGTCGCTGTACGAGGCGCCCCGGCACCCGTACACCCACGCCCTGCTGTCCGCCGTCCCGGAGGCCGACCCGGACGACGACCGCGAGCGGATCCGGCTGACCGGCGACGTCCCCTCGCCGCTCAACCCGCCGTCCGGCTGCCGCTTCCGCACCCGCTGCTGGAAGGCGCAGGAGAAGTGCGCCACCGAGGAGCCGCCGCTGGTGCGGCTGTCCGGCAACGCGGAGAACCACCTGACGGCTTGTCACTTCCCCGAGGAGGGGAGCACCGCCGCCGTCCCCGCCCAGCGCGCCGAGGTCTGAGCCCCCGGCAGCACCGCGGAAGGGCCCCGCCGATCCGTTCGGCGGGGCCCTTCCGCGTCCGTGCGGCGGGTCAGATCAGGTTCTCCCGCTCGCCGGCGAAGTGGCAGGCCGAGTCGTGCCGGGCCCGTCCCTCCAGCCAGTCCCGCACGGTCAGCGCCGGGTCCTCCCGCGCGCACTTCTCCTGGGCCTTCCAGCAGCGGGTGCGGAAGCGGCACCCGGAGGGCGGGTTGGCCGGCGAGGGCACGTCGCCGACCAGCACGATCCGGTCCCGGTGCTCGCGCGCGGCCGGGTCGGGCACCGGCACGGCGGACAGCAGCGCCTGGGTGTACGGGTGGGTGGCGTGTTCGTAGATCTCCAGGTCGGTGCCGATCTCGACCATCCGCCCGAGGTACATCACGCCGACCCGGTCGGAGATGTGCCGGACGATCGACAGGTCGTGCGCGATGAACATGTACGACAGGTTGAACTCGCCCTGCAGCTGCTCCAGCAGGTTGATCACCTGGGCCTGCACCGACACGTCGAGCGCGGAGACCGGCTCGTCGCAGATGATCACCTCGGGCTTGAGCGCCAGGCCGCGGGCGATGCCGATCCGCTGGCGCTGGCCGCCGGAGAACTGGTGCGGGTACCGGTTGATGTACTCCGGGTTGAGCCCGACCACGTCCAGCAGGTCCTGCACGGCCTTGCGCCGGTCGCCCTTGGGCGCGACCTCCGGGTGGATCTCGAAGGGTTCGCCGATGATGTCGCCGACGGTCATCCGCGGGTTCAGCGAGGTGTACGGGTCCTGGAACACCATCTGGATGTTGCGGCGCACCGCCTTCAGCGCGGCGCCGGACAGGTGCGAGATCTCCTCGCCCTTGTACTTCACCGACCCGGCGGTGGCGGGCTCCAGGTTCATCAGGACCTTGGCGAGGGTGGACTTGCCGCAGCCGGACTCGCCGACGATGCCGAGCGTCTCGCCCTGCATCAGGTCGAAGGAGACCCCGTCGACGGCCTTGACCGCGCCGACCTGCTTCTTGAACAGGACGCCCTTGGTCAGCGGGAAGTGCTTGCGCAGGTCGCGCACCTCCAGGATGGGTTCGCCGCGCGGCACGTCCTGGGCGAACGCGACCTCCTCGGGGGTGGTCGCCCCGAGCGGGGTGGCACCGTTAACCGTCACGGAGGGTCTCCTTCCAGAAGAAGCACGCGCTGCGCCGTCCGGCCAGCGGTGTCCCGTCGTCCTCGGTCACCTGCTCCAGCGGCGGCACCTTCTGCCGGCAGACGTCCTGCGCCCGGGGGCAGCGCGGGTTGAACGCGCAACCGGGCGGGATCCGCAGCAGGTTGGGCGGCAGGCCCTTGATCGCGAAGAGCTCCTGGCCCTTCTGGTCGAGCCGCGGGATGGAGTCCAGCAGCCCCCGGGTGTAGGGGTGGGCCGGCCGGGCGTAGAGCTCGTGGACGGGGGCGGTCTCGACGATCCGGCCCGCGTACATGACGGCGATCTTGTCCGCGACGTCGGCGACCACGCCGAGGTCGTGGGTGATCAGGATCAGGCCCATGTGGTACTCGGCCTGGAGCTCGGCGAGCAGGTCCATCACCTGGGCCTGGACGGTGACGTCCAGCGCGGTGGTGGGCTCGTCCGCGATGATCAGGTCCGGCTCCAGGGCCAGCGCCATCGCGATCATGATGCGCTGGCGCATGCCGCCGGAGAACTGGTGCGGGTAGTCGTTGACCCGCTCCTTGGCGGCGGGGATCCGGACCCGGTCCATCAGCTCGATCGCCTTGGCCCGGGCGTCCTTGCGGTTGGCGCCGCGGTGCTTGCGGTACATCTCGCCGAGCTGGTAGCCGACGGTGAGCACCGGGTTGAGCGAGGACAGCGCGTCCTGGAAGATCATCGCGATCTTCTGCCCGCGGATCTTGCGCCGCTCGTCCTTGGACATCTTCAGCATGTCCCGGCCGCGGAACAGGATCTCCCCCTGCGGGATGCTGGCCGGCGGCATGTCCAGGATGCCCATGATGGCCTGCGCGGTGACGGACTTGCCGGAGCCCGACTCGCCGAGCACGGCCAGCGTCTCGCCCGCGCTGACGGTGTAGTTGACGCCGTTGACGGCCTTGGCGACGCCCTCCCGGGTCTTGAACTCGACGTGCAGGTCCTTCACGTCCAGCAGCGGCCCGGTGAAGGGTTCCTCGCGGGCCGGTCGGGCCTGGTCGGCGACGGTGCTCATGTGCCTTTCCCCTCGCTCAGCGCAGCTTCGGATCGAGGGCGTCGCGCACCGCGTCGCCCAGCATGATGAAGGCCAGCACGGTGACGGAGAGCGCGGCGGCCGGGAAGAACAGGGCGAACGGCGCCTGCCGGATCACCTTCTGCGCGGAGGAGATGTCCACGCCCCAGGAGATGGTCGGGTCCTGCAGGCCGATGCCGAGGAAGCTCAGCGTGGCCTCGGCGGTGATGTAGCCGCCGAGCGCGATGGTGGCGACCACGATCACCGGGGCCACCGCGTTGGGCAGGATGTGGCGGAACATCAGCCGGTTGGTGCCGGCGCCGAGCGCCCGCCCGGCGACCACGTAGTCGGACTGCTTGACGGTGATCACCGAGCCGCGCATCACGCGGGCCAGCTGCGTCCAGCCGAGGAAGGCCAGCGCGATCACCACCGACCACACGGTGCGCGTCGAGAAGGCGTTCAGCAGCACCAGGGCGCCGAGCAGCAGCGGGATGCCGAAGAAGATGTCGATGATCCGGGAGATCACCGAGTCGGTCCAGCCGCCGAAGTACCCGGCCACCATCCCGGCCAGGCCGCCCAGGATCGTGACCGCCAGGGTGACGCAGATGCCGACCGTGATGGACGCCCGGGCCCCGTACAGCACCCGGGCGTAGATCGAGCGGCCCTGGCCGTCGTAGCCGAACCAGCCGGCCCCGAAGAAGTCGGTGTAGTCGGGCTTGCGCAGGTAGTCCTTGGTCAGGTCGGCGGCCCGCGGGTCGGTGTCGGTGAACAGCCCCGGCCAGATCGCGATCACGATCAGCAGCAGGATCAGCAGCGTCGAGATGATGAAGGTGGGCCGCTTGCGCAGGTCCCGCCAGGCGTCGCCCCACAGGCTGCGGGCCTGCTCCCGCTTGACCGGGTCGGGCTCGATCAGTGTCTCCTGCTCCACGGCCAGTCCCTGCTGGCCCACGTAGTCCAGGTGGTCGCTGTCGGTGGGCTGGATGTTGCGCAGCGGGTCGTTGTCGTCGGGGATGTCCTCGTTGCGCTCAGGCATAGCGGATCCTCGGGTCAAGGACGGCGTACAGCAGGTCGACGACCAGGCTGGCGACCAGGTACACCAGCACCAGCACGGTGACGATGCCGACCACCGTCGGGCCTTCCTTCTGGTTGATCGCCTTGTAGAGGACGTTGCCGACGCCGGCGATGTTGAAGATGCCCTCGGTGACGATGGCGCCGCCCATCAGCGCGCCCAGGTCGGTGCCCAGGAAGGTCACCACCGGGATCAGCGAGTTGCGCAGCAGGTGCCGCCCGATGATGGTGTGCCGCGGCAGGCCCTTGGCGACCGCGGTGCGCATGTAGTCGGCGCGCAGGTTCTCGCCGATCGAGGTGCGGGTGAGCCGGGCCACGTACGCCAGCGACAGGGACGCCAGCACCAGGCCCGGCAGGATCAACTGGGTGATGTCCTCGGAGTCCTGGACGGTGGCAGTCACCCACCCCAGGTTGATCGCGAAGATCGTCTGCGCGATGTAGCCGAGCACGAACACCGGGATCGAGATGACGATCAGGGTCAGCACCAGCACCAGGGTGTCGGCGATGCTGCCGCGGTACAGGCCCGCGATCAGGCCCAGCGGCAGGCCGATGAAGATCTCGAAGAAGAAGGCGACCAGGGCCAGCCGGATGGTCACCGGGAAGGCGTCCGCCATGATCTCCGAGACCGGGCGGCCGGTGAAGCTGGTGCCGAAGTCCAGGTGGAAGATGTTGTTCATGTAGTGCAGGTACTGCTTCCACAGCGGCTGGTCGAGATAGTACTTGTGCCGCAGGCTGGCCACCTGCGCCGGGTCGGCCGCCTTGTCGCCGAACATCGCGGCGATCGGGTCGCCCGGCAGGCTGTAGACCATCAGGAAGATCAGCAGCGTGGCCCCGAAGAACACCGGGATCATCTGGAGCACGCGGCGTAGCACGTAGTGGCCCATGGGAGCCCTCCCTCCGAAGGGGTGACGTAGTACCGGAGCCCCGCCCTCCGTGCGGGGAGGACGGGGCCGGCGCCGGGCACGGTCAGCCCTTGACCTCGACCTGGGTCCAGGCCGGGTTGCCGAAGGAGTCGAACGTGACGTTCTGGACGTTGGTGGAGAAGCCGGAGTTGGTCCGGTAGTACCAGAGCGGGATGGCCGGCATGTCGATCGCCAGCTGCTCCTCGGCCTTCTGGTAGCCGGTCGCGGTGTCCTGGATCGAGGCGGCCTGGTCGGCCTCGGTGGCGAGCTTGTCGAACTCCGGGCTGGAGTAGCCGGTGTCGTTCGAGGCCGCGCCGGTGCGGTAGACGTCCGCCAGGAAGTTGGCGTTCAGCGGGTAGTCCTGCACCCAGCCGGTGCGGAACAGGCCGTTGATCTGGTGGCCGGTGATCGCCGCGCGGGCGGTCTTGAAGTCGGTCTTCGGGTCGCCGCTGCAGTTCACCCCGGTGGCCTGCCGGATGGAGTTGCAGACCGCGTCCACCCACTCCTTGTGGCCGCCGTCCGCGTTGTACGTGATCTTGATCGCGTTGCCGGGGACGCCGCCGCCCTCCTGGATCAGCTGCTTCGCCTTGTCCGCGTCGTACGTGCAGAAGTCCCCGCAGGTACCGGACTTGTAGCCCTCGACGCCCTCGGCGACCCAGGCGGTGGCGGACTTGCGCGAGCCCTGCAGCACCGTCTTGGTGATGGTGTCGCGGTCGATCGCCATCGACAGGCCCTGCCGGACCTTGGCCTTGTCCTGGCCCTGCCAGTCGGCCTGGTAGAGGGTGAAGCCGATGTTCTGGATCGCGCCCTGCGGGGCGTCGATCGCCCGGTCGCCCAGGTCGTTCTTGTAGTTCGCCAGCGCCGACGGCGGCACCTGGTCGATCACGTCCAGGTTGTTCGACTGCAGGTCCGCGTAGGCGGCCTCGGCGGTGGTGTACATCTTGAAGACGACGCCGCCGTTCTTCGGCTTGTCCACGCCCTGGTAGTTGGCGAACGTCTTGGTGACCACCTGCGAGTTGTGGTCCCAGCTGACGAACTCGTACGGCCCGTTGCCCACCGGCTTCTGCCCGTAGCCCGCCGGGTCCTTGAAGAACCCCTCCGGGAGCGGCGAGAAGGCCACGTACCCCAGCTTGTACGGGAAGTACGAGACCTTGTTGTACAGCTTGATGGTGAAGTGCGTGTCGTCCTGGACGGTCAGGCCGGACATCTTGTCGGTGCTCGGCGAGCCGCTCTCCGGGTGGAGGTCCTTGTAGCCCTCGATGTCACCGAACCAGGAGCTGTTGATCTGGTTGTTGTTGACGTTGGCCGCCCAGTTCCAGGCGTCCACGAAGCTCTGCGCGGTCACCGGCGTGCCGTCGTGGAACGTCCAGCCGGACTTCAGCGTGACGTTGTAGGTCTGCGAGTCGCTGGTGTCGATCGAGTCCGCGACCTGCATCCGCAGCTTGCCGTTGGAGGGGTCGTAGTCGGCCAGGCCCTTGAACAGGTTCTGCACGATGCGTCCGCCACCGGTCTCGTTGGCGTTGGCCGGCTGCAGCGGGTTCTGCGGCTCGCTGCTCTGGTAGGTGAAGGTCTTGCTGGTGTCCGACGAACCGCCACCGGAGCCGCCGCCGCTGCTGCCGCAACCCGTGGCCACCAGGGCCACGGACGTCGCACTGACAACAGCCCAGCGCACGCGGGTGCCTGCAGGCATGGAGCTTCCTCCTCAGGGGTGTGTGAGACGCATCTCACCTCATGAGAAGGGCCGGGCAGTTGCGGCGCGACCGCAGTAGGGCCGAACGGGGAGGGGGCACCGGGAGTGTCTCCCGGTGCCCCCTCCCCGTCCGTGCGGTGCGGCTGCTACGCGGCCGCGGCCTCCCGCTCGGCCGCGAAGTGGCAGGCCGACTCGTGCCTGGCGCCGCCGGCGAGCAGCTCGGGGACGGCCAGCAGCGGGAGCTCGGTGGAGCAGCGCTCCTCGGCCTTCCAGCAGCGGGTGCGGAAGCGGCAGCCGGAGGGCGGGTTGGCCGGCGAGGGGATGTCGCCGGAGAGGATGATCCGCTCGCGGTTCTCCCGGTCGCTCGGGTCCGGCACCGGCACCGCGGACAGCAGCGCCTGGGTGTACGGGTGGGTGGCGTGGTCGTAGATCTCCAGGTCGGTGCCGATCTCGACCATCTTGCCGAGGTACATCACGCCGACCCGGTCGGAGATGTGCCGGACGATCGAGAGGTCGTGGGCGATGAACATGTAGGAGAGCTCGAAGTCCTGCTGCAGCTGCTCCAGCAGGTTGATCACCTGGGCCTGCACCGACACGTCGAGCGCGGAGACCGGCTCGTCGCAGATGATGATCTCCGGCTTGAGCGCCAGGCCGCGGGCGATGCCGATCCGCTGGCGCTGGCCGCCGGAGAACTGGTGCGGGTACCGGTTGATGTACTCCGGGTTCAGGCCCACCACGTCCAGCAGGTCCTGCACGGCCTTGCGCCGGTCGCCCTTGGGCGCCACCTCGGGGTGGATCTCGAAGGTCTCGCCGATGATGTCGCCGACGGTCATCCGCGGGTTCAGCGAGGTGTACGGGTCCTGGAACACCATCTGGATGTTGCGGCGGACGGCCTTGAGGGCCGCGCCGGACAGCCGGGAGATGTCCTCGCCCTTGTAGAGGACCTGGCCGGCGGTCGCCCGCTCCAGGTTCATCAGGACCTTGGCGAGGGTGGACTTGCCGCAGCCGGACTCGCCGACGATGCCGAGCGTCTCGCCCTTGTGCAGGGTGAAGGAGATGCCGTCGACGGCCTTGACCGCGCCGACCTGCTTCTTGAACAGGACGCCCTGGGTCAGCGGGTAGTGCTTGACCAGGTCGCGGACCTCCAGGATGGGCTCAGCCATGGAGGGTCTCCTTCCAGAAGTGGCAGGCGCTCGCGCGCCCGGCGATCTCGGCGCCGTCCCGGTCGGTGACCTGGTGCAGGGCCGGGCTCTCGGTGCGGCACAGGTCGGTGGCGGCGTCGCAGCGCGGGTTGAACGCGCAGCCGGCCGGGACCTTGTAGAGGTTGGGCGGCAGGCCCTTGATCGCGTACAGCTCCTCGCCCTTCTGGTCCAGTCGCGGGATCGACCGGAGCAGGCCCTCGGTGTAGGGGTGGGCGGGCTTGGCGTACAGGTCGTGGACGGGGGCGGTCTCGACGATCCGGCCCGCGTACATGACGGCGATCTTGTCCGCGACGTCGGCGACCACGCCGAGGTCGTGGGTGATCAGGATCAGGCCCATGTGGTACTCGGCCTGGAGCTCGGCGAGCAGGTCCATCACCTGGGCCTGGACGGTGACGTCCAGCGCGGTGGTGGGCTCGTCCGCGATGATCAGGTCGGGCTCCAGGGCCAGCGCCATCGCGATCATGATGCGCTGGCGCATGCCGCCGGAGAACTGGTGCGGGTAGTCGTTGACCCGCTCCTTGGCGGCGGGGATCCGGACCCGGTCCATCAGCTCGATGGCCTTGGCCTTGGCCTCCTTCTTGGAGGCGCCCTCGTGCACGCGGAACATCTCGCCGAGCTGGTAGCCGACGGAGAGCACCGGGTTGAGCGAGGACAGCGCGTCCTGGAAGATCATCGCGATCTTGCGGCCGCGGATCTTCCGGCGCTCCTCGTTGGACATCTTCAGCATGTCCTGGCCGCGGAACAGGATCTCCCCGGAGGTGATCCGGCCGGGCGGCATGTCGAGGATGCCCATGATGGTCTGCGCGGTGACGGACTTGCCGGAGCCGGACTCGCCGAGCACGGCCAGCGTCTCACCGGCGGCGACCGAGTAGTTGACGCCGTTGACGGCCTTGGCGACGCCGTCCCGGGTCTTGAACTCGACGTGCAGGTCGCGGACTTCGAGCAGCGGGGTGCCGGGGGCCGGACGGTCCTTGGCGGCAGTGGTCTTCTCGGGTGCGGTGGTCATGGTGCGGGCCGCCTCTCTCAGCGCAGCTTCGGGTCGAGGGCGTCGCGGACCGCGTCGCCGAGCATGATGAACGCCAGCACGGTGACGGAGAGCATGCCGGCCGGGAAGAACAGCACGAACGGCGCCTGGCGGATCACCTTCTGGGCCGAGTTGATGTCGATGCCCCAGGAGATGGTCGGGTCCTGCAGGCCGATGCCGAGGAAGCTCAGCGTGGCCTCGGCGGCGATGTAGCCGCCCAGCGCGATGGTGGCGACCACGATCACCGGGGCCACCGCGTTCGGCAGGATGTGCTTGAACATGATCCGGCCGGTGCCGGCGCCGAGCGCCTTGGCCGCGGTCACGTAGTCGGACTGCTTGACGGTGATCACCGAGCCGCGCATCACGCGGGTCATCTGGGTCCAGCCGAGCACGACCAGCGCGAACACCACCGACCAGACCGTGCGGACCGAGAAGGCGTTCAGGATGACCAGCGCGCCGAGCAGCAGCGGGATGCCGAACACCATGTCGGTGAAGCGGGAGATGATCGTGTCGACCCAGCCGCCGTAGTAGCCGGCCGCCATGCCCAGCAGGCCGCCGACGATCGTGACACCGGCGGTGACGCAGATGCCGACGACCATCGAGGCGCGGGCGCCGTAGATCATCCGGGCGTAGATGGAGCGGCCCTGGCCGTCGTAGCCGAACCAGTCCGCCTGGAAGAAGTGCAGGTAGTTCGGCTTGCCCAGGTAGTGCTTGCTCAGGTCGCCGGCCCGCGGGTCCACCGAGGTGAACAGGCCGGGGGCGATCGCGAACAGCACCAGCAGCACGATCAGCACCGCGGAGATGATGAAGACCGGGCGCTTGCGCAGGTCGTGCCAGGCGTCCAGGCCGAGGCTGCGGGGCTTCTCGGCCTTCGCCTCGGCGGTGGCGCCGCCCCGCTGCGCGGGGATCTCGGCATTCTTCTCGATCAGGTCAGGCATACCGGATCCTCGGGTCCAGGACCGCGTAGAGCAGGTCGACGAGCAGGCTGGCGAAGAGGAAGACCAGCACCAGCACCACGACGAAGCCGGAGACGGTCGCACCCTCGCTGCGGCCGATGGCGTGGTACAGCGCGTTACCGACGCCCTGGACGTTGAAGATGCCCTCGGTGACGATCGCGCCGCCCATCAGGGCGCCCAGGTCGGTGCCCAGGAAGGTGACCACCGGGATCATCGAGTTGCGCAGCAGGTGGGTGCCGATCACCTTGCGCTTGGGCAGGCCCTTGGCGACCGCGGTGCGCATGTAGTCGGCCTTCAGGTTCTCCGCGATGGAGGTCCGGGTGAGGCGGGCGACGTACGCGAGCGAGATCGAGCCGAGCACGACGGCGGGCAGGATCAGCTGGCCCAGGTTGGTGGAGCTCTGCACCGTCGGGGTGACCCAGCCGAGCTGGATCGCGAAGACGTTCTGGAAGATGAAGCCGAGCACCGGGACCGGGATCGAGATCAGCAGCAGGGTCAGGACCAGCGTCGACTTGTCGAACGCCTTGCCGCGGCGCAGCCCGGCGAACAGGCCGATGCCGATGCCGATGACCAGCTCGAAGACGAAGGCCAGCAGCGCGAGCCGGATGGTGACCGGGAGGGCCTCACCGATCACGTCGATGACCTGGCGGCCGTTCATGGTCTTGCCGAAGTCGCCGGTGAACAGGTTCCCCATGTAGTTCAGGTACTGCTGCCACTTGGAGACGTCGAGTCCCATGTCGTGCTTGAACGCGGCGAGCTGGGCCGGGTCGGCGGCCTTGTCGCCCCACATCGCGGCCGCGGGGTCACCGGGCAGCATGCGGGTCATGAAGAAGATGATCGTGACCGTGCCCAGGAACACCGGGATCATCTGGAGCAGTCGCCTCGCGACGTAGCGCCCCATCGTGCCTCCAATTGACTGCTCTGACGTGCCGTCAGTCCCGGTGTCAGAGTTCTGGACGTGACAACGGCCGGTGCCGGGCCGCCCGGTGGGGCGGTGCACGGCACCGGCCGTGTCTGTTCGAGCCGTGCGGTGCCGGCTCGGTTACTTCTGCTTGACCTCGACCTGGGTGAAGACCGGGTCACCGAACGAGTCGTACTTCACGTTCTGCACGTTGTTCGAGTAACCGGCGGTGGTCTTGTAGTACCAGAGCGGGATGGCCGGCATGTCCTTGGCCAGCTGGGCCTCGGCCTGCTGGTACAGCTCGGCGGTCTTCTCCACCGAGGTGGCCTTGTCCGCCTCGGCGGCCAGCTGGTCGAACGCCGGGCTGGAGTAGCCCGCGTCGTTGGCCGCGGCGCCGGTGCCGAACACGTCGCGCAGGTAGTTGGCGTTCAGCGGGTAGTCCTGCACCCAGCCGGTGCGCATCAGACCGTCGACCTTCTTGTTCTTGATCAGGTCGCGCGAGGACTTGAAGTCCGGCTTCGGGTCGCCGACGCACTCGACGCCGGTGGCCTGGCGGATGGAGTTGCAGACCGCGTCCACCCACTCCTTGTGGCCGCCGTCGGCGTTGTACAGCACGGTGATCTTGTTGCCGGGGACGCCGCCGCCCTCGGTGATCAGCTGCTTGGCCTTCTCCGGGTTGTACGTGCAGTACTCGCCGCAGGTGTTGTCCTTGTAGCCCATGGCGCCCGGGGCGACCCAGGAGTTGGCGGGCTGGCGGGAGCCGTTGAGCACCGTCTTGGTGATGGTGTCGCGGTCGATCGCCATCGACAGGCCCTGGCGGACCTTGGCCAGGTTCTCCGGCTTCCAGTCGTCCGCGTACAGCGAGAAGGAGATCGACTGGATGGCGCCCTGGGCCTGGTCGACGGCGCGGTCGCCCAGGTCGGTCTTGTACGAGGCCAGGTCGCTCGGGTCGACCTGGTCCAGCACGTCCAGGTTGTCGGAGACCAGGTCCTTGTAGGCGCCCTCGGCCTGCGAGTAGTTCTTGAAGACGATGCCGCCGTTCTTCGGCTTGTCGACGCCCGCGTACTTGTCGTAGGCGGCGACGGTGACGGCCTTGTTGTGCTCCCACGAGACGAACTTGTAGGGGCCGTTGCCGATCGGGGACTGGCCGTACTTCGTCGGGTCGCTGTAGAAGACCTCGGGCAGCGGCGAGAAGGCGGTGTAGCCGAGCTTGTACTCGAAGTACGAGACCGGGCCGGTCAGCGCGATGGTGAAGTGGGTGTCGTCGACGACCTTCAGGCCGGACATGGTCTCGGCGGTCGGGTCGCCCTCGTCCGGGTGGACGTCGGCGAAGCCCTGGATGTCGGAGAACCAGTCGGAGTTGATCTGGTTGTTCTTGGTGTTGGCCGACCAGTTCCAGGCGTCCACGAAGGACTTCGCGGTCACCGGGGTGCCGTCGTGGAAGGTCCAGCCCGACTTCAGGGTGACGGTGTAGTTCTGCGCGTCGGTGGTCTCGATCTTGTCGGCCACCTGGTTGCGGAGCGCACCGGTGCTGGGGTCGTAGTCCACCAAGCCCTTGAACAGGGCCTTGACGATGCGGCCGCCGCCGACCTCCATGGCGTTCGCCGGCTGGAGCGGGTTCTGCGGCTCGCTGCTCTGGTAGCTGAACGTGCCCTGAGCGTTGGCGGCGCCGTTGGAGCTGCCGCCGGAAGAGCTACCGCCACTGCCGCAAGCGGTAGCGGCGAGGGCGACCGCGACGGCTGCGACAACCCACTTGGCCTGGCTGGCACCACGCATTGGGTGTCCTCCTGAAATCGTGTTGCAGATCACTCGCGGCCTGGCGCGCACCCCTGCGCAGGAGCCTCGACCCGAGCTCGACTGCACCCACTATCGGTCACTCACGGATACGGAACTGACCAATACGGATTTCAATTTGGTCACATGAACGGTGGATGAATCCCGGAAAACGGACATTCAAGACATACCCAGACATGGGCGAAACGGACAGTTGTCACGCATGACGATCCGTGACGTCCGATTAACGAACCGCTCGCACTCGCGGACAGGTGACGCACCGTCACCGAAAACACGACCGGCCGGCGTCCGCGAGGACGCCGGCCGGTCGGCCGGACAGGGGGGTGCCACCCCCGGGCGTCAGCCCTTCTTGGCGCGCGAGGCGGTGCGGCCGCGCTCCTTGGCGTCCAGGACGACCTTGCGGATGCGCACGGTCTCCGGGGTCACCTCGATGCACTCGTCCTCGCGGCAGAACTCCAGCGACTGCTCCAGCGAGAGCTTGCGCGGCGGCACGATGGACTCCGCCACGTCGGCGTTCGAGGAACGCATGTTGGTGAGCTTCTTCTCCTTGGTGATGTTCACGTCCATGTCGTCGGAGCGGGAGTTCTCGCCGACGATCATGCCCTCGTACACCTCGGTGCCGGGGTCGGTGAACAGCACGCCGCGCTCCTGCAGGTTGGTCATCGCGAAGGCGGTGACCACGCCGGAGCGGTCGGCGACCAGGGAGCCGTTGTTGCGGGTGGTCAGGGTGCCGAACCACGGCTCGTAGCCCTCGTGGATCGAGTGCGCGATGCCGGTGCCGCGGGTGTTGGTGAGGAACTCGGTGCGGAAGCCGATCAGGCCGCGGGACGGCACCACGAACTCCATCCGGACCCAGCCCGAGCCGTGGTTGGACATGTTGTCCATCCGGCCCTTGCGGATGCCCATGAGCTGCGTGACGGCGCCCATGTGCTCCTCGGGGACGTCCACGGTGAGGCGCTCGACCGGCTCGTGGGTCTTGCCGTTGACCTCGCGGGTGACCACCTGCGGCTTGCCGACGGTCAGCTCGAAGCCCTCGCGGCGCATGGTCTCGATCAGGATGGCCAGCGCCAGCTCGCCGCGGCCCTGCACCTCCCAGGCGTCCGGGCGCTCGGTCTCCAGCACGCGCAGCGAGACGTTGCCGATCAGCTCGCGGTCCAGGCGGTCCTTCACCTGGCGGGCCGTCACCTTGCGGTCCACCTTGTTGGTGGACTTGGCGTCGGCGCCCTTGCCGGAGCCGCCCTTGCCGACCAGCGGCGAGGTGTTGGTGCCGATGGTCATCGAGATCGCCGGCTCGTCGACGGTGATCAGCGGCAGCGCGATCGGGTTCTCGGTGTCGGCGAGGGTCTCGCCGATCATGATGTCGCCGATGCCGGCGACGGCGCAGATGTCACCGGGGCCGGCCACCTCGGCGGGCTTGCGGGTGAGCGCCTCGGTCATCAGCAGCTCGGAGATCCGGACGTTCTGGATCGAGCCGTCGCGCTTGATCCAGGCCACCGTCTGGCCCTTGCGCAGCTCGCCCTGCTCGACCCGGAGGAGGGCGATGCGGCCGAGGAAGTTGTCGGCGTCCAGGTTGGTGACGTGCGCCTGCAGCGGGGCGGCCTCGTCGTAGACCGGGGCCGGGACGTGCTCCAGGATGGTGGAGAAGAACGGCTCCAGGTTCTCGGAGTCGGCCGGCACGGTGCCGTTCTCGGGCTTGGTCAGCGAGGCGACGCCGTCGCGGGCGCAGGCGAAGACGATCGGGAACTCGATCTGGTCCTCGTCCGCGTCCAGGTCCAGGAACAGGTCGTAGGTCTCGTTGATGACCTCGTCGATCCGGGCGTCCGGACGGTCGGTCTTGTTGATGCAGAGGATGACGGGCAGCCGGGCCGAGAGCGCCTTGCGGAGCACGAAGCGGGTCTGCGGCAGCGGGCCCTCGGAGGCGTCGACCAGCAGGACGACCGCGTCCACCATCGACAGGCCGCGCTCGACCTCGCCACCGAAGTCGGCGTGGCCGGGGGTGTCGATGATGTTGATGGTGATCGGCGCGCCACCGTCCTTGGGGTGGTACTTGACCGCGGTGTTCTTCGCGAGAATGGTGATGCCCTTCTCGCGCTCCAGGTCGTTCGAGTCCATCATCCGGTCGTCGAGCTGCTGGTGGGCGGCGAAGGCACCGGCCTGCTTGAGCATGGCGTCGACCAGGGTGGTCTTGCCGTGGTCGACGTGGGCGACGATGGCGACGTTACGAATGTCGTTGCGCGTGGGCATGCGGCGCTGATTCTCCCGGAATCGTGGGTCACGGTGCCCGGCCCGCGTCAGCATTCACCGGTCCACCCACCGGGCACGGCACATGCCCCGGCTTCTCCCCATCGTACGGGGAAGGGCCCAATGGAGCCGAAACGGGCGGCTGCGGGGCGGTGGAGATCACAAGTGGGTCTCACTCCTTCCCGTACGCACCAAGGACCGGGAAGCTACGCCGGTGAAGAAGAAGACCCGGTCCGCGATCCTCCTGGTGGCCTTCCTCGTGTCCCTGGTCGGCGCCATGCTGCTGTCCGGATTCGAGTACCCGCCGCCGTACGTCGCGCTGCCCGCGATCTACGGCGGCCTGATCGCCGGCGGCCTGCTGACCCAGTCCGCGCTGACCCTGCTCGCCCGCCCCGCCGGGCTGGTCCCGACCGGGTACGCGCTGGGCGTGGGCCGGGCGACCGGGGTACGGCGGCTGGGCGGCGTCCCGCTGGTGCTGCGGTCGGTGCCGCTGCCGGTGCTCACCTGCTCGCGCCTGCTCGTCCCGGGGCCGCGCGGGCGGGCCTGGGCGGCGGTGACGGCCGCGTGCCTCCCGGCGGTGCTGCTCGGCGGGTGGCTGCTGGCGACGACCAGGGGCGGCTGGCAGCTGTTCGGCCTGATGGCGGCGGTGCTGCCCCTGATGGAGCTGGTCCTGCAGAGCCGCTTCCCGGGCTGCCCGGGCTGGGTGGTGTTCCGGCTGCCCACCGCCTCCCCCGCCGCGCTGGCCGAGGCGTACGCCTCCCCGGGGCTGCTGGCGGCCGCCCCGGCGCTGCTGGGCGGGCGGCCCGCCGACGCGGTGGCCGCGCTGGCCGCCGCACCGGAGGAGGGCGGCCTGAACGTCGGCGTGTTCCGGGTCCGGGCGCTGCTGGCGGTCGGCGCCTGGGAGGCCGCCCTGGAGCGGGCCGGGCGGATCACGCCCGCCGCGCCGGTCGCCCACCTGGACTGGGTCGGCGGGCTGGCGCACGCCGAGGCGCTGGTGTGCGCGGCGGACGCCGGGCTGCTGCCGCCCGCCGAGTACCTGCCGCGGCTGGCGGCGCTGGACGCGGTGTTCGAGGGCCGCGCGCTGCGGACCCCGGTGCGGGCCGACCTGCTGCGGCTGCGCGGGGAGCGGGAGGCGGCCGTGAAGGCGGCCGACCGGGCGCTGCGGATGCAGGTGGACCCGTTGTCGGCGGCCGGTGCCGAGTGCTCGCTGGCGGCGGCGCTGTTCGCCGTCGGCCGCCCCGAGCAGGCCGCGCGGGCGCTGGACCGGGCCCGGCGCCTGTACCCCGGCCTGGCCCGGATCGCCCTGGTGGAGCGCCGGGCCTCGGCCGTCGTGCTGGACTAGGGCCTAGAGCGCCAGCTCGAACCAGACGATCTTGCCCTTGGGGGTGCGGCGGCTGCCCCAGCGCTCGGCCAGCAGGGAGACCAGCTGGAGGCCGCGGCCGCCCTCGTCGGTCTCCTGGGCGCGGCGCTGGCGGGGCTGGGCGTAGGCGTCGTCCCAGACCTCGCAGACCATGGTCTTGTCGCGCAGCAGGCGCAGCCGGATCTCGCCGCGGCCGTGCCGCAGCGCGTTGGTGACCAGCTCGCTGACCAGCAGCTCGGAGGTGTCGACCAGTTCGTCCAGGCCGCGCTCCAGCAGCCAGCCGCAGGCGGCCTCGCGGGCCTTGGCGACCGAGGTCGGCTCGGAGGGGAACCGCCAGTCGCCGACCGAGCCCTTGGGCAGGGCCTTGACCTTGGCCATCAGCAGGGCGATGTCGTCCTCGCCGTGGTGCGGGTTGAGCTCGTCCAGCACCTGGTCGCAGAGTTCCTCGATCCGTTCCGACCCGGCGGCCAGGGCGGCCCGGAAGGCGTCGATGCCCTCGTCGAGCTGGTGCTTGCGGGACTCCACCAGGCCGTCGGTGTAGAGGGCCAGCACGGCGCCCTCCGGCAGGTCGACGGTGACCTCCTCGAACGGCTCGCCGCCGACGCCGAGCGGCAGGCCGGGCGGCACGGTGATGGTGCGGGCGCCCTGGCCGGGGGCGAGCAGGACCGGCGGGAGGTGGCCGGCGTTGGCGAAGGTGCAGCGCTGCTTGACGGCGTCGTAGACGGCGTAGACGCAGGTGGCGAGGTAGACCTCTGCGCTGGAGCGGTCCGGGTCCTCGTCGTTGCCGAGGCCGCGGGCGATCTCGTCGAGGGCGGAGAGCACCTCTTCGGGGTCGAGGTCGAGCATCGCCAGGGTGCGTACGGCGGTGCGGAGTTGGCCCATCGCGACGGCGGCGCGCAGGCCGCGGCCCATCACGTCGCCGATCACCAGGGCGGTGCGGCTGCCGGGCAGCGGGATGACGTCGAACCAGTCGCCGCCGACCTCGGTGTTGTTGTTGCTGGGCAGGTAGCGGCGGGCGATCTCCAGGCCGGAGGCGGCCGGGTTGCCGGGGGGCAGCAGGCTGCGCTGGAGGATCAGCGCGCGCTCGTGCTCGCGGCGGTAGAGCCGGGCGTTGTCGACGCAGACGGCGGCGCGGGCGACCAGCTCCTCGGCGATCGCGACCTCGCGGGCGTCGAACGGCTCGCTGCCGATCGCCCGGGACAGCTGGACCAGGCCGAGCACCTGGTCGCGGGCGACCAGCGGCACCACCAGGGTGGAGCGCAGCAGCGGGTCGGGCCCGGGCTGCGGGACGACGCTGCGGCCGGTGCGCAGGGCGCGGGCGTGCGGCGAGCGCGGCGGGTAGCAGAGCGTGCCGCCGGCCTCGGCGACCCGGACGCCGCCGCGCTCGCTGCCGAGCACGGACGGGGCGTTGCCGACCACGCTGGAGACGGCGACCCGGCGCAGTTCGCCGCTCTCCGGGTTGGCGCTGAGCGGGGCGGAGTCGCCGGTGAGCAGCGCGGTGTACAGGTCGACGGTGGCGACGTCGCAGAACTGCGGGACGATCACGTCGAGCAGTTCCTTGGCGGTGGTCTCCAGGTCGAGGGTGGAGCCGATGTGGGTGGACGCCTCGTTCAGCAGGGCGAGGCTGCGGCGCACGCCGGCCGCCTCGCGCTCGGCGATGTGCCGGCTGGTGACGTCCTGGACCTGGCCGGCCACGCCGATCGGGCGGCCGCCGGCGGCGGTGAGCCGGTACAGCGAGACGGCCCAGGTGCGCTGGTCCTCGTCGCGGCCGGCGCTGGGGCGGGCGGCCCGGACCGGGCCGGACAGCCGCAGGTCGAGGACGGGCTCCTGGCCGGTGAGGACCTTGCGCAGGGCGAGCAGCAGCCGGTCCGCGTCGGAGGGGCGGAACACGTCCCCCGGGGCGAGGCCCTGCAGGGCGGCGGGGCTGCGGCCGACGCCGGCCGCGAAGGCGGCGTTGACCCGCTGCAGCTTGAGGTCGGTGTCGAACAGGAAGAACCCGGTGGGGGTCTGGCCGATGACGGCCTCGGAGGCGGCCAGGTCGGTCTCGATGGCGCGCAGCCGTCCGAGGTCGACGGCCAGGCAGGTGGCGGAGCCGTCGGCGCTGGCGGGCATCGCGTAGACCTCGGCGAGGCTCTCGGCGCCGGCCTGGTCCCGGTAGGGGGCGGTGCCGACCCACTCCTCGCCGGACAGGATGCGCTCCAGCCGGGCGCGGCCGCGCTGCCACAGCTCGCGCGGGATGAACGCGGTGATCGGGTCGGCGCCGACCGCCTCGGCGGCGGGGACGCCGAAGAACTCGGCGGCCCGGTCGCTCCACTGCGCGATCCGCCCGTCCGGGCCGATCGCGAAGGTCGCGACCCTGATGTAGTCGTAGATGGTGCCCGAGGAGCCCTGGCCCCAGCCGAGCGGCAGCGGCACGGGGGTCGTCGGGGCACCCGGCTGCTCCGGCACCGCGGCATGACTGCCGCTGCCGTGCGTCACGTTCCGTGCCGGGAAGCTGTTCAACGGACCGACCCCTCCAACCCGCGCCCATCCGGTGTCGAGAAGACCGAGTATTCGATGTCCGAGTATTCATCATTCGGGCACGGGCGCACACGCCCTTCAACGTCACAACATCGAATCGGGTGGTTGAACCTCCGAGTTCGCGAGTTCGAACCAGACGACTTTGCCCAGCCCTTCGGCCCTGGTGCCCCAGCGCAGGGCGAGCCTGCGGACCAGTTCGAGGCCGCGCCCGCCCTCGTCGCCGGCCCCGGCGTGGCGCTCCCGGGGCGGGTCGGGCAGCGGGTCGGAGATCTCCACCAGGAGCAGTTCGCCGAGGGTCAGCCGGACGCCGATCGGGGCGCTGGCGTACCGGACGGCGTTGGTGACCAGTTCGCTGACCAGCAGTTCCGCGGTGTCGGTGAGCTCCTCGGCGCCCCAGTCGGAGAGCGTGCCGCGGACCAGTCGGCGGGCCCGGGAGACCGCGGTCGGTTCGGCGGGCAGCGTCCAGCCGGCGGTGGGCTCCTCGGCCCGGCCCTGGCCGAGCCGGGCCAGCAGCAGGGCCACGTCGTCGGGCTCGCGGCCCTGCTCCATGGTGCCGAGGACGGCCTCGCACGCCTGCTGGATCGAGGCGTACGGCTGTTCGAGCACGCTGATCAACCTCCCCAGTCCCACGTCCAGGTCCTTGTCCCGCGACTCCACCAGCCCGTCCGTGCACAGGGCGAGCAGGCTGCCGTCCGGGATCCGCATCTCGATGGACTCGAACGGCACCCCGCCGACGCCGAGCGGCGCGCCGGAGGGCAGGTCGAGCACCTGGCCGGCGCCGCCGGGCAGCGGGCCGCCGGAGCGGGCCGGTTCGGCGTCGGCGCCGGGCACCACCAGGACCGGCGGGATGTGGCCGGCCTTGGTGACGGTCAGGCTGCGCCGGGCGGGGTCGAAGACCGCGTAGACGCAGGTGGCGAGCAGCGCCTCGTCGGGGCCCTGGGCGAGGTCGTCGGCGAGCTCGTGGACGTGCCGCAGGACGACCTCGGGGGCCAGGTCGAGGGCGGCCAGCACCCGGACGGCGGTGCGCAGCCGGCCCATCGTGGCGGCGGCCCGCAGGCCGTGGCCCATCACGTCGCCGACCACCAGGGCGGTGCGGTCGCCGGGCAGCGGGATGACGTCGAACCAGTCGCCGCCGACCTCGGTGCCGCTGGAGCCGGGCACGTACCGGTAGGCGACCTCGACGCCGGTGGGCTGCGGGACCTGCTGGGGCAGCAGGGTGCGCTGCAGGGTGAGCGCGGCGGTGCGCTCGCGGGCGTAGAGCCGGGCGTTGTCGAGGGAGCTGCCGGCCCGGTCGGCGAGCTCGACGGTGAAGGCGAGGTCGTCGCGGTCGAAGCCCTCGCGGTAGCCGGCCCGGCTGACCACCAGCAGGCCGATCACGATGCCGCGGGCCCGCAGCGGGACCACCAGCCGGGAGTGGACGCCGAGCTCGCGGGCGGCCTCGACCTTGGGGTCGCCGGCGAAGGACAGCTCCTCGGCGCCGTTGCCGCCGGAGAGCAGCTCGGGGACGCCGCTGCGCAGCACCCGGCCGAAGACGGACTCCTCGTCGAAGGTGATCCGGGCGCCGTGCCGCAGCATGGTCTCCACCGCGGGGCCCTGCTGGATCGCGGCGACGCCCAGCTGCAGCAGCGAGGTGTGCCGGTCGTGGCCGTGCCGGGGCAGGTCGTCGCCGTACGCGACGGCCTGCAGCAGGATCACCCCGGCGTAGTCGGCGAGCCGCGGGACGACCGCGCCGGCCAGCTCCTGGGCGATCATCGAGGCGTCCAGCAGGTCGCCGACCCGGGAGCCGAACTCGTTGAGCAGCGACAGCCGGCGCCGGGCGCCCTCGACCTTGGCGACCGCCCGGTAGCGCTCGGTGACGTCCATCACCGTGCCGGAGATGCCCAGCACCCGGCCGGAGCGGTCGGTCATCCGGCTGTAGGAGATCGACCGGTAGCCGGAGCGGGCGGTGGACGGGGAGGCCAGCGTGACGTCGATGACCGGCTCCCCGGTGGCGAGCACCTGGCGCTGGACGGCGGTGATCTCGTCGGCGGAGCGCTCGGGCAGCGTCTCGCCGGTGGTGCGGCCGATGTGCTCCTCGGCGGGCAGGCCGTTCATCTCGGCCAGGGTGCGGTTGACCGCGGTGTAGCGCAGGTCGGTGTCCAGGACGGCGATGCCGAGCGGGGACTGCTCGAACAGCGCGTCGCGGACCGCGAGGTCCCGCTCGACGGCGCGCAGCGCGGCGGCCTCGGTGAGCGCGGCCTGCACGTACGGGGCGCCGTCGCCGTCGACCAGCAGCGAGAGCCGGGCCTCCACCTCGACCGGCAGGCCGTCCCGGTCGGAGATCTGGGTGAAGCCGTGCCAGGAGCCGCGGCGCAGCGTCTCCTGGAGGGCGGCGCGGGTGCGCCGCACCTGCTCCGGGTCGGGGATCAGCTCGTCGACGGCGCGGCCGACCAGCACCTCGCTGGGCCAGCCGAGCATCTCCTCGGCGGCGGGGCTCCACAGCACCACCCGGCCCGAGGTGTCGAGGATGACGATGGCCACCCGGACCACGTCCAGCAGGCTGCCGCCCTCGGTGCGGCGGCTGGGGTGCAGGGCGGTGGGGCCGCCGTCGGCGCGGCTGCCGGGGCGCTGCTCGGACGTGCCGGGGAAGGCCCGGGCGGGACGGCCGCGGGCGGAGGTCGGCGTGCCGCCCGGGGCGGCGGACGGCTGGGGGGCCGGGCCGGCGCTCGAGGCGCTGC
>NZ_BAAANS010000016.1:0-145379 GCF_039529925.1 Kitasatospora saccharophila | reverse complement strand
GCCCCGGCCGGGGCCGGCGGGGCGGGGGGCGCGCCGGCCTTCGCGAAGGAGACCGCGGCCCCGGCCGGTTCGGCGGCCCCGGTTCCGGCTCCGGCCCCGGTTCCGGCCCCGACCGCCGCGTCGGCTCCGGCCCCGGCGGCGCCCGTGCGGAGCGAGTGCTCCAGCGCCGAGTTGAAGCCGAGCACCTCGTCCACGGCCCCGGTGAGCGCGGCCCGGGCCGCGGCGTCCTGCGGTGCGGCCTCGGCGGCCTCCAGCGCCTGCTGCCAGCGCGGCAGGCGCTGCAGTTCGTGGCGCACCCGGGCCACCGCCTCCGGGTCCAGGGCCGTGGCCCCGTCCTGCCGCAGCAGCGCACCGACCACGATGTCGGCCGACACGGCCCCGTCCCCCGAAACCATCGTCAATCTCCTGTCCGAGCCGTTGAGTTCGGCCACCAATGTGGCAGCCCCCGGCCACCACCCGCACCGGCCTGCGGGAATGGAGACGGAACCGCAACCCGAGCGGTTGCGCCCGGCTCGGATCGTTCGCAGCGGGCCGCACGGAGGTCGTCCGGAGATCGTCTGGAGATCGGGCGGAAGTCGGGCGGTGTGGCGCGGGGCTTCGCGGGAGTCCTGCGGGGGCCGGTCGAAGGGCGGCGGCCCGGATCCCCCCGCGCCCCTCCACCCCCACCCCTCGGAGGAGAGCTCTCACGGCACGCGGGCACGAGCGAGCGTGGATCGCGGAGGGCGCCCCGGCCGGCCGGTTCAGGCGCCCGGCGCGGGCTCCGCGGCGAGCCGGCCGGTGCGGACCGCGGCGAGCAGTGCCGCGTGGTCGGCCTCCGACTGGTCGGCGTAGGCGACCGCGAACCGGGCCACCGCGTCCTCAAGCCGGTCGTCCCGGCCGCAGTAGCCGGCGACCAGCGCCGCGTCCGCGGTGTGGGCGTGCGCGCGGGCCAGCAGTGCGCCGGTCAGCCGGCCGTAGTCGTCCAGCTGGGCGGGGGACAGCGCCGCCGGGTCGACGCTGCCCTTGCGGTTGCGGAACTGCCGTACCTGGTAAGGGAGTCCGGCGACGCTGGTCCAGCCCATCAGCGGGTCCGACACCACCTGCATGCGCTTCTGCCCGAGCACCACCCGGCGCCCCTCGTGCCCGCCCCCGTCCGGCACCGGGAACCCGGCCCGCACCAGGTGCGGCAGCAGCACCGACTCCCGGGCCTCCTTCACCTGCAGCACCAGCGGCCCGCCCCGCCGGTCGGTCAGCAGCACCACGTACGAACGGGTGCCGACACTGCCGGTGCCCACCACCCGGAACGCCACGTCCTGCACCCGGAACCGGGCCAGCAGCGGGTGCAGCTCCGCCGGGACGGTGTGCCGGTAGAACGCCAACGAGCCCGCCACCAGCTCGGCCTGACGGTCCGTCACCTCACTGAGCACCGGCGGGGCCGCGACGAACCGCCAACCCCCGTCCTCGGTGCGGACGGTGGAGCGCGCCGCGAACTTCGCCCCGGTGTTGCGCAGCGCCTTCGCCGAGACCGCCGCCAGCAGCCCGCTCAACTCGTGCGCGCCCGCGAACTCCACCAACTGGTGCTCCGCGATGGCGTCCCAGGCGTTCCAGGCGTCCAGCGCCGGGAGCTTCGCCAGCTGCCGCACCGTCCGCCGGTAGGTCGCCGCCGCGTCGAACGCCGCCTGCCGGCAGGCGACTTCGTCCGCGCCCGCCTGCCGCCCGGCCAGCACCAGGCTGGCCGCCAACCGCTTCAGGTCCCACTCCCACGGGCCCGACACCGTCTCGTCGAAGTCGTTCAGGTCCAGCGCCAGCCGACCCCTGGCGTCCCCGTACAGGCCGAAGTTGGCGGCGTGCGCGTCCCCGCACAGCTGCGCGGCGATCCCGCTCACCGGGGTGGTCGCCAGGTCGTGCGCCATCAGGCCCGCCGAACCGCGCAGGAAGGCGAACGGCGAGGCCGCCATCCGCCCGACCCGCAGCGGCACCAGGTGCGGCAGCCGGCCCACGTTCGCCGACTCCACCGCCGCGACCACCTCGGGGCGGGACGCCGAGAGCACCAGCCGCCCGTGCGACTCCAGCGGCACCCGTTCGCGCAGCAGCTTGCCGCGCCGCTTCGGGCCGTCCGCGAGCGAGAGCCCGGTCAGTTCCAGCAGCGCCGCCGACGGACGGGCCGGCACCGCCGAGGCGTCCCCCGCGAACCCGTCCACCGCGAACTCCCTTGACAGCCAACGCCCCTGTGCGTCCGCCGCCTCCGGACCCTCCGCCCACGCCTCGACCGCCGACACCCGAAAATCCCCTCCGCCCACGGCGGGGACCGCCCCCACCAGCGGCGACGCTACCGCTCCGCCCCACCGCCACCGCGCCCGGGTCCGCCCACCGGTCCCACTAGCATGCGGACCATGGCACACGACATCCGCAACCTCGACCCGGCCTACCTCGCCTTCTGGCGCGAGTACCAGCTGTGCACCCTCACCACGCTGCGCCCCGACGGCACCCCGCACGTCGTTCCGGTCGGGGCGACCTTCGACCCGGACACCGGCACCGCGCGGGTGATCAGCGACGGGGGGAGCCGCAAGGTCCGCAACGTGCTCGCCGCCGGCGAGGCCGGGCAGCGGGTCGCGCTCTGCCAGGTCGACCGGGCCCGCTGGGCCACCCTGGAGGGCCGGGCCGTGATCCGGCGGGACGCGGAGTCCGTCGCCGACGCCGAACGCCGCTACGCCGAGCGCTACCGGCAGCCCCGGGAGAACCCCGGGCGGGTGGTGATCGAGATCGCCGTCGACCGCGCGCTCGGCCGGGCCTGACCGGACGCCGGAGGAAGCAGCGGCAGGGAACAGCGGCAAGAAATAGCGACGGGGAACAGCAGGTCAGTGAGATCCGAAGGGGCGGGTGCCGTCGCCGTCACCACCTGGTGGGGCGCCAGCCAGCCCGCCCCCGGCGCCGACCTCGACTTCTGGGCCTGCACCTGGCCGCGAACGCGCGCGGCACCCTGCTGCTGGTACTGGCCCGGATCGAACGCGGCCGGGCACTGGCACTGTTCGCCCTCGGCTACCCGCTGGTCGAGCTCGTCCCCGCCGTCATCAGCTGGTGGGGCCACGGCCACGGCCACGGGCCCTGGCCCGCCGTCGTCCGGCACGGCATCCCCGCGCTCTACCTGCTCGCCGGCGCCCTGCTGTCCGGCCTCGCCATCCGCCGCCCCCGCCCCTGGATCACCCTCACCCCGGCCGGCGAACACGCCCTGCGCGAGCAGGTCGCCCAGCTCAAACGCCTGATCCGGCAGATCGAGGCCGCCGACGGCACCTGACGCCCCGCCGGGCCCCGCCGCATCCGGCCGCATCCGGCCGGGTCCGGCCCGGTCGTGCCCCGCCGGCTCAGTCCCGGCCCGGTCCCGGCTCAGCCCCCGGCCCGGGCGCAGGCCAGCAGGGCACCGAGCGCGGCGGCCCCCTCCAGCAGGGCCAGCGAACGGGCGGTCAGCCCCTCGTCCCGGGCCGCCAGCGCAGCCGTGACCGCCACCGGGCCACGGGCGCCGCGCAGTTCGGGCAGCAGGGCCCGCAGCGGCCCGATCCGGTGCCCGGCCAGGCGCAGTTGGTGGACGATCCGGGCGTCGCGGACCTGGGCCGGGGAGTAGCGCCGGGTGCCCCGCACCGGATCGCGGTCGGGAACGACCAGCCCCTCCGCGTCCCAGTGCCGCAGCGCGGAGGGGCGCACGCCCAGGGCGGCGGCCAACTCCGAGACGCCCATCGCGTCCGAGGCGCGCACCTCGCCGATCGGCTCCCCGACGATCGCCCCCGCCGCCTCCCGGGCCAGCCGCAGCCGGGTCCGCTCCGCGTCCAGCCGGGCGTGCGCCGCGTCCAGCAGCGCCAGCGCCTCCGCCCGGGGCGGCCGGTGGAAGGCCCGGACGATCCGCCCGGCCTCGGCCGGGCCCGCACCCGCCGCCAGCGCCCGGTAGGCCAGCGCGGAGTGCAGGTGCACCTCCGTGTGGACCCGGTACCCGGCCGGGGTGCGGTCGGCGGGCGGCAGCACCCCGTCCCGCTCCAGGTTGCGGACCAGCTGCACCGAGCACCCGGCGCGCCGCGCCACGTCCACCGTCCGCAGCACCCCCGAGTTGAGACTTTGCACCCGGATTCCCGCCTTTCGACCGCCGAAGTCTCCACAAGTACGTGAATGCCACGCTAGAGCACATGACCATGGACGAGATCATCGACTTCACGGCCGGCCTCGACGGCGTCCTGACCCTGCGCCCCGCCCCCGGCGACGGCACCCCGGAGATCAGCTGGGGCGATGCCTTCTTCTACTACGCGCCCGACGGCACCCTCCCGAGGACCGGCCAGCCGTTCGCGACGGTCGTCACCAAGGACCACCCCGACGACACGGCCTCCCGCCTGGACCGGCCCGGCGCCTACCGGGTCAACATCGCCGCCGGGAAGGAAGAACTCGCCCGCCGGACCGGCCCGGCTCCGGCCCCCGGCACCGACGGCACCGAGAACATCGACGACTCCGACGACCTCGACGACACCGTGATCGCCCACCCCGGCTACGCCGCCGCCGGATGGCTGGCCGTGGTGAACCCGGCCGGGCGCACCGCCGGTGCCGTCCGCGAACTCCTGTGCACCGCACACCGGTTGGCTCGTGCCCGGCACGAGCGGCGGGCCCGGCCGGGGGAGTGACGGCGGGTCGGCGGTAGGAGTGGGAGCAACTGGGGTTGACTGTGACAGCGTAGTCAACCTATGTTGCTCCCATGCCGCTGGATGACACCCCCCTCCCCGCCGACCCGGCCGACGCCCTGGCCGCCGTCGCCGCCCTGCGACGGCTCGCCGACCGACTGGAGGACGCCGCCGTCGAACAGGCCATGCGGGCGGGCTGGAGCTGGCCGCAGGTCTCCGAGGCGCTCGGCGTCACCCGGCAGGCCGTCCACAAGAAGCACGCCAAGCGGCTGATCGCCGGGGGCGTCACGCTGAGGAGGCGCGGCGAATGAGCGCGTTCGACCACTACCTGCACGCGGTCCTGCTCCGGGCCGGCGACGAGGCCAGGCTGGACGGGTCGGCCAGTACCGACGCGCACCACCTGCTGCTCGCCCTGGCCGCCGCCCCCGACCGGCAGCATCCCGACCGGCAGCCCGACGCCGCCGCCCGGCTGCTGGCCGCCGCCGGGCTCGACCGGGACACCGTGCGGGCCGCGCTGGACCGGGAGTTCGGGCACAGCCTGCGGACGGTCGGCGTCAGCCCGGACGCCCACGGCCTGCCCGCCCCCACGCCGAGCGGTGAGCGGCCCCGGCTGGGGGCCTCCAGCAAGCTCGCCATGGAACGCGGCTTCACCACCGCCCGCAAGAAGGACCTCACCCCCGCCCACCTGCTGCTCGGCATCCTGCGCGCCGAGGTCGGCACCGTGCCCAGGGCGCTGGCCCTGTCCGGCATCGACCGCGCCGAGCTCGCCCAGCGGGCGCAGGCCGCGATCGACCGCCGGGCCACCGACGGCTCACCCGACCGATGACCGGTCCTGCCGACCACCGGACCTGCCGTCGGTCGGGCCGACCGACTACCGAGCCGGCCAACCAGTAGAACGGGACGACGACCGAGTCGGCTGATGACCGGTTCTGCCGTCGGTCGGGCCGACCGACTACCGAGCCGGCCAACTGGAGAACCCGCTGATGGCCAAAGCGGCTGAGGGCGAGTCGGCTGATGACCGGTTCTGCCGGTCACCGGACCTGCCGTCAGTCGAGCTGGCCGACTACCCGGCCGGCCAACCGCCGAGCCGGTCGACTGCCGAGTCGGCTGATGACCGAGCCGGCCAACCGCCGATCCTGCCAACCGCCGAGCCGGTCGATGATCGAAGCGACCGACGACCGGGCCGACCGGCCGCCGACGGGCCGGCCGAGAACAGAGAAGAGAAGGGGGCCAACTGCCGTGCCACGACAGGACACCGGTGCCGGGGGTGCCGATCGGACGGAGGTCCGGCGGCTGCTCGAACGGGCTGTCACCGAGGGCGGGATCCCCGGCATCCTGGTCGAACTCCACGACGGTCCCGAGTGCTGGCGCGCCACCGCCGGGGCGGCCGACACCGCGACCGGACGGGGGCGCACCCCGCAGGACAGGTTCCGGGTCGGCAGCATCACCAAGACCTTCACCGCCACCGTCGTCCTCCAGCTCGCCGCCGAGGGGCGGATCGGCCTGGACGACCAGCTGACCGACCAACTGCCGCTCCCCGAAGCCGAACTGGCCGCCGGGGCGACCGTCCGGATGCTGCTCGACCACACCAGCGGCGTCCCCAGCCACACCGACGACCCGGCTGCCCTGGAGCGGTACGCCACCCACCCGCCCGGGACGCTGCTGCGGGTCGCCGCCGAACGCCCGTTCGCGTTCGCCCCGGGCACCGGCTGGGCCTACTCCAACACCAACTACGTCCTGGCCGGGCTGCTGGTCGAGCGGGTCACCGGCCGCACCCTGGCCGCCGAGATCGACCGGCGGATCAGCCGTCCGCTCGGCCTGACCGGCACCCGCCTGCCCGCCGCCGACGAGCACGGCCTGCCCGCCCCGCACGCCCGCCACTACACCAGGCTCTTCCGCACCGACCCCGGCGCGCCCGTGCTGGACGCCACCGAACTCGACCCCGCGCCGTTCTGGGCCTCCGGCGACCTGGTCTCCACCGCCGCCGACCTGAACCGCTTCCTCGCCGCCCTGCTGACCGGACGCCTGCTGCCGCCCGCCCAGCAGGCGCAGCTGCTCACCACCGTCCCCACCCGCGACTGGCTCCCCGGCGCCGCCTACGGCCTCGGCATCTGCGCCCTCACCCCGCCCGGCGGCGCCGGGACCCTCTGGGGGATGGGCGGCGCCACCTTCGGCTCCTGGACGTACGCCTTCGCCAGCGCCGACGGCGGCCGCCGGCTCACCGTCAACACCAACGGCGACTGGACCGATCCGGCGAGCGGCTGGGACGACCCGATCGGCGTCTTCACCGACCTGCTCGCCCTCGCCTTCTCCCCGGAGCCGACGGACGGGACGCTCAGGCCCGGGCCGTGACCACGTGGAAGGTGACGGTGGCCAGGAAGTGCCCGGTCGCCAGGTGGGTCAGCCAGCGGTCCGCGTCCTCGTCCGTGAAGTAGCCCGCCGCCACCGCCCGTCGGGTGACCCGCTGCAGGCCCAGCACCCGGTCGGCGGCCGACACCTCGCGGAACACCGGGGTGAGCGGCCGCACCTCCACCACGTCCAGCCCGGACTCGGCGGCCAGCCGCGGGAGTTGGCTGCCGATCCGGGCGTTGCGCACCGCCTGGTCGGTGACGTACCGGGTGTACGCGGCGGTCAGTGCGGCGTCCGGGTGGTCGACGGTCAGCGTCCCCCAGTCCGGCTCGCCCAGCACCAGCAGCCCGCCCGGCCGCAGCACCCGGCGGGCCTCGCGCAGCGCCAGCGCCGGATCGGCCACGTGCTGCAGCACCCGGTCCGTCCGGGCCCGGTCGCAACTCCCGTCCGCCAGCGGCAGTTCGTGCAGGTCGCCCAGCCGGACGTCGACCTGCAGCAGGTGCCCGGTCCGCTCGGCGGCGGTGTCCACCGCCTCCCGGTCGTGGTCCACGCCCAGCACGGTGCCGGTCGGGCCGACCGCCTCGGCCAGCGCCGACAGGTCGGCGCCAGGGCCGCAGCCCAGGTCGACCAGGGTTTGTCCGCGTCCGACCGCCAGTGCCGCCAGCATCACCGACTTGTACTCCCGGCCGAGTTCGGAGACGGCCAGCCGGTCCAGGTAGGCGATCGGATCGGGCGGCACGGACTCGAACACACGGGAGGTCATGACGGGAAGTCAACCAAACCAACCCCCGTCAGGGAAGATCCCCCCGCGGACCGGGGCCAGGGCAAGGGGCGTACGCCGTCACGAGGAGCGCACCCCCGCCCGGCGCGGGGAGCCGGCCCGGAAACCCGGGTGCGACGGTGCGCCCCCGTCCGCCAGGACGTACTCCGCCGACGAACGGAGAGGAGAACCCGGTGTCCTCGTACGACATGCTCGTCGTCCTGCCCCCGACGCCGCCCGCACAGTACCGCGAGGCCGCGGTCGCCCACGCGATGAACACCCGGACGGGCAGGAGCCCCGGTGACGACGGCCGCCGCCACGTCGACGAGGCCGGTCGCGGCTACTTGCTCGCCACCAGCAACCCGCCGCTGCGCGGCCCGGCCGGGCGCGGCGGCGTGTCCGGCCTCAGGACACCAGCGGCCCGTCCGCCGACTCGGTGAGCGTCACCGTGCACAGCCCGCCGCGCTCCGCGACCACGTCCGTCACCGTCAACTGGGTTCCCGGCAGCAGGATGTACTCCTCCTCCTCGGTGAACGCCGAGAACTGCCGGATCCCCACCGCCCGGGCCGGGCGCACCTCGAACAGGGTGCGCTTGCCGCGGCTGCCCAGGAACGAGCGGGCCACCGCCGGGCGCGAGGTGCACGAGGAGACGCCCCACCAGGTCACCGTCCGGCCCAGCGGGTACTGCGCCCGCAGGTCCAGCGCGACGCCGCGCCACAGCGGCTCCGGGCGGACCGGCAGCCGGCCCACCGCGTCGAACAGCAGCCGCAGGTACGGCAGGTACGGGGTCAGCCGGGCCCGGTCCGGGTGGCGCAGGGCCGCGTTCAGCTCGCGGTAGAACGCCGACTCGCAGGTGTACAGGTGCAGCGCCGCGACCGCCTCCGCGTCCAGCCCGCCCGCCGTAGAGCCCGTCGCGGAGCCCGCCGCGGCGTCCGCGTGCCGCTTGCCGAACTCGTGCGCCGAACCCACGTGCCGCTCCAGGCCGCGCAGCAGCGCCGCGACCGGCTCCACCGCCTCCCGGAAGCCCAGCCGTTCCAGGTCGAACACGCCCGTGACGGGCGGCAGTTCGAGCCCCTCGTCCTTCACCGAGGCGAGCCGCTCCAGGTACAGCTGGTGCTGCTCCATGGTGGAGGCGATGAACGCCCCCATCCGGGAGGCCGTCCCCTCGTCGGTGCGGCCCTCGGCCGCCGCCGCGGCCTGCCAGCCCGCGCTGGGCAGCCAGTCCACCGGATCCGCGCCCAGGCCCTCCAGGGCCGCGTTCACCCGGGCGAAGTGCTCGCCGTCGCAGAAGACGTCACCCTGCGCCGCCGGGTTCGGGTGGTCGATGTGCCGCACCCGCACGTCCGGGTAGCGCCGGGCGATCCACTCCACCGACTGCTTCAGCGCCCGCGCGTGCGTCCCCCACCAGGCGAACACCACCCCGCGGTCCTCCTCCGGGCCCTCCTGCTTGGCCCGCAGGATCTCCTCCACGATCGTCGTCGCCACCGGCTTCCAGAACTTGGTGTGCGCCGCGGGGGAGGTCGAACCGTCACTGCTCGCCGTCAGCGCCGCGTTCAGCAGCAGCACGCCCTGGGTCAGCATCGCCTGGAACCACTCCGGCGGCTGCACGGTGCCGTGCTGCGCCAGCAGCGCCCGCAGGTCGGCGATCGGCGTCTTCTTCGGGACGCCGTACTTCCACATCGCCGCCGCCTTGATGATGCAGCGGATGCTCACCACCCGGCCGAACTGGCTGTCCGCCCAGTTCTGGAAGGTGTTGTCGAACATCGCGATGCCGGTCGCGCTCTCCGGCCGCGGGTACGGGTTCTGCCCGAACACCACCACCTTCCACTTGCCCGGCGGGTTCGGCTTCAGTGCTTGGAAGGTCAACTCCCTCACCGGCACCACGTCCTGAGGACGGTTCGGCCCGATGAACGAGGCCGCGTCCCGGTGCAGCTCGATCGACCGCTTCAGCACCGGGAACCACTCCTCGCCGCCGCCCGCGAACAGCTCGGCGAGCGCCAGCGGGTCGTTCGGGTCGGCGGCGGACGGGGTGGGCTCGGACATGGCGGACTCCAACCGGGAGAGGGGAGGGGAGGCGGTGCGATCGAAGATCACGCTAGGCCACGCCGCCGACAGACCGCCGGCCCGGCCCTGTCGGTGCCCACCGATAGCGTCGGAACCGACAACGAGCCCCCGGCCGAACGGAGTTCGCCCGCATGACCGTCAAGCACGCCCCGAAGCCGCTGCGCGTGGTGCTGACCGACCTCAACACCGACGTGGTGGCCGCCTGGCGCACCGCGTTCGCCGGCACCCCGGGCGTGGAGATCCGCACCGGCTCGATCCTCGACGTGGACGCCGACGCCTGGGTCACCCCCACCAACTCCCGCGGCCTGATGAACGGCGGCCTCGACGCGGTGATCAAGCGGCACCTCGGCGCCGGCATCCAACTGCGCGTCCAGCGCGCCATCCGGGACGGCCACGGCGGCGAACTGAAGGTCGGCAGCGCCGTCTGCGTGCCCTCCGGCGCGGCCGTGCCCCGCTTCCTGATCTCCACCCCCACCATGCGCACCTCCACCCAGGACGTCAGCCAGACCCTGAACGTCGCCCTCGCCTGCGCCGCCGCCTTCCAGGCCGTGCACCGGCAGAACGCCGCCACCCCCGGCAGCATCGCCTCGGTCGCCCTGGTCGGCCTCGGCGCCCAGACCGGCCAGGTCCCGGCCCGGGTCTGCGCCAACCTGATGTGGACGGGCCACTCCCTGTTCGAGGACCACGAGTTCACCGACGCGGACGACCTGCGCGCCACCGTCACCGGCCAGCTCGACGACCTCCTCGCCGCCGACCGCCCGCACCGCCTCACCGTCCCCGCCACTGCCCGGGGCACCCGCCGCCGCTGACCCGCAGCCGCCCCGCAGCCGACCCGGAGCGCCCTGCGGCCGGCCCGGGGCGCCCCGGCCTGGCCGGTCAACTCGCGCCGCTGCCCTGTCACTTGACGGACCCCGCAGCAGGGTCGGGAGTTCACCCGGGTCCGTGACCATGAACGGTCATGAGCAACCTCAGTCGCCGCATCTTCCTCCTCGGCGGGCTCACCACCGCGGGTGCCGCCGCCCTCCAACTCGGTGCCACGGCCAGCTCCTCGGCCGCCGCCACCCCCTTCCCGTTCACGCTCGGCGTCGCCTCCGGTGACCCGGACGACAGCAGCGTGGTGCTCTGGACCCGCCTGGCCCCCGCCCCGACCAACGCGGACGGCCAGGGCGGCATGCCCGACGCCGACGTCGCGGTCGACTGGCAGGTGTCCACCAGCGAGAGCTTCGCCACCCTGGTCGGCTCCGGCACGGTCACCGCCCGCTACGCCCAGGCCCACTCGGTGCACGTGCTGGCCGGCGGGCTCGCCCCGGACGCCGAGTACTACTACCGGTTCCGGGCCCAGGGGTTCATCTCCCCGGTCGGCCGCACCCGCACCGCCCCGGCGCCCACCTCGGTCGGGCGCGACTTCACGATGGCCTTCGCCTCCTGCGCCCACTACGAGAGCGGCTACTACACGGCGTACCGCCGGATGGCCGACGACCGCCCCGACCTGATCCTGCACCTGGGCGACTACATCTACGAGGGCGGCGCCACCACCAACGGCGTGCGCCAGCACCTCGGCAGCGAGATCGTCTCGCTGGCCGACTACCGCCGCCGCTACGCGCTCTACCGCACCGACCCGGACCTGCAGGCCGCGCACGCGATCGCGCCCTGGCTGGTGGTCCCGGACGACCACGAGGTGGAGAACAACTACGCGAACATGGTCCGCGCCGACAGCAGCCCCGTCCTGACGGCCGCCCAGTGGACGGCCCGGCGCACCGCCGCCTACCAGGCGTACTTCGAGAACATGCCGCTGCGCGCCGCCGCCACCCCCGTCGGGAACAGCATCCAGCTCTACCGCCGGGTCCGCTGGGGCACCCTGGCGACCTTCCACATGCTCGACACCCGCCAGTTCCGCGACGACCAGGCGTGCGGCGACGGGTCGAAGGTCTGCGCCGACGCCGACCTGACGAGCCGTTCGATCACCGGCGCCGCCCAGGAGGCGTGGCTGCTGGACGGCCTCGGCCAGCACCTGAGCACCTGGGACCTGATCGGGCAGCAGGTGTTCTTCGCCCGCAACGTGAACGCGGCGGGCGCGATGAACATGGACGCCTGGGACGGCTACCGGGCCAGCCGGGCCCGGATCCAGCAGGGCATCACCGATCGGGCGGTGCGCAACCCGGTGGTGCTCACCGGCGACGTGCACGCCTCCTGGGGCAACGACCTGAAGGCCGACTACGCGAACCCGTCCTCGGCCACCATCGGCTCCGAGCTGGTCTGCACCTCGATCACCAGCGGCGGCAACGGCAGCGCCACCACGGCGGTCCCCAACGGGGCGCTCAACCCGCACCTGCGGTTCTACTCCGACCGGCGCGGCTACGTCCGCACCCGGATCACGCCCGCGCAGATCACCGCCGACTTCCGCTCGGTGGCGACGGTGACCGAGCACGGCGCGGCGGCCACCACCGCCCGCACCTTCCACATCCACGACGGACAGCCGGGGTTGGCCGATGCGTAAGCTCTCCGTGCTCGGCGCGTTCGCCGCCGCCTGCACCGCCGTACTGGCCCTGGTCGGCCCGGCCTCGGCGGCCGGCCCCACCTCCTGGACGACCGTCAACAGCGCCGCCACCGGTGACCAGGACACCTCCGCGGTCGCCGCCGACCGGATCGGCGACACCGCGGTGGTCTGGGAGGACGACCGCGACGCCACCGACCCGGCCGACGACGCGCACACCGACGTGTGGGTGCGGATGTTCCGCAACGGCACCTCCGCCTACGAGCAGAAGCTCTCGGCGGGCGGCACGGCGGGCACCGCCTGGCGCCACCTGCAGCCCGACGTGGGCCTCGACGACCGGGGCAACGCCGTCGTGGTCTGGGCGGAGGACCCGGACGGCAACGGCTACTACAACGTCGTCTACCGGGTGCTCTCCCCGACCGGCGCGCTGCTCGGCTCCGGCCGGGCCAACGCGGACGCCGACGGCCAGCAGATCCACCCGCACGTCGCGGTCGACCCGGACGGCGCGCCCGGCAGCGCCACCGCCGTCGCCTTCACCGTGGTCTGGGAGGACGTCCAGACCGGCGCGGCGGCCACCGTGAAGGCCGCCGGGTACACCGGGACGGCCACCAAGGCGTACGAGGTGACGGTCAACGCCACCGGCGGCGCGCACCACAACCCCGACGTGGCGACCTCCGCCTCGGGTAACGCCGTCGTGGTCTGGGACGAGGACACCGACGGCAACGGCTACTACCAGATCGGTCTGGTGGGGCTGGCCAAGGCGAACGGGGCCGTCACCCTCACCCGGCGCAGCGCCAACAGCGTCAGCGCCGGGCAGCAGCAGCACCCGGCGGTGGCCGCCGACTTCAACGGCGACTTCGCGGTGGCCTGGGAGTCCGACCACACCGGCACCCGCGGCGTGTGGGCCCGCTCGTTCACCGCGGCCGGCACCCCCGGCGCGGCCGAGACCGAGGTCTCCGCCGGCACCGGCGCGGGCAGCCCGGGCATCGGCATCGACGACCAGCGCGAAGTCGTGGTCGGCTGGAGCGTCGCGGGCACCGACCCGGCGGTGTGGGCCCGGGGCCTGAACCCCGACGGCAGCTCCACGGGCCGGCTCCCGGCCCAGTCGGTCAGCCAGACCACCACCGGCCGGCAGGAGCAACTCGCGGTGGCTTCCTCCCCGTTCGGCACGCTCACCCTGGCGTACACCGACGACGCCGACGGCAACGGCTTCGACCAGGTCCGGCTCTGCCTGGGGGCGAGCAACTCGGACTGGTGACACCGGCCCGACCACCCGCCGGGGCCCCCGCCGTGGGGCCCCGGCGGCGTTCCGCGGGCGGGTCAGCCCTCGGGCGAGGGGCGGTGCCGGGCGTTCAGCAGGGCGAGCAGGCGGACGAACTCGGTCCGCTCGGCGGGGGAGAGCGGGTCGAGCAGTTCCTGCTGGGCGGCGGTGACCAGGGCGTCCAGCCGCTGCAGCCGGGCCCGCCCGGCGGGGGTGAGGGAGACGACGTTGCGCCGCCGGTCGACCGGGTCGGGGTCACGGACCAGGAAACCGGCGTCGGCGAGCTCGTTCAGGACGGCGACCATGTCGCTGCGGTAGACGCCGGTGCGGCGGCTGAGCTCGGACTGGCTGGCGGGGCCGGTCTCGGCGAGCGCGACCAGGACCGCGAAGTGCCACTTGCGGGCGTCCTCGGCGGCCAGCCGGTCGTTCACCAGCCGGTCGGCCGCGGCGGCGGCCCCGGCCAGCAGGCGGCTGGGGACGGCGCGCAGCCGCTCGGGCGTGGCGTCGTCGGGGGCGGGGCTCATGCGGGGTCCTCCACTGTTGCGTTAGTGCCACTAACAGTCTACATTCGTTAGTGCGGCGAACGTTTATGGCGCTAACGAAAGCGCCGCCGACCGCACCGAGGTGACACCGTGATCGAGCCCTACCGCATCCACGTCCCGCAAGCCGACCTCGACGACCTCGCCGACCGCCTCGCCCGCACCCGCTGGCCCGACGAGATCGACGGCGCCGGCTGGGACTACGGCTTCCCGCTGGCCCGCCTCCGGGAACTCGCCGAGCACTGGCGCACCCGCCACGACTGGCGCGCCCACGAAGCCCGGCTCAACCAACTCCCGCACTTCACCACCGAGATCGACGGCCAGCGGATCCACTTCCTGCACCTGCGCGCCGAGAACCCCGACGCCCTCCCGCTGGTCCTCACCCACGGCTGGCCCGGCTCCTTCCTGGAGTTCCTGGACGTCCTCGAACCGCTGCGCCGCGACTTCCACCTGGTCGTCCCGTCCATCCCCGGCTTCGGCTTCTCCGGCCCCACCCGCGAACGCGGCTGGGACGTCGCCCGGGTCGCCCGCGCCTGGGCCGAACTGATGGACCGGCTCGGCTACCGGCGCTACGGCGCCCACGGCGGCGACTTCGGCGCGGGAATCTCCACCGCGCTCGCCGCGCACGCCCCCGACCGGGTGGTCGGCGTCCACGTCACCTACCTGCCGCTGCCGCCCGACCCGGCGGCCGGCGAACTGTCCGCCGCCGACGAGGCCCGGCTCGACACGGTCCGCGCCCTCCAGGCGAACCGGCCGCCGTACCAGGCCCTCCAGGCCACCGCCCCGCAGACGCTCGGGTACGCGCTCACCGACTCCCCGGTCGGCCAACTCGCCTGGATCGCCGAACGCTTCGCGCACTGGACCGACCCGGCCACCCCCGTCGACGACGACCGCCTGCTCACCAACGTCGCCCTGTACTGGCTGACCGCCACCGCCGCCTCCGCCGCCCGCCTCACCCGGGAGACCCCGCGCGGCGCCACCCCCTGCCCCGCCCCGCTCGGCGTCGCGGTCTTCGCGCACGACATCACCCTGGCCGTCCGCCCGCTGGTCGAACGCCGCTACCGGGTCGCGCACTGGTCGGAGTTCGACCGGGGCGGGCACTTCGCCGCGATGGAGGTGCCCGCCCTGCTCGCCGGGGACGTCCGGAAGTTCTTCACCACCCTCCCGGAGGCCACCCTCCCCGAGACCGACCTTCTGGAGGCCGCCCTCCCGGCGCCCGCCGCTACCGGCGCAGCACGCTCAGTTCCAGGCGCAGGTCCGCGTAGCGGGCCGCTTCGTCCTTGAAGTGCGGCACCACCTGCTTGGCGACCGCGTCCACCGCCGCGAGCAGGGCGTCCACCTCGGCCTTGGTGGTGGTCAGCCGGCGGGAGACGGCGGTCGCCTGGCCGACGTCGCGGCGCAGCACGGTGTCCAGGTGCTGCAGCGCCTTCCGCTTCTCCGGCGCCAGGGCCGCGGTGTCGGCGGCGTGGGTCGCCACCAGCTGCCAGCGGGTGGCGACGTCGGCCAGGATCGCCCGGGGGAGGGCCTGGGCCAGGGCGTCCCAGTCCTGCGCGGTGGTGGCCGGGACGGGCAGCGCGGTGAGGGCCCGCAGGAGCGGTTGCAGGGCCAGCCGTTCCTGCGGGCGGTCGTTCTCCACCAGCCAGTCGACGATGTCGCGCAGCCGCGACGCGTAGGCCGGCTGGTAGAAGCCGGCCGGGGCGACGGCCGCCAGCACCGCCTCCAGGATCCGCCCGCCGAGCCGCTGCACGTCCTCCCCGAACACGCCGCGCCACACCATCAGCGCCCCGGACGAGGCGTCGCAGGAGACGTGCCCGCCGTCGGCGGCCACCGGCACCACCTCCAGCCGGGACAGCAGCTGCTTCGCCCGCTCCA
Source organism: Kitasatospora saccharophila (assembly GCF_039529925.1). Lineage (NCBI taxonomy): Bacteria > Bacillati > Actinomycetota > Actinomycetes > Kitasatosporales > Streptomycetaceae > Kitasatospora > Kitasatospora saccharophila. The sequence goes on along the minus strand of NZ_BAAANS010000016.1, from coordinate 129,406 downwards.
GGCAGTCCGAGATCCCGCGCACCGCCCCCTTCCCGAGCCAGCTCAGCCCGTGGGACCCGAGCCCCGAGTACCTGGCGGCGATCAGGCCCTCGCTCACCAGCTTCTGCTCGAAGGCCACCAGGGCGGCCTGGTCCGGGTCAGCGGACCAGGCCCTCTGCCGGGCCGCCAGTTCGGAGTCCGGGACATCGACCTCGGCGTGCGCGAGCGCGCCGGAGCCGCGGATCCACGCGCGGTTCAGCACCAGGTCGACCCAGGCCAACGCCGCCCCGAGGACGGTCCGCCCCGCCACGCTCCGCAGGTGCTCGCGCTGGGCCGGCAGCGGGCCGAGCTTGCCGTAGCGTCCCGGCCGCCCGAGCGCGCCCTCGGCCAGCCGGGCCGCCAGTTCGGCGTAGCTGTCCGCGTTGACCGCGGTCAGCGCGGGCGTCAGGTACCCCCAGGCCCACTCCGACCGGTACGCGTAGTCCTTGACCGGGAAAGCCCCGCCCTCCCGCAGCGTGTGGGAGAGCTCGTGGAGCACCGTCAGGGTGTTCAGGTGCGAGGACGTGACGGACTCCACCAGCTCCGGGCGCAGCTCCAGTCGGAGCAGCTGCGGGTTCGCCCCCGCGGTGATGGACGTGTTGGCCCCGACCGAGGGCGACAGTCCGGCCTCCGTCTGGACCAGGTCGCCCAGCGCCGCCAGCTCTCCGGACAGGGCCCGGAACCGGCGGCCGAAGTCGGCCTCCTCCGGCCCGCCGGGGGCGGCCCCGACGAGTAGCGCCCGCAGGTCGGCCGCGGTGAGTCGGCCGACCAGGGCGGTGATCTTGGCGTCCATGTCCTGGACGACCAGCTTCTGCTGGTCGGAGAGCTTCTGGGGCAAGGGGAGTCCTTCGCGGCTCGGTGCGGCAGGTGCGGCGTCCCCGAGTCTCGCCCACGGCGATGGACGTTCGATAAACGCGAGTTGACGACCCGTCAGGTAACGAGCGGATCGGTCAACTGGCTCTCGCCGTCGAAGGAGCGCGCCGCGCCGAACACCCCCTCTGGGTCCGGGCGGCGGCCCAGCAGCCGGTGCGCCGGCGCCAGCCCGTCCGGCTCCATCCGGCGGGTCAGGCCCAGGTGCGGCATCCAACGGCCCGGCGGATACGGCGGGTTGGGCTCCGGGGCGATCGCGCCGCACACCGCCAGGGTCAGGTGCGGGCGGTGCCCCGGGTGCGGGTTGTCCACGAGCGAGTCCGCCCACCGTCGGCCGGCTGCCGCCACACCGTCCGCACCGCCCGGTCGAACGCCGGATCACAGGTCAACTCGATGGTCCGCATGCCACCACGGTGGAACCGGCCCCCGGCGGCACCCGTACGCGCCCCGTGTGATGGGCTGTGCGGATGCGCACCACCGACCGGCGCCCGCCGCGCCGCCAGCACCCCCGCCCGGACGGCCACCGGACGCCCCTGGAAAGGGAAGTGACGTCCCGTCGGCCCGGCGCACCGGACGCCGCCCGGCGCCCCTCGCGGGGCTCGGGGGACACCCCGGGGGAGCGGCGGGCCCGGGCCGGGTGGCTGGCGGCCGCGGGCGCGGTGCTGCTGCTCGGTCTGGCCCTGCCCGCCCTGGTGCCGGACGGCGCGGCCGCCCTGCTCGGCGGGGCGCTGTACACCGCGCTGTTGCACACCGTGCTGATGGCCGCCGCGCCCCGGCTCGGCCCGTGGACCGCCGCCGGCACCGCGCTCGCCGCCAGCTGGGCGGTGGAGCTGTTCCAGGTCACCGGCCTGCCCGCCGACCTCGGCGAGCACAGCCGGCTCGGCCGGCTCGTCCTGGGCACCACCTTCGACCCGTCCGACCTGCTCGGCTACGCCCTCGGCGCGGCGGCGGTGCTCGCCGCCCACCACGCGCTCCGCCGCCGGGCGTGCGGGCGGACCCGCGAGCGGGACCGCCATCCGGCCGGGCGGTTCGACGCCCCGGAGGTCAAATAGGTACATTTGGGACATTCGGGAGCAGTAGCCAGGCTTCGCGCGTCCACGCACAGAAGACAGAAGGCCGAACGCCTTCGGAAAGGGTCTCCATGCACCCCGCCCTCACCCCCGCCGCCCTCGCCGAACTGCGCCGGCCCCGCCCCTACCCCGCGGTGTCCATCCTGATGCCCACGCACCGCCGCGAGCCGGACAACGCGCAGGACCCGGTCCGCCTGCGCAACCTGGTGGCGGAGGCGAAGGAGAAGGTCCAGGCCGACCCCGAGGTCTCCCGCGCCGACCGGATCGACGTCCTGGAGCAGCTGGACAAGGCGCTCGCCGAGGTCGACCTGGTGCACGCCGAGGACGGCCTGGCGATCCTGGTGGCGCCCGGCGAGCACCAGGTCTGGTCGCTCGGCCGCACCGCCCCCGCCCGGGTGGTCCTGTCCGACACCTTCCTGACCCGCAACCTGGTCGCCTCGCAGATCGCCGAACGCCCCTACTGGGTGCTCGCGGTCGCCGCCGACCGGGTGGTCCTGTGGGGCGGCGACAAGGAGCGCCTCACCGAGGCGAAGACCCACGGCTTCCCGCTGGTCCGGGTGTACGACAACCCCGACCCCGAACGCCAGGAACGCATCGGCGACACCCCCAGCACCTTCCGGGACGAGGAGACCAAGACCTTCCTGCGGCAGGCCGACAACGGGATCGCCAAGCTGATCGCCGCCGACCCCCGCCCGCTGTACGTGGTCGGCGACGCCCCCGCGCTCGCCCTGCTGGACGCCGCGGGCCCGATCACCAAGGCCACCACCTCCCAGATCCCGTACGGCGGCCTGGCCCAGGGCACCGCCGAAGCCGCCCTCAAGGTGGTCGAACCCGCCCTGCGCGCGCACGCCGACCAGGAGATCACCGACGCCCTCGCCCGCCTCGACAAGGCCCGCGGCCGGACGGCCTTCGCCGCCGGGATCGACGAGGTCTGGCAGACCGCCGCCGAGGGCCGGATCGCCCTGCTGGTGGTCGAGGAGAACTTCCGCACCACCGCCCGCGACGACGGCGACCACCTCGTCCCCGCCGAGGAGGGCCAGAGCGGCGCCCGCGAGGACGTCGTCGACGAGGTCATCGAACGCGCCCTCGACACCGGAGCCACCGTCAGCTTCGTCCCCGACGGCACCCTCTCCGACGCCGGCCGGATCGCCGCCGACCTGCGCTACTGAGCCCACCCGCACCACCGGCCCACCCGCACCACCCGCAGCCGCCGGGGGCCCGCACCGGACGCGTTCCGGTGCGGGCCCCCGGCGGCTGCGGGCGTCCGGCTCAGCCCGTCGAGGCCCCCAGCAGCACCCCCACCGCGTACGTCACGCCCATCGCGACCCCGCCGCCCAGCACGTTGCGCAGCACCGCCCGGCGCGGGTCCGCCCCGCCCAGCCGGGCACTCGCCCAGCCCGTCACCACCAGCGCCGCCAGCACCGCCAGCACCGTCACCCACACCCGCACCGACTGCGGCGGCAGCACGATCGCCAGCAGCGGCAGCAGCGCACCCACCGTGAACGCCGCGAAGGACGCCCACGCCGCGTGCCACGGATTCGTCAACTCGTCCGGATCGATGCCCAGTTCGGTCTCCGCGTGGGCCGCCAGCGCATCGTGCGCGGTCAGCTGCACCGCCACCTGCCGGGCCAGCTCCGGATCCAGCCCCTTCGCCTCGTACAGGCCCGCCAGCTCGGCCAGCTCCGCCTCCGGCGTCAACCGCAGCTCCCGCCGCTCCAGCGCCAGCGCCGCCTGCTCCGCGTCCCGCTGGGTGCTCACCGACACGTACTCGCCCGCCGCCATCGACAGCGAACCCGCCAGCAGCCCCGCCAGACCCGCCGTCAGCAACTCGGTCGACGAGGCGTTCGCCCCCGCCACACCCACCACCAGGCCGGCCGTCGACACCACGCCGTCGTTCGCCCCCAGCACCGCCGCCCGCAGCCAGTTCAACCGCCCGCCCAGCGCACCCCCGTGCGCCTCGTCGTGGTCCGGCGGCGGAACGGGGCCGGGGCCCTGGGTGCGGGAAGCGGTCATGCCGCCAGTCTGCCCGCCCGACACCGATCCACCCCGCACCCCGGGCGGTCCGCCGGAAAACGCGTTGCCGCAGGTGGTGACGGTGCGTCAGGATGGCGGGCATGTGCTTCCGAGGAGGGACGGGCAGCCGGCACCACGTGTGCCCGCCCTGCCGGGCGTCCTACAAGCGGCACGGGCGGCGGGCGGAGACCTGCCCGCGCTGCCGCGGCCCGCTGATCGACGCCGGGCAGGACCTGCACGTCCCGCGCCGCTCCGACACCGCCGCCTGGCGGGCGCTCACCGCGCTGCTGCAGTCCGGCGTCCGGTTCGCGTCCGGCTGCTGCGACGGGCCCGGCTGGCGCCCGCGCACCCCGCGCGAGGTCCGCGAGCGCCTGACCGCCTCGGCTGGCACCGGCCTGCCCGTCGCCCGCGCCCTGATCACCCGGGACGTCGCGGACCTCACCGAGCTGCGGCGCGGCGCGGGACGGGTGCCGAAGGCGGGTCGGCCGCCGCGCTGACGTGCGGGCGGCGCACCGGCCGGACGGCCCCGGCCGTGCCGGGTGGTTCGCGGTCCGACCGCCCCCGCCGTCGGACCCGGCTCGCCCGTCACCCCTCACCCGGGCCCGGTTCCCGGGCGGCAGGCAGCAGGAGCAGGCGGCCGGACGGCCTCGCCGCCGGCGCTCAGCCGGCCGCCGCGCCGAGCAGCTCGCGCTGCGCCCGCCGCGTCGTCAGGCCCAGCGCGTGCAGCGCCAGGCGGCCGGGGCCGACCGGCTCGCAGTCCAGGACGGCCAGCGGCAGGCGCGCCGCCAGCGGGCCCGGTCCGTCGTCGGCCAGCCGCCGACGGACCTCGCCCGCGTACCGGGAGAACGGGGGGAACTCGCCCGCCGGAACGGGGAAGCGCGGCCAGGCGTACGACACCAGGGCCTGCTCGACCGCCGCCGCCAGGGCGCCGGGCGTGACGCCGGGCAGCGGTTCGGGCAGGGCCAGCAGCAGGTGCCCGGTGGTGACCTCGTTGTGGCCCCGGGCCACCGCCAGGGCGCATGCCGCGTCCAGCAGGTCGTCCAACGCCTCAGCGTCGTCGGTCAGTTGGGGAGTGCGTTCCGTCATGCCGGTCAGGCTCCCCCGGGCGCGGCCGCCCGGTCAACCGGACCAGGTCAGAGCGTGGTCGGGGCCGGGTCGCCCTGCGGGCTGCCGGTCCACCAGTTGCCCGGGGCGGCGGGGTCGCGGCTGGTCCAGTACTCGATGATCGCGCTCTCGAACTCCCCGGCGGACAGCGTGCCGTCGCCGTCCCGGTCCAGGTGCGCGAACGCCGTGTCCGCGTCACTGCGGCGCAGCTGCGGGAAGTGGCCGCGCTGGAAGGCGAAGAACTCGTCCGCGTCGACCAGGCCGTTGCCGTCCGCGTCCGCCACCGCGAGGAAGGCCCGGGCCAGCGCCCCGAGCGTGGCCGCCGCGGCCGCCGGGTCGTCGGCCAGCGAGGCGGTGGACGCCAGGAACTCCGCCCGGTCCATCGCCTCCGCCCCGGCCGGCAGGTGCGGCAGGTGCAGCTCCCGCCAGATCGCCACGTACGCCCCGACGATCCGCTCCTCCTGCGCCGACCCGGCCGGGTGCCCCAGCGACTTCGCCACCGACTGCCCCATCAGGACGTGGTCCTGCTCGGTGAGCCGCCCGTCCCCGTCGGCGTCCAGGTGGTCGAAGCCGTGACTGATCTTCGCGATGAGCAGGTCGTCGGACACGATTACCCTCCGGTGGGCGATAACTGACGGAGCGTCATCCTATCCGCCGCCCCGGCCCGCCCGCCGCAGGGGCGGCCCCGTCATCCGGCGGGCCACCGGTCGGCGTCCTCCACCTCCGCGCGCAGCGCGTGCGCCCGGCGCAGCGCGTACGCGAAGAGCGCGGGGGCCGTCTCCGCCAGCGACTCCAGCCGGACGACGGCCTCCCCGGCGCAGGCGACGGCCTCCACCCGCCCGCGGCCGGTCAGCAGCCCGCTCCGGGCCCGGGCGAGCAGGGCCGTCACGAGGGCGATCCGGTGATTGTCGCTCTCCGGGGGGTCGAGCCGCCGGGCGGCGGCCAGCGCCTCCGCCGTGTCGGCGAGCGCCTGCTCGGCCGGCCCGCGCTGGGCCCGGGCGACCCCGAGCGCGGCCAGCGCGTTGACCGCCTGGGCGGCACGCGCGGCCGCCTCCGCCGCCGGCAGGCCCCGGTAGATCCGCACGGCCCGTTCGGCGTCCGCGACCGCTCCCGGGTGGGGCGGTTCGCACTCCGTGCGCACCTGGGCCCGGGAGCCGAAGGTGTCCGCGACGATGCCCTCGTACGCCTCCACTCCCAGGCCCTCGATCGCCAGGGCGGCGGCGACGGCCCGGTCCAGGTGCGCCAGCGCCGCCTCCGCCCCGTCCACCTCGACCGACAGCGAGCCGAGCAGGCCCAGCGACAGGGCCGTCCCGGCAGAGCGAGCCGGATGCGCCGCGGGCATCCGCTCGAACGACTCGGCGACTTCGCGGAACAGCGCCAGGGCGCGGGCGGACTCCCCGGCCGCCCACAGCGCGTTGGCGTGCGAGAGCGCGCTGAGGGCCGGGGCGGGCATCCGGGCGTCCCGCTCGGCGGGCGGCAGGGCCTCCCACAGCGCGACCGCCTCCGCCACGTGGTCGGCGGCCTCCGGACGGCGACCCAGCTGGGTCAGCAGGTCGCCGGTGCCGGACAGGGCGGAGGCGAGGCGGGCCCGGTGCTCGTCGGTCGGCTGCCGCTCCAGCTGGAGGCGGCGCAACCCCACCGCTTCGGTGGTGACTTCGAGGGCTTCGGCGTGCTTGCCCGCAGAGGCGAGCTGACTGCGGAACAGGTCGAGGGACTCCAGCAGCCTGTCACGGTGGCGCTCGGGGTCGATCCGCTCCAGCGCGCGCCGTGTGTCCACCACCAGCCGCAGTGCCGCATGCGCGGCCTCGTGCCGACGGGCCAGGCCCAGGACTGCGGCGAGGACGCCCAGCAGGGCGGCCGACTCCGGTAGGGCCGCGGTCGGGGCGGCGGCCGCGACCGCGGCCCCGGCGGCGTCCGCCGCCTCCTCCAAGCGGCCTAACCGGTGCAGGCACAGGGCCTGGGTGGTGACCAGTCGGGCGAACAGCGGATTGAACGAGTCGGGCTGCGCCTCGGCGAGTATCCTGCTCGCCGCCACGCCCTGCTCGGCCACCAGCAGCGCCTCGGTGTCGCGGCCGGCGTCGCGGTGCACCGACGCGATGTTGTTCAAGCAGCGCGCGAAGTCCGCCTGGACACCGGCCGGCCGGGGCTCGGGGACGGACCGGTACAGCAGGACGGCCTGTTCCAGCAGGGCGAGCCCCTCCGCACCCCGGCCGACGTCGCCGAGCCGCAGGGCCAGGGTGTTCAGGGCCATCGCGTGGTCGGCGGCGAACGCCTCGGGGTGGGCCCGGTGCAGCTCCGCGTAGAGGACGACAGCCCGCTCCGCCGCCTCGATCGCCTGCTCCGCCGCTCCCGCGTCGCTGAGTTCGTTGGACCAGGTGTTGAGGGTCATCGCCAGGGGCTCGCGGTACGCCCCGGGCTGTTCCTCCGCCAGCTCCTGGTAGTGCCCGACGGCCTCCTGGGAAGTGGCGAGGGCCTCGCGGCCGAAACCGGCCCGACTCAGGCCGATGGAAAGCGAGTTGAGGCCCTGGGCCAGCTCGCCCCGGTAGGCGGCCGGCCGGCCCTCGGCGAGTCGGCGCCGCAGGGCGACCACCTCCCGGGACACCTCCAGCGCCTCGGCCGGGTGGCCGGTGTCGCCGAGGCAGTTCGCCAGGGTGCCGAGCAGCTTCGTCAGCAGGGGCCGGTGGGCGTCCGGCCGCTGCCGGGCCAGCGGGCGCAGCAGCGCGAGGGCCTCCCGGCTGCTGCGCAGGCACTCCTCGCCCCGGCCCCAGCCGCGCTGGATCAGGGCGAGGTTGTTCAGGGCGAGGGCCAGGTCGGCCACGGCCGCCTCGGAGGCGTCCGCCGCCCGCCGGCGCCGACACTCGACCACTGTCGTCCAGTCCGCCAGTGCGCGGGCGAGGCCGCCGAGGTTGCCGCGGGCGGTGGCGCGGGTGCCCAGCGCGGTCAGCAGGTGTTCGGGCCGGTCCAGTTCGCCCTGCCGTTCGAGCAGTTCGAAGCCCTGGACGGCGAGGTCGGCTGAGGCGAGGGCCTGGCCCCACAGCCCCAGTTGGGTCTGGAAGGCCGCCTGGTTGTTGAGGCAGTCCGCCAGCGATCTCCGCAGGGCGATCCCGTGCGGTGTCCCGGGATCGTGCCGGGCCGTTGCGGCGGTCAGCGTCTCGACAGCCTCCCCTGCCGTCGACAGGGCCCGGAGGTGGTCCCCGATCTCGGAGTACCGCTTGGACAGCTCGCGCTGCGTCCGGGTGCGGGCCAGGAGTTCTTCGGGAGTGTCGATGTCGTTCCCGCCGGGCACCTGCAAGGTCCGTTCGAGCAGGCGCACGGCCCAGGGGGCGAGGTTGTACGAGGAGTCGGGCAGCGCCTCGACCCAGGAGGCGAGCCGCTCGGGGTCGGAGTACGGGGAGTCGAGCAGTTGCAGCAGGGCGTCGGTCAGCGGTGCCGCCTCCTCGACGTGGGTGGCGGCGGCGATCGCGGGCAGGGCCAGGACGTCGGGTGAGGCAGTGCACAACTCGGTTACCCGCGGGGCGAGTTCGGCGCGCAGCGGGCGGTGCTGGGCGGCCCGGGTCAGTACGGTCAGCAGCCGTTCGGCGTCGCCGGGCGCCAGGTCGGCACTCAGCGCGGGGAGCAGGTAGGGCCGTCCCAGCACCCGCTGCCCGGCGAAGCGCTCGGCGATCCGGTCGGGCTGGACGGCCCCCCACGGGCCGGTCGCCGCCCCGGCGGGAGGGTAGGCGTCGGTGAGGCACTTCTCCACGGTCCCGCGCCGGGCGTCGTCCGAGAGCCCCCGAACGCGCCGCAGCACGGCGTCCGCCCGGGCGTGGTCGCCGGGGTCCAGCAGGGCCGTGGCGGCGAGCGCGTCCCGGAACGCCTCCGCCTCCGGGCCGGTCGGGCCGACCCCGTTGCCCGCCAGGATCCCGTTCCAGTGCCGCTCCTCGTGCAGGAGCAGACGCGTCTCCGCGTCGTCGGGGTTTTCGGCGGGAACCTCCAGCAGCCCGCTGCGGGAGGGCCGCGGAGCCGTCGGCAGCGGACTGCCCGCGTCCAGCAAGTCGGCCAGCACGGTCATGTGCAGGGTCAGCGGGTTGGCGTAGCGGGCGTCCCCCAGGTCGCGCGGCGGCAGCGCGGCTGCCGCCGCGGCCCAGTCGACGTGCGCGCGGCCGGGCAGTAGGCGCAACTGCCCGGCGAAGGCGTCCGCGGCCCACCGGTACAGCGCCGGCCGCTCCCCGGCGTCCGCCACCAGCGCGGGCAGCACGACCCGGGCGACCCGCCCCAGCGCCTCCGCCACTGCCTCGCCGCGCTCCTTGGCCCGGTCGCGCCACTCGCCATCCGTCCGGGCGATCAGTACGACCTTGAACGGGAGGTCACGGCCGGGGGCCGACTCGATCAGCTTCGCCAACTGGCCGATCCGCTGCTCCGCGTAGTCGAGCACCACCAGGACCCGGTGGTGGGTCTCGGCCAGGGGAGCCAGGTCCGGGCCGTCCTCCCCGGGCGCCCCGGACGCCGCCCACACCGCGGTCCACCGGCCGTGCGCGGGGTCGGTGATCAGCCGTTCAGCCAGTTCGCGCACCAGCCGGGTCTTGCCCTGGCCGCCGGGCCCGTGTACCAGCAGCACGGCCACCCCGGGCTGCGCGCACCAGTCGACCAGGTCCTCCAGGAGCTCCCCGCGGCCGTGGAAGGGGACCACCTCCCGCTCCGGGCGCAGCAGCGCGGCCGGAGAGTTACCGGACCGGTTCGGATCGGTGGACTCGGGGTCGGTCAGCGGGACGAACTCCACGGGTTCCAGCCGTAGCGAGTCGGCCCCGTACTTCTCCAGGGCCGCGCGGAACGCGTCGTCCTTCGTCGCACGGAAGAGGTAGTAGGCCGGTACGGCTTCGATCGCGGAGTGCTCGTAGAAAGCGGCCTCGCTCGCGACCACGCCGATCAACAGGCCGTTCGACAGCAGCGCGGCCCCGGAGAGGCCGGCCCAGGGCAGCTCCCTGCCCGTCCAGCCCGAAGGGAACTTGGCGTTGTCGAGCACGTAGCGGTTGCCGACGGAGGAGTCACCTGGATTGACCGACCCCGTCAGCTGGGAGGTCTCCACGAAGCCCTTGGGCTCCCCGGGCGATCGGCCGTCCGGGGAGCCCGTGTACTGGGCCACCTCGGGAACGCCCATCACCTCGCACCGCTGCCCCGTCCGCAGGGTGACGAACTCGCCCCAGCGGACGCCCGCCGAGGCCGGCGGGGTCCACCCGTCGTCGTCGACGTGCAGCAGTGCGGCGTCGTCGCGCCCGCCCGGGCTTCCCCGCCACACCACGGTCGCCCGGAAGTCCCGGCCGGTGCCGGGGCGGCGCAGCGACACCGTCGCCGCGGTGCCCACGACGTGTGCGGAAGTCAGTACCAGCCCGGGGCCGACCAGGTAGCCGGAGCCCCGGGTGCCCAGCCGGTAGACGATCACCACTCGGTCCTTCAGCACGCTTCCCCCCGCGCTCCACCGCCCCGGTCGCGTCTCAGCCCTCGTAGTAGCCGTCGAGGTCCTCCGGCGGGCGCGTGCCGCCGCCCTCGCTGGAGATCAGGAAGTCCGCCCGGCCGGCCTGCCGGGGCGTCAGGGTGAAGGAGATCCGGTGGGTCCTCCCGCGCGAAACGCTTCCCCCGGCCTCCGCGGACAGCGCCCAGACCTTGAACTTCCCGCCGGCCTTCGCGTCCGCCCGGAGCTCGACCTCGAACGTCATCTCGATCGGACCGACCTCGAAGAGCAGTTCCTGCCCGGTCCCGAGTCGCTGGGCCTTCAGCAGTTCGTTCCGCACGGCGGCCACGGCGTCCGCCAGTTCGATGTCCAACGTCATTCTCCCCTGGTCGAGTTGACGGCTCGATGGTCACCCTAGGGGGAGCGCGCGGGGCCGGCCGGGCGGACCCGTGAAGTAGGTCATTCCGATTTCGAAACGCCCGGGGGCTCAGTGGGCGGCCAGCGCGTCCGCGGACTTGGACCAGTTGTCGTGCAGCTTGGTGAGGTAGGCGCCGGCCTCGGGGCCGGGCTTGGTGCCGCGGGCGAAGGCGAGCATGTTGCCCGCGCCGGTGTTGTAGCCCAGCGCCATCAGCTCGTCGCGGGACAGCGAGGTGGCGGGGTGGGCCGGCAGTTGGGCGCCCAGGTCGTGCAGGTGCCAGGCGGCGGCGCGGACGGCGAGTCCCGGGTCGTCGGGCAGGTCCTCCCAGGGGCGGTCGGCGAAGGGGCGGTTCCGGCGGGTCTCGTCGTAGGCGGCGCGGTGCATGTTGGCCACGCCGAACGAGGCGTCGGGCTTCATCTTCTGCCAGGCGCGCTCGACGTCCGGGCCGTGCGGCTTGTACGCCTCGTTGAACAGGATCGCCATCACCAGTTGCGGGTTCACCCCGGCCTCGGCCGCGTACTGCTCCACCTGGGCGGCGAAGCGCGGCGGCGAGTAGTCGCCCAGCTGCCCGGTGGCGGCGGGCGAGGGCGAACCGGCGGGGGAGGAGCCCGGGCCGGCGGTGGTGGCGGAGCTCGCGGCCGGGGCGGCGGCGGGCGGCGGGGCGGGGTCGCCGCCGCGCTCGTAGGCCCAGATCCCCAGGACGGCCAGGGCCAGGACCAGCCACGGCCACTTCGCGCCGCGTTCCGCCACCGGTGGCTCCTTCCGTCCGTCGGATCGTGCGTGCCGCCGCGGATTCCGTGCCACCGGGCGACCGGTGGCCGTGTCCTGGCGCCGGGCTGTCGCGTTCTGCCAGATGTCGCCCGGTGCCGGGCGGCACCTGGGGGCGAGCTTACGTACCCGGAGCGGATTTGTATGCTTCGCCCGAACCTCTACAGCTATGTAGAGGAACCGGGAGGCGCCCGCCCGGCGTCTGACAGCCCGGAACGGTCGGACGCCGCAGGCACGGCGCGGCAGTGGACGAGAGGTGTCGATGACGGGGAGAAGGACCGCGGGCGCGCGCGACGACGCGCCGCTGTGGCGGGACGAGCGGAACGAGCGGGACGAGCAGGACGAGCAGGACCGGACGGACGCACGGAACCGGCGAGACGCCCAGGGCCCCCGGCCGGACGGGCGGGCCGGGGGCGGCACCGGGAGCGCCCGGCCCGGCCACCCCGTCCCCGCACAGCGCGGCCCGCACCGGGACGAGCGGCGCACCCCCGGCCCCGACGGCGGCCCCGACGGCCGACCGGCCCGGCGGGCCGCCCGCGGCGGAGCCGCCCGGGAGGCCGCCCGCGGCCCGGAGTCGAACCGGATGCCCGCCGTCCTGCCCGCACTCGGACTGCCGGTGCTCGGCGCGCTCGCCGACGAACTGCTCACCCCCGGCCTCGGCCCGGTGTACGCCGGGTGCGCCGTCCTGGGAGCGGTCCTGGCCGCCCTGGTGAGCAGCCGGGCCGGCTGGTGGTGGGTGGTCAGCGGCGCGCCCGTGGTGACCCTGGCCACCGCCTGCGGCGCCGACTACCTGGCCCGCGGCGACGAGTACCACGGCGCCGGACTGGGCACCGAGGGCCTCAAGCTGGTCAGCGCCCAGTTCCCGTGGATGCTCGCCGCCCTCGCCGCCGCCCTGCTGGCCGTCGGCCTGCGCAAACTCCGCGCCCGGAGGTCCCGCCGTGACTGAACGCCGCACCCCGCGCCGGGTCGTCCGCCGCCGCCCCGCCCCCGGGGTGATCGCCGGACGCGCCCTCGCCTGCGGCCTCTCGCTGACCGTCCTGGGCATCAGCGGCTTCGCCTGGTACACCACCGAGCAGCTCAACGGCGTCAACCGCTCGCACGCCCTCGACCAGGCCAAGAAGAACGCGCCCCCGCACCTCGACTCCTCCGTCAACATCCTGCTGATCGGCCTGGACAGCCGGAAGGACATGGACGGCAACGACCTCCCCAAGGAGTTCGTCCAGGACGAACTGCACGCGGGCTCCAGCGAGATCGGCGGGTACAACACCAACTCGCTGATCCTGCTGCACATCCCGCCCAGCGGGAAGGCCCAGGCGGTGTCCGTCCCGCGCGACGACTGGGTGCAGACGTACAACGCGGACGGCACCGAGGGCAAGATGCACAAGGTCAAGGAGGCGTACGGCTACGCCAAGGACGCCGCCGAGGAGAAGCTCCGGGCCAAGGGCCTCAAGGGCGCCGAACTGGAGCAGCAGAGCCGCGAGGCCGGGCGCTCCGCCACCATCCAGACCGTGCAGAAGCTCCTCGACGTCCCGATCGACCACTTCGCCGAGGTCAACCTGATCGGCTTCTACGACATCGCCAAGGCGCTCGAACCGATCCCGGTCTGCCTCAACAAGGCCGTCGACGACCCGATCGTCTCCCGGGTCACCGACAGCAAGGGCAACGTGATCAAGCCCGGCGGCGGCACCGGACTGAAACTCCCGGCCGGCGTCAGCCAGTTGAACGCCGCCGACGCGCTGTCCTTCGTCCGGCAGCGGCACAACCTCACCAACGGCGACCTCGACCGCACCCACCGGCAGCAGGCGTTCATCGCCTCCGTCGAGTACAAGCTCAAGCAGCAGGGCGTGATCGGCGACCTCGGCAAGATGCAGGACCTGCTGAACGTGGTCAAGAAGGACGTGGTGATAGACGACCAGTGGCAGATCCTCGACTTCGCCCAGCAGGCGCCCAACCTGACCGGCGGCAACGTCGAGTTCAACACCCTGCCGATCGACAAGTTCGCCACCATCGGCGGCCAGGAGGTCAACCAGGTCGACCCGGTCAAGCTCCGCCGGATCGTCAAGCAGCTGTTCGGCCAGCCGCTCGACGCCGACCCGGCCCCCGCCGGTACGACCGGACCCAGCCCCAGCCCCAGCGAGGCGCCCGCCGCCGACGCCACCGTCGACGTGCTCAACGGCTCGTCGGTGACCGGCGCCGCCGGGGACGAGTCCAAGGCCCTGACCGCCCTCGGCTACCGGGCCGGGAAGACCGGCACCGCCGACACCCACCCCAAGGCCACCACCGTCAAGTACGGCACCGGCGCCCAGGACGCCGCCCGGCAGATCGCCGCCCGCTACGGGGCCACCGCCACCGCCTCCACCGCGATCGCCCCCGGCCACGTCCAGGTCCTGCTCGGCACCGGCTACACCCCCGTCACCGCCACCCCCGGCGCCGACGGCGGCACCGGCCAGCCCGCCCCCACCGCCACCCTGCAGATGCAGGGCCCGCCGGTGAAGGCCGGCGGCGTCCCCTGCGTCGACTGAGCCGGGCCCGCGACCGTCCTCCGCACCGGCTCCCGTCCCCGCCGCCGGGCCCCGCCCGCTACCAGGGCGTGGCGGCCTTCACCAACAGCAGCAGCGCGACCGCCGCGTTCAGCGCCGAGACCGCCGAGACCGCCGTCCCCGCCGCCGCCACCATCGCGGCCAGCCCCGCCGGAGAAGCCGGCGGCGGCCAGGACTCGCCCAGCGCCGGACTCAGCAGCGCCGTCACCCGGCGCGGCACCGGACCCGGCGACGCGAACGCGGCGAAGGACGGGGCCGGACCACTGCCCCGGGTCACCAGCGCCGCCCGGGCCACCGCCCGCGCCGTCAACCGCCGGTCGCCCACCGAACCCGCCGCCTCCTCGTCCGCCCAGCGCTCCGTCGCGTACCCCACCGCCTTCTGCAGCGGCCGCAGGAACGGGTTCACGCAACTCGCCAACTGCGCCGCCAACAGGAAGCGGTGGTGCCGGTTCGCCAGGTGCGAACGCTCGTGCGCCAGCAGCGCCCGCTGCTCGTCCGCGTCCAGGCTGTCCATCATCGCCGTCGACACCACCACCCGCCCCGGCACGCCCGGCACCGCGTACGCGTACGGCTCCGGGTCCGGCAGCACCGCCAGGTCCGAATCCAGCGGCATCGGCGCCAGCACCCGCTGCGCCCGGGCCCGGATCCGCAGGTGCCGGCGCAGCGAACGCGAACACGCCGTCAGCACCGTCACCAGACCCACCACCGCCGTCGTGCCCACCGCCTCGTGGAACGGCACCGCCGTCCGGATCTCCGGGTCCGACCAGCTGTCCGGCAGCGGGTTGCCCGGGATCTGCGCGGTGCCCACCACGAACAGCAGACCCAGCGCCAGCGTGCTGCACACCGCCATCGTCACGCCGATCCAGGACAGCAGCCGCACCGCGTTGCGCGGATGCAGGTGGTGCTCGGCCAGCCGCGCGATCGGCAGCGAGGTCAACGGCAGCACCAGCGGGAGGAAGACGAAGAAGCCCATCGCTCAGCGCCCGTCGTTCCGGCCCCCGGCACCGGGGGAGGGCTCCGCCGCGTTCAGCAGCGCCCGCAGCACCTGCTCGTCCTCCGGCGTCAGCGCCGTCACGAACGAGGCCAGCACCGCGTCCCGGTCCGGCTCGGTGTCCAGCAGCCGCCGCATCCGGCGGGCCGTCAGCCCCGCCGCGTCCGCCGCCGCCGACCACACGTACGCCCGGCCCGCCCGGCTGCGCACCACCGCCTGCTTCGCCAGCAGCCGCGACAGGATCGTCATCACCGTGGTGTACGCCAACTCGCCGCCCAACTGCTCCTGCACCCAGGACGCCGTCACCGGCCCCGGCGCCCGGTGCAGCACCGACAGCACCTCGGTCGCCAACTCGCCCTGCCCGCGCCGCCGGGGACGCCCGCCCTCGCCGCCCTCGCCGTGCCCCGGGTCGACACCCGCCAACTCCATGGGAGACTCCCTCCGGCACGGCCGCCCCGCGCCCGACTCGGACAGTTCGACCCTCATCCTAGGCCCTGCCCCCGGACCTCCCCGCTGGTCGCGGGCCTCCCCGCCCCCCGGCGGGGAGGCGGCGACCAGCAGCCGTTCGACGGCGGCGGTGTGCCGCTCCTTCACCCGTTAGGGTGTGCCGAACCATCCGCAAGATCAGATACCGCCCCGTGGAGAGCACGTGTCGCACCGCCGCGCCCGCGAATCGTCCGGACGCCGTCCCCAGGGCCGCCGCGCCGTCCTGCTCTCCGCCGCCGCCGTCCTGGTGATCGGCGCCGGCGCCGCCGCCCTCGCCGCCGGCGGCGGGGACGACCACCCCGCCTCCGCCGCACCCGCCGCCACCGCCGACGGCGCCACCGCCACGCCCGAACCCGCGCCCGGCGAGAGCACCGGAGCCTCCGCCTCGCCCAGCGCCTCCGCGTCCGCCTCGGCGTCCGGGTCCGCGTCCGCGTCCGCCTCCGCGTCGGCCTCCGCCTCCGGCAGCGCCTCCGCCCCGGCACCGGCCACCGCGTCCGCCTCCGCCGCCGGGTCGAGCCCGGCGGCCAAGGGCGCCGCCACCCCGCCCGCCGCGCCCGTCGCCAAGCCCGGCACCGCGCCCGCGACCTTCACCGGCCTGGCCTTCGACACCTGCACCGCACCCGCCCTCGCCACCATGAACGCCTGGCGGGGCGCCAGCCCCTACGGCGCCGCCGCCGTCTACATCGGCGGCAAGAACCGCGGCTGCGCCCAGCCCCAACTCACCGCCGGCTGGGTCAAGTCCGTCAGCAGCAGCGGCTGGAAGCTCGTCCCGCTGTACGTCGGCGCCCAGCCCCCGTGCCAGACCGGCAACAGCCCCGAGAAGCTCACCGCCGACACCGCCGTCCCGCTCGGCACCACCGACGGCAACGACGCCGTCGCCAAGGCCGCCGCCCTCGGCATGCGCCCCGGCAGCACCCTCTACCTCGACGTCGAGGCGTACAACACCGCCGACACCTCCTGCGCCGACGCCGTCCTCGCCTACGTCCGGTCCTGGAACCGGGCCGTGCACGGCTCCGGCTACTGGGCCGGGTTCTACGGCTTCTCCTCCTCCAGCGCCGCGGGCATCGCCAAGGCCGCCGGGGAGAACACCCCCGACCTGCCCGAC
The DNA here is from genome assembly GCF_039529925.1 of Kitasatospora saccharophila. NCBI lineage: Bacteria > Bacillati > Actinomycetota > Actinomycetes > Kitasatosporales > Streptomycetaceae > Kitasatospora > Kitasatospora saccharophila. The sequence goes on along the minus strand of NZ_BAAANS010000016.1, from coordinate 112,595 downwards.
GCCATGTGGTACGCCAAGTACGACGGCGCCGCCGACACCACCGGCAGCTTCCCCTTCGCCGCGGGCCTGTGGAGCGGGCACCGCCGCGCCCACCAGTACCAGGTCAACCAGAAGGAGACGTACGGCGGCGCCACCGTCACCGTCGACCGCAACGCCTGGGACGCCCCGGTCGCGATCGTCGGCTGAGCCCGGCGGGGCCCGCCGCCCGCCCCGAGCCCGCCCGCCCCGAGCCCGCCCGCCGACCGCCGGTTCCGTCCGTTCACCCGGGGGACACCGGGCGAACGGCCGGGCGTGGGCGGCGGTTCGGACCCGGCTGGCAGGGTGCGGCGGTCGACCGGGACGGACCCGGCCGACCTCCCCGAGAGGCTCCCCACCGTGAAGCGCACCGCTGCCCTCGCCGCAGCCCTGGCCACCGCCCTGGCCGCCACCCTCGCGACCGCCGGCACCGCCGCCGCCCAGGGCGCCGCCCGGGCCGACTCCTACGGCACCAAGACCCCGTACGCCCCGCAGCAGGACCTCCGCCGCTACCAGCCCGTCCCCGCCGGCTACGTGCCGGTGTTCACCGAGAACGTCGCCCGGCACGGATCGCGCGCGATGAGCGACAGCGAGGACGGCGACGCCGTGCTCGCCCTGCTCGACCAGGCCGAGCAGGCCGGCGGCCTGACCGGCCTCGGCGCCCAACTCGCCCCGCAGGTACGGGCGCTGCTCGACGCCGGCGCCTCGATCGGCTACGGCAACCTGTCCGCCCGGGGCGCCGACGAGCAGCGGCGGACCGCCCTGCGGATGGAACAGCGGCTGCCCGGCCTGTTCGACGCCATCGCCGCCCAGGGCGCCCCGATCGTGGTCGAGACCTCCGGCGTCGCCCGGGCCACCGCCAGCGCCGACGCCTTCACCGCCGGACTGGTCGAGGGCGAACCCGCCCTGGCCGGCTCCGTCGGGGCCCCGATCACCGACAAGAACCTGCTCTACTTCCACAAGCAGCCGCAGAACGCCGCCTACCAGGCGTACGTCGCGAACGACCCGCAGCTCGCCGCCGCCCTCGCCGCCGTCGACGCCGACCCGCGCACCGCCGAGGCCGCCCGGCACACCGTCGGGCGCCTGTTCACCGCCGCCTTCGCCGCCACCCTCACCGCCGAGCGGCAGACCGCCTTCGCCCGCTCGCTGTACGCGCTCTACAGCGCCGCGCCCGACCTGTCCGTCGAAGCCCGCGGCACCGACCTGGACCGGTTCCTGACGCCCCCCGACGCCCAGTGGTTCGGCTACCTCGACGACGCCGAGGAGTTCTACCAGAAGGGCCCCGGCTTCACCGGGCGCACCATCACCTACGAGATGGCGGGCGTCCTGCTCGACGACCTGTTCGCCCAGGTCGAGCACAAGGCCGCCGGCACCAGCAGCGCCGGCGCCGTGCTGCGCTTCACCCACGCCGAGGAGATCGAGCCGCTGGCCGCCCTGCTCGGCCTGCCCGGCAGCACCCGGCAGGCCGACCCGGCGCACCCCTACAGCTACGCCGACAACCCGTGGCGCGGCGCCGAGGTGGCGCCGATGGCCGCCAACCTCCAGTGGGACCTGTACCGGACCGCCGCCGACGCCGCGGGCAGGCCCGGCTACCTGGTGCGGATGTTCTACAACGAGAAGGAGACCGCCTTCAAGGACGCCTGCCACCCGATCGCCAAGGGCTCCTCCTTCTACGACCTGGACGAACTGGAGCGCTGCTTCGGCCGGAGCTGACCCCGCCACCGGAACGGGGGCCGGGGCGGCCCACGGGGACGGCCGTTCGGTGCGCGTAAGGTGGAACCGGCTGGTGCCCGTCGGCAGGACCGGCAGGTGACGCGGCGTCGGCACCGCCGTACGGCTGAGCACTGACGGAAGGACGACCTGCGCCATGGCAGTTGACATCCGGGTGGAGCCCCTGGGCGACCGCGAGTACCTGGTCCGGGTCGAGGACGGCCCGGTCGGGGCCGAGACGCGGATCCGGGTCACCGACGGGGTGCTCGAACGGCCCGGCCTGGCCGGCGGCGACGAACGGCGCATCGTGCACGAGACGGTGGCGTTCCTGATCGAGCGCCAGCCCGTCATCGACATCCCGCCGATGATCGACCTGGACGACCTGGCCGACGCGTACGGGGACGCCTTCCCGGAGGAACTGGCCCGCCGGCTCGCCCGGGCGTAGCGGCCGAAACGCCCGGGCGCGGCACCCGTGCGCCCGGGCCGTTCGTGGGCAGGACGAACGGGGTGTCACCGATCGGGCCCGGCGTCGTTGTCCTGACGTGCAGGTTCGAGAGGCGTTGCGGCGCGCAGCGGGTTGCCGGGTACCAAGTGAAGAATCGTTTCTCCGCTGTGCGGGGCGGGAGACGAACGGCGGTGGGGCCAGGTGAACCCGGACCAGGAACCCGCCCCGCCCGCCGTCCCCCCGCAACGCTGCACCACCACCCGGCCCACCGTGCACCTGGTCGTCGAAGTGGTCGTCACCCCCGGACTCCACGTCCCGGTCGCCGCCCGCCTGCGCTACCGCGCCGACGAGCCCTACACCGTCCACCTCGACAACCACGTCGACCTCCCCCACCCGGTCACCTGGGCCCTCTCCCGCGACGTCCTGCTCGCCGGACTCACCCGACCCGCCGGACTCGGCGACATGTCCGTCACCCCCGGCCACGGCCCCGACCACGGCCACGTCCTGCTCGCCCTGCACGGAGAGGAGACCAGCGCCCTGCTGCGCCTGCCCGCCCCCGCCCTGCGCGACTTCCTGCGCCGCACCGAATGCGTGGTCCCGGTCGGCTGCGAACGCGACCACGTCGACCTCGACGCACTCGTCCGACGGCTCCTCGACGACCACGACGACCACGACGAGGAGGGGTGACCCACCGTCGACCCCGCCCCCGCCCCTACCGCTGCTCCCGTCCCTACCGCTGTTCCCGCCCCTGCTCCCGGAGCCGCAGCGCCGCGTCCAGTTCGTCGAACAGCGCGGTCGGCGCGGAACGCCCGTGCCGGGCCGCGATCACCGGCCACAGCCGGCGGCCCAGCTCCAGCGCACCCCGCAGCGCCCCCAGCAGACCCGGCGCCGACGCCGCCGAGGTCGCCGCCCGCAGCCCCGCCACCGTCCCGGCCGACAGCTCCCGCTCGGCGCCCCGCGACGGGGTCAGCCAGTGCTCCACCGCCCCCTCCGCCAACCGCGCCATCCACAGCAGGTGCCGCTGCGCGTGCCCCAGCGCGTCCCAGGCCCGCAACTCCTCGCCCCGGGCCGTCAGGTGGAACGCCAGCACCAGCCAGTTCGCGAACGGATCGCAGTACTCCGCGATGATCCGGGGCTGCTCCACCGGCGGAACGTACCGCAACGGCAGCCCCGCCAGCACCGGCCGCAGCGCCCCCCTGCGGTCCACCAGCACCATCCGCTCGACCTCCGCGCCCCGGGCCGGCCACTTCGCCACCTCCGCGATCCCCTCCACCGTCGCGAAGTGGAACTCCCCGCGCACCAGCCCCGGGAAGAACGCCACGTACGAGCCGAACTCGTTCAACAGGCCGTAACTCAGCGGCGCGATCCGCGAGCACCACCCGTGCGGATCGACCTCGGCCAGCCGGGCCTCGGTGAAGAACAGCCAGAACTCGATGTCGCTGTGCTCGTCCGCCTCCCCGGCCGCGAACGACCCGTACATCAGCGCGGCGTCCAACTCCCGGTCCGCCTCGCACACTTCACGGACCCGCCCGATCAACTCCTGCTGGAACAACATCCTCCCACCCAAGCACCGGCCGCCCCCGCCCGGCAACGCGATATCCCACCCTCCGGGTGGTCCGGACGGACTGGTCGACCGCCTGCACGCCAGGGCCCGCACCGACGCCCGGCCCTCCGTCGCCCACCGCCTGCGCCACCTGTTCGGCCCGGCGGCCTGCCCGGACTGCGACACCGCCTTCCGGATCGCCGACCGGGTCGCGGCGTACTCGACGTACTGAACGCGCTCGACGTACTGAACGCGCCGCACGTGCCGCACGCGCGGCCCCGCGCCGGGCGGGGCTTCAGGCCGGGAGGGCGGCGCGGAGCAGGTCGCGGGACGGGGCGTCGAAGGCGACCAGGCGGACCAGGGTGACGTCGGTCGGGGTGGTGGTCAGGGTGTCGACGGCGATCCGGGCGGCGAGGTCGGGCGGGAAGCCGTACACGCCGGTGGCGATGGCGGGGAAGGCCAGGCTGCTGACACCGAGCCGGTCGGCGACGGCCAGGCAGCGGCGGTAACAGGACGCCAAGGTCCGGGCCTCGCCGTACCCGCCGCCGTCCCAGACCGGGCCGACGGTGTGGATCACGTGCCGGACGGGCGGGAACAGGTCGAACGCCGGGGTCGCCACCGCGTCCCCCGGTTCGCACGGGGCCAGCGCCCCGCCCGCCTCGGCCAGCCGGGGCCCGGCCGCCCGGTGGATCGCCCCGTCCACCCCGCCCCCGCCCAGCAGCGACTCGTTCGCGGCGGTGACGACCGCCTCGGTGTCCTGCTCGGTGATGTCGCCCAGGACGACCTCGATGCGCGCTCCCATGCCCCCACTCTCCCGCAGCCCGGCCCGGGAGGGTCCGCCGATCGCTGTGGGCGGACGGCGGACGGCGGAGGGACCGGGTGCCGGGGCCGGGAAGGGGCGGGCCCCGGCCCCGGCGGGTGTCAGCAGGGGATGACGGTGTCGATCCGCGCCGGGTGGGGGCCCAGCGGGTAGGAGGACACCGAGAAGCCGCCCCGGACGGGGACGTCGCAGGGGACGGTGCCGATGAGGTCGCCGACCTGCTGGGCGGAGCCGGTGAACAGGACGTACTGGCTGACCGTGCCGGCGGGGGCGGTCCCGGTCAGGCTGACGGTGACGTCCTTGCGGTACGGCAGCGGGGTGCCGGGGGAGGGCGGGCCGGCCAGGCCGAGGGTGCCGTACAGCCGGACCTGGTCGCCGGTCCGGTCCGCGCAGATCTGCGTGGCCAGTCCGCCCTGGAGGACGGACGGGCTGCACGCGGTGGTGGTCCGCGGGGTGTCGGAGGTGGTTGCCGCCGCCGGGACGGTGAGGGCCGCCGACAGGGCTGCCGCACCGGCCAGAACGGCCAGGGGCTTGGTCATGAGGGTTCTCCCGTTGCTACGCCAGCCGGGGCCGTCCCGGCTATGCAATGTCATATTGCATCATAAGTGGGGGCGGAAGGTGGCCGAACGGCTACGGAACGGAGTACTCCGTCCAACGAGAAGGTCCCGCCCGGCCCGGCCCGGATCGAAGCGGATTGCGTGATTTGCGCGGGTCCGGGGCCCTCCCGCACGCTCTAGGCATGACCTCACCCGTGTACCGGGGCCCCGCCCTGCTGCTGGCCGACGGACTGGAGATCCCGGTCCAGGCCGAACTCACCGGCAACGTCCCGGAGGTGGGCCTGCCCGGCTGGACCGGCATGCTGGAGAGCGGCGACACCAGGTTCAGCGCCGGCGCCGTCCGTTTCGGCCGACTGCGGCTGCCCGGCGGCTGGGAGGGCGGCTTCGCGGTGATGCGCCGCCTGCTCGGGGTCTCCACCGTCTGGGTGCGCGGCAACGACGTCGAGGCGTCCCCCGCGGACTGGCCGGACGCGACGCCGGAGCAGCCCGACGCGGCACGGGTCCGGCCGGACGCGGTGCGGACCCGGCCGGATGCGGTGCGGGCCCGGCCGGGCGCCGAGGGGGAGCGTCCCGCGACGGGCTGAACCCGGCTCGTCGGGTGGGAGACATCCATCAATTGTCGATGATCAAACAGTTGATGATCCTCGCCCCGACGGACGTCAATCAATTGATCAGTCAGTCACCGCCCGGTCGTCCGCGTGCGCGCCGAACTCCGCCGAGCGGATCTCGGCGATCTGCTCGTGCCGGGCGATCCGGTCGGTCCAGGCGGTGTCGACGCCGAAGGCGGTGCCCGCGAAACCGAGCCGCCCGATCGCCTGCGGCACCTCGGGGTCGCCCGGTGCCAGCAGCCGCACCGGCTCGCCGAGGGCCGTGGTGTACGGCGGGACGAAGTACTCGGGCGGCAGCACCGTGCGGGTGTGCACCAGGGCGGCGACCGCGACCACCGAGCCGGTGCCCACCACCGCCTCCTGCAGCACGCTGACCGAGGTGGCCAGGTAGCAGGCGCGCTCCACGGTGCAGCCCAACAGGGTCGCGTGCGGGCCGACGAACACGTGGTCGCCGACCAGCACCGGCTGGTCGGCGGCGACCGCGGAGGCGCGCAGGACGGCGTTCTCGCACACCACCGCCGCCTCGCCGACCTCGATCCGCGAGCCCTCCGCGTCCAGCACCGCGCCGTACATCACCCGGGCTCGCGGACCGATCCGGACGTCGCCGACCAGGGTGGCCGTCGGCGCGACGTAGGCGGTGGGGTGGACCCGGGGGACGGCGCCGCGGTGCTCGAACCGTCGGCCCTGCGCGTGTGTGGTCATGGGCGCGATCATCGCGCACCGCCGACCGGCCGGCTGGCGGGAATCGGACACGCTGTGCGGGCCGCCGCACCGGCGCGCCGCCCACCGTCCGCGCCCCGGGCGTTGCGGGAGCGAGGCCGTGAGCGGGTGCCGGGGCGAGGTCGGAGCGGGCGCGGCTGCGGCGGCAGCTGACGCGTCGTCCGAACACGTGGACGGCCGGCCGGTGGGGCCGGGCAAAGCTTGAGCGTGGTCCGAGGGCGAACCGGTGTCGCGGACGGGGGTCGGCGCGCTACGGTCTGTGGTCTGGAGGTGGCCGATGGCGGAGCAGCAGACTTGCCCGGGCTGCGGCGGGGCGCGCGGGACGGAGAAGACGGAACACACGGTGGAGACCGATCCGCAGGGGAGACAGCAGCCGGTGCGGCGCAGCTACTGGTCGCCCTGCACGGTCTGCGGCGGCTCGGGGGTGGTGCAGCGATGAGACTGCTCTTCGTCTGCCAGACCTGCGGCTGCCACTACCTGGTGCCGGTGGGCCTGGACTACCCCGACGGCGGCCGGGCCAGCGCGGTCTGGTGCTCGACCTGCCAGCACGCCGCCGCCGAACGCGGCGCCACCGAACCCGCCGAACTCGCCGCCGTCGCCGTGCTGCTGGCCGTCCGCGCGCTCAAGGCCGCCCTCGCCGCGCGGTCCGCCCCCGCCGACGGCGCGCCGGTGACCAGGCCCGACCGCCGCCCCAGCCGCCCCGCGATCAGCTCCCGGGGCCGCACCCACCCGGCCGCGGCCCGGACCAGACTGGCCTGAGCGGCCAGGCCCGCGCCGAGTCGTGCGGCCGCGCCGAGTCGTGCGGCCCGCGCTGACTCGTCAGGCCCGTCCGAACGGGCGGGCCGCCAAGCGGAATCCGGCCGTCAGTTTGCTTGCTGGGCAATTCGGCTGGCGCGGTGTCAGTCCGACGGGAGGTCAGTCGGACGAGGCGGTCGGTCCGTCCGGCCGGGGCGATCGGGGGAGGGGCGGCGGACCGTGCGCGGGCCGAGCGGCTCCGCGCCCAGGGCGGCGACGCGTCCGCGCAATTCGCGGTCGGCCGTCACCACCAGCAGTCGGCGGTCCGGCGCGGACGCGGCCTCCGCCGCCACCAGTTCCACGATCCGGTCGTCGCCGCTGCCCGGCGCGGACACCACCCGCACCCCCGGGACCCCGGCCACGTCGCGCGCCGCGCCCTCCACCACCAGCACCACCGCCAGCGGCCCCGGCACCCCGGGGACCCCGTCCGCCGCCGTCTCCACCAGCGCGTCACGCAGCCGCTCGGCCGCGCCCGGCCGGTCCCGCCACCACCCGTCCGGGACGGAGCCGACCACGTTGGCCCCGTCCACGACCAGCAGCGGGAGTGATGCCCCCGGGGGCGCTTCCGGTGGTGCCACGGGTCGGCCGTGCCGTTCCGGGGACTGCTGCGAGTGCTGCTGCTCCACGTCTCGTTCCACGGCCGTCAGCCTGCCACGGGAAGCCGGGGGAGCGGGGGACGAGTACGGGGTGGGTACGGGGGTCGGGGCGGGGGCCGGAGCGGGAAATCGCGAAGGCGGGGAATTGCGGAGACGGGGAAAAGGCCGGGTAAAGGCCGAATACGGACCTTGGTGCGGACCAAGCTTCGGAGGGCGGTATTGTCTCTGCGGCAAACTCGCACGTGCATTCGTTTCCGATCGGACCCCCCATGAACCACGGCACCATGGCCCACCTCAACGGCTTTCAGTACGGGTGGGTGAACCCCGTGGTGGCGTACCTCATCGCCTGCGCGGGGGCCGCCATCGGCCTGCGCTGCACCGCCCGGGCCATGACCCTGAAGCCGCAGAAGCGCTTCGGCTGGCTGGCGTTGGCCGCCGGGGCGTTCGGGTGCGGCATCTGGTCCATGCACTTCATCGCGATGCTCGGCTTCATGGTCGACTCCTCCAGCCTGGTCTACGACATCCCGCTCACCCTGCTCAGCCTGCTGGTGGCCGTCGTCGTGGTCGGCCTCGGCATCGGCGTCGTCGGCTACCGGGGCAAGAGCACCGGCACCCTGCTGCTCAGCGGCCTGCTCACCGGCTGCGGCGTCGCCGTCATGCACTACCTCGGCATGGCCGCGATGCAGGTCGAGGGCAAGGTCTCCTACGACAGCCTGCTGGTCGTCGCCTCGGTGCTCATCGCCATCGCCGCCGCCACCGCGGCGCTGTGGATGACGCTCAACGTCAAGGGCCTGCCCTCCGCGCTCGGCGCCGCGATGATCGCCGGTGTCGCGGTGGTCGCCATGCACTACACCGCGATGGCCGCCGTCACCGTCGACCTCGACGGCCGCCCCCTCGGCGGCGGCACGCCCGCCTCGCAGTTCATCCTCCCGCTCGCCGTCGGCATCATGGTCGTCCTCGCCGTCGCGGGCATCGCGATCGCCCTCTCCCCGCAGGACCCGGAGCCGGGCGAGCGCCCCGCGGTCGAACCGATCCGGGTCGACCTGTTCGGGCAGGACCGCCACTGACCGCACCGCGCTCCGCACCCCGCACCACCACCGGCAGGGCCCCGGAACGGACGGACGACCGTCCCCGGGGCCCTGCCCGTGCGTCAGGGCCCGACCGGCGACCGGCGACCGGCGACCGGTGACCGGCTGACGACCGACCGGCGACCGGCCGGACCGGCCTGCGGTGGCCGGAGCGCCCCGCCCATCGTCGGCGCCCCAACGTGACGGGCCGGGACGGCAGTTCGGCGTCCAGTCGGGTGCCCCCGTTCCGGCGGGCGGTGCGCGGGGCGGGGGATGGCCGGATCCGACAGAACGGTGTCATTGCGGACGCCGTCCGGGGCGGCCGAGGATGGGGGCATGCCCAGCAACCGCCGCGTGGTGATCGCGGTCTTCCCGGACGTCGACCTGCTCGACGTCACCGGCCCGGCCGAGGTGTTCGCCCTGGCCGGGCGGGAGAGCGGCGGCCGGGCCGGGTACCGGGTGGAACTGGCCGGCCCGGCGGAGGGGCTGGTCCGCACTTCGGCCGGGGTCCGGCTGGCGGTCGACCTGACGTTCGAGCAGGTCACCGGGGCCGTCGACACCCTGCTGGTGCCGGGCGCGGTCGAGCCAGGAGCGGACGGGGCGGGTCCCCGGGCGCGGATCGACCGGGAGGTGGTCGCCTGGGTGGAACGGCTCGCGCCGTCCGCCCGGCGGGTCGCCTCGGTCTGCGTCGGCGCGCACCTGCTGGCCGCCGCGGGGCTGCTCGACGGCCGGCGCGCCACTACCCACTGGTCGACGGCGGCCCAACTCGCCGCCGACCACCCGGAGGTGACGGTCGACCCGGATCCGATCTTCGTCCGATCCGGCAGGATCTGGACCGGCGCCGGGATCAGCGCCTGCATGGACCTCGCCCTGGCCCTGGTCGCCGAGGACCACGGTGAGGAACTGGCGATGTCCGTCGCCCGGCACCTGGTGATGTACCTCAAGCGGCAGGGCGGCCAGAGCCAGTTCTCCGTCCCGCTCAGCACCCCGCCCACCGCCCGCCGGGACATCGACGACCTGCGCCTGCACATCGCCGAACACCCGGACGCCGACCTCTCCGCGGCCGCGCTGGCGGCCCGGATGTGCCTCAGCGAACGCCACTTCGCCCGGGTGTTCCGGCAGGAGACGGGTACCACCCCGGCGGCGTACGTCGAAGCGGTGCGACTGGAAGCCGCCCGGCGCCTCCTGGAGGGCACCGACCGGCCGCTCGAACAGGTCGCCGCCGCCAGCGGCCTCGGCTCCGTCGAGACCCTGCACCGCACGCTGCGCCGCCGCCTCGGCACGACACCGGCCGCGTACCGCAAGCGCTTCCGGGTGACCGGCGGCCCGTAGGCGGCAAGCCGCGCACCCCTGATTCCGCCTTCCGGCACCATGACGAGGAGATGAGTGACATGAGCACGCAAGAAGTGTCCAGCACGCTGCGCACCGTGATCGGCCTGGACGGCACGCCGCCTCGGCTCGCGGAGTCGACGCTGGTGCTGATCGACTACCAGAACACCTACCGCGAGGGCGTCATGGCCCTGGAGGGCGCCGAGGAGGCGCTCGCGGCCGGGGCCCGGCTGCTGGCGGCCGCCCGGGCGGTCGGCGCGCCGGTGGTGCACGTGGTCAACGACGGCGGGCCGGGGACGCCGTACGACGTCCGGGCCGAGATCGGGGCGATCAGCCCGCAGGTCGCGCCGGTGGCCGGGGAACCGGTGGTGGTGAAGACCTTCCCGGACGCGTTCCACGGGACCGACCTGGCGAAGGTGCTGGCCGACGCGGACGGGGAAGGGCCGCGCCGCGACCTGGTGCTGGCCGGGTTCATGACGCACATGTGCGTGGCCTTCACCGCCCAGGGCGCGTTCCGCGAGGGCCGGCGGCCCGCGGTGGTCGCCGAGGCGTGCGCGACCCGCGCCCTGCCCGGGCCGGACGGCCGGGTCGTACCGGCGGCGCACCTGCACGCCGCGGCGCTGGCGACCGTCGGGGACCTGTACGGGACGGTGCTGGCCGAGGTCGCCGACCTCACCGCGCCGGTCGGGCCCACCGCGCTCGCCGGGGACCGTCCGACCGGATGACCGTCCGACGGACGGCCGCGCGGTCGAGCAGTCGTGCGGTCGAGTGGTTGAGCAGTCGAGTGGACGAGCTGTGGAGCGTGCGTGTCGGTGGCCACGGCTATCGTCCTCCCGAGCCGGTCCGGCGGTTGTCACGTGCGAGGGGGAAGCGATGGGCGAAGCAGGAGACGTGCGGGAGGCGTGGGCCCGGGTGACCGGGTGGCTCGAACGGAACGACCCCGCGGTCTTCGCCGCCCTCGGCGGTCCGGGCAGCCGGGAGGCCCTCGACCGGGCCGAACTGCGGATGGGCCTGGAGCTCCCGGCGCAGCTGCGGCAGTGGCTCCTGCTGAACGACGTGGATGCCGACGGGCGCACCGATCGCCGGGCCGGCCGGGTGCGGCGGGGGTGCCCGCTGCCCGGCCTGGGCGGGCACCTCCTGCTCGGCCTGGCGGACATCCAGCGGGTCTACCTCGGCAAGACCGACCCGGAGCGGAGCACGCCCGCCACGGACCCCGACCGCCCGGTCTGGCGTCGGGAGTGGCTGCCCGTCGTCGCCGAGTGCGACGCCCTCCACGGGACGTTCCTGAACACGGCCGACGGGACGGTCGGGACGTGGGGCGAGGCGGACGGGCCGTTGGAGGGGGAGTACGCCTCGCTGGCCGCCTTCTTCCACCGGACGGCGGACCTGCTGGAAGGAGTCAGCACCGGGGACTGGAGCGGCCCCGGTGCCCGCGCCCGGCGCGCCCCGCGCCAGGCACTCCGCCCGGACCCCGAGGGGGTGCGCCGATGGGCCCTGGGCCTGGAGCGGCCGGAACCGAGCCGGTCCGCCGGCGAGCCGGAGCCGTTCGAACCGGACGATCTCCCGACTCCGGGCACCAGCCGAGTGGTCATTCGTCTGACCGGCTCCAGGCTCGGCGGACCCGGCGGACCCAGCGGGATCAGCGGCTGAGGGACAGCCGCCCGGCGCCGTAGTGCCGCTGGGCGTAGGCGGCCGCGGTGGTGGCCGCGCCGAGGGTGAGCCAGCCGAGCGGGCCGGTGGCCAGGACGGCGCCGGTGAGCAGCAGCGGGCCGGCGGCCTTCTCGGTGGAGTGGGCCATGCCCGCGACGCCGAGGTACTCGGGGCGGGCCCGCTCGGGGGCGAGGGCCACCGACAGCTCCCAGGAGACCACCGAGCGGACCAGTTCGGCCAGCGTCACCAGCACCGCGGCGAGCAGCAGCAGCGCGGAGGCGGCCGGCACCCCCGTCCGGTGGGCCAGCGCCGCCGCCGCGCAGCAGCCGAGGATCGCGAACCCGTACAGCGGGACCACCCGGACCGCCTGGCGCGGGGTGCGCACCAGCGCGGAGACCCGCAGTTGGGCGAGCACCACGACGACGGTGTTGATCGCCAGGAAGGCCGGGATCAGGGCGTGCGGGGCGCGGGTGGAGTGGATCAGCCACAGCGGCAGGCCCACGTTGAGGATCGCGTCGTCGATGGTGAGCACCGCGTCCAGGGCGACGAAGCGCAGGTAGCCGGCGTCCCGCCAGGGGTTGGGCCGGGGCTCGCGGTCCGGGGCGGCCGGTTGCTCGGCGGACCCGGCCCGGCGCGGCTCGTGCAGGGAGGCGACCAGCGCGCCCGCGACCAGGAAGGAGAGCACGTCGGCGACCACCAGTGTCCGGTACGCGGCCGCGGTGCCCACCGCCAGGCCGATCGCGGCCAGGCCGGCGCCCGCCGCGTACCCGGCGTTCATCGCGGTGCGCGACAGCGCCCGGTAGGCCGACTGCCGCTCGCCCGCCACCTCGGTGGCGTACAGGATCTCCATCGAGCGGGCCGCCCGGTCGCCCAGCGTGGCCAGCCCCACCACCGGCAGCAGCGCCGCGAACGAGGAGCACGCCAGCACCGCCGCCAGCGCCGCCACCCGCAGCAGGTGGCACCCGATCAGCACCCGCCGGGCCCCGTGCGCGGCGGCCAGCCGCCCCGCGAGCGGGGTGCCGGCGATGCCCGCCACCGAGGACAGGCCCAGCAGCAGGCCGATCTGGGCGGCCGTCAGCCGGCTCAGCTCGGTGAAGTACAGCACGCAGACCGCCGACCAGACCCCGGTCCCGGTGCGGTCGACGAACAGCGTCAGCAGCATCGTCCGCCCGTCCCGCCCGCCCGGTGGCCGGCGCAGCTGGGCCACCAGTCCTTCGCTCCGCGCTCGCTCGCCCATGGTGCTCCCCGTTCTCCGCAGCGGGCCGTTCGTCCGTGCGGGGAGCAACTCTGCCCGAGAAGTCTCTCGATATCAAGATGCTTGATGTCGAGACGATTCCCCGGCCCGGGGTGAGTACGCTCGGCGCATGACCGATCACGAACACGCGGAACACCCCGGCGCCGTCGGCCCGGTGACGGCGGACGACCTCGCCGAGGGCGTCCGGCTGGTCGTCGCCCTGCTGGGCGGGCCGGCCGCGGCGGCCGCCGACTGGGACCGGCCCGCCGGGACGCTGGAGTGGAGCTGCTGGGAGACCGCCGAGCACCTGGCGGACGACCTGTTCGCCTACGCGGCCCAGCTCGGACCGCAATCGCCGCCCGCCGAGGACTCCGTGCCCTTCGTCTACCGGCGGGAGGCGCCCGGCAAGCCCGCCAGCGTGGTCTTCGCCCAGCGGGAGGCCGGACCGCGCGGCCTGGCCCAGGTGCTGGAGGCGTGCGGGGCGCTGCTGGTGGCGATGGTCCGCACGGCCCGGCCGCAGGACCGCGCCTTCCACGGCTTCGGGACGGCGGACGCCGAGGGCTGCGCCGCCATGGGCCTGGTCGAACTCTTCGTCCACGCCCGGGACCTGGCGCTCGGCCTGGGACTGGAGTGGACGGCCCCCGCCGGGATCACCGCCCGGGTGCTGCACCGGCTCTTCCCCGGCGCGCCCACCGGCACCGACCCCTGGCCCACCCTGCTGTGGGCCACCGGCCGGGGCGACCTGCCCGGCCTGGAACGCCCCACCGAGTGGCGCTGGTACAGCGCCCCGCGCGACTGAGCACCGCCCCGCGCGACTGAGCACCGCCCCGCACGGCCGGGCGCCGGCCCCCGCCCCGGCCCCCGCCCCGGCCCCCGCGCGGGTCACAGCAGCGGCTGGATGTCCCCCGTGGTGACGGTCGGGCCGGTGCCGCGGGTGCTCAGGTCGCCCGGGGGGATGCCCGGGTGGTGGCGGGAGTCGCCCGGGGTGGCGGGGGACGGGTCGGCGAGCGAGATCCGGGAGACGATCCGGTAGCGGTCGCCCCGGTAGAGCGAGTGGACGTACTCGACGGGGCCGCCGGAGGCGTCGGTGGTCAGCCGCTCGAAGCGCAGCGCGGGGGAGAGGGCGGGGACGGCCAGCAGCCGGGCCTCGCGGTCGCTGACCACGGTCGGCTCGATGGCCTGCACGGCCTGGTGGACGTGCACCCCGCGGGCGGCCATCAGCTGGTAGAGGTCGCCGCGCTCCAGGTCGGCGGGGGCCAGGCCGGGCAGCAGGGCGGCCGGGATGTGCAGGTGCTCGATCGCCATCGGCTCGCCGTCCACCAGCCGCAGCAGGACGATGTGCAGGATCGGCGTCGGCGGTGAGAGCCACAGCTTGCGGCCGATCGCCGCGCCGGCCGGCATCGAGCTGAACTCCAGCACCCGGCTGGTCCAACTCCCCGACGCCCGGGGCACGCTGAAGGACGGCCCGCCCCCGCCGGACGGGGTCAGCTCCTGGACGATCTTGGCGGGGGCGACGAACATGCCGCGCCCGTGCTCGCGCACCAGCAGCCCCGCGGCCACCAGTTCGTCCACCCCGGCGCGCAGCGTCGGCCGGGAGACGCCGAGTTGGGCGCAGAGCGTCCGTTCGGAGGGGACCGGGTCGCCGGGGGTCAGCGACTCGACCAGTTCGCGCAGGTACTCCCTGACCTGATCGCGCTTCAATCCCGCTCCGCCGGACGAATCCGTCGCCATCGTTCCATCCCTTCGCTTCGAACTGGTCAGACCATACCAGACCAGTTCGCGGACCTTACCAGTGCCGCCCCGGGCCCCGGAAGCCCCGAACTGGAAGGTTTCCTTGCAGGTCGGAGGCCCGATGAAGTGGGCGCGGGGGCCTTGACGAGCCGTGGCGGCTGTGCGAACTTCTCTTACCACCGACCGGACCAGTTCACTCTACTGGTAAACAGTCGGCCTCCTTCGAGCACCCCAGCGCACGTCAGAACCCCCCACAGGCGTTCCCAGTCACCTTGAGGCGGCACCCACCGTGAGATCCACCGCACTTCCGACCACCCTGCGCTCCGCGATCGCCCTGCTGCTCGGCGCGGCCACCCTGACCGCCTGCTCCTCCGGCTCCGGGGCCGGCTCCCAGGAGACGGCCGGACCGGCCGAACTGACGGTCTGGATCATGAAGGACAGCGTCACCGACACCTTCCTGAAGGACTTCGAGACCGACTTCGAGTCCTCCCACCCCGGCACCACCCTGAAGGTGCAGATCCAGGAGTGGGACGGCATCGGCCAGAAGGTCACCAGCGCGCTGGCCAGCAACGACGCCCCCGACGTGATCGAGGTCGGCAACACCCAGGTCGCCCAGTACGCGGCCAGCGGCGGCGTGCACGACCTCAGCGACAAGACCGCCGAACTCGACGGCGCGCACTGGATCCCCGGCCTCGCCGAACCCGGCAAGATCGGCGGCCAGCAGTTCGGCATCCCCTGGTACGCCGCCAACCGGGTGGTCATCTACCGCAAGGACCTGTTCCAGCAGGCCGGCATCACCACCCCGCCCAAGACCCGGGAGGAGTGGATCAGCGACACCCAGAAGCTCAACACCGGCGGCAACGAGGGCATCTACCTGACCGGCCAGACCTGGTACGTGCTGGCGGGCTTCCTCTGGGACGAGGGCGGCGACCTCGCCGCCAAGGGCTCCGACGGCAAGTGGGCCGGCACCCTGGACACCCCGCAGGCCAAGGCCGCGATCGGCTTCTACCAGCAGCTCCAGGCGCTCGGCAAGGGCCCCAAGGACGCCGACGAGGCCAAGCCGCCGCAGGCCGAGGTGTTCGCCCAGGGCCACACCGCGCAGGTGATCTCCACCCCCGGCGGCGCCGCCGCCATCCTCAAGGCCAACCCGGAGCTCAAGGACAAGCTCGGCTTCTTCCCGATCCCCGGCAAGACCGCCGACAAGCCCGGCGCGGTGTTCACCGGCGGCTCCGACCTGATCGTCCCCGAGTCCTCCCACCACCAGCAGGCCGCCTACGAAGTGGTCAAGGCACTGGCCGGGGACAAGTGGCAGACCGAGATCGCCAAGCAGATGAACTACGTCCCCAACCGGACCACCCTGGCCTCCGTGCTCAGCGGCGACGAGGGCGCCGCCGCGATGGCGGCCGGCGCGGTCAACGGCCACGCCACCCCCAACTCGCCCGACTGGGCCGCCGTCGAGGCCGACAACCCGATCAAGCAGTACATGACCCAGGTCCTCACCGGCGCCGACCCGGCCGCCGCGGGCAAGACCGCCAGCCAGGCCATCACCAAGGCGCTCAGCGGCAACTGACCCCGGCCAGGCCCCGCCCGGCCCGCCCGGTCGGGCCCCCGCCCGGCCCGCCCCCGGGTCCGCAGCACCGTCGAACAGGAGTACACCCCGCCGTGCCCACCAACGCGTCACCGCCGCTCCGCACCCGGATCCGGCCCTACCTGCTCATCGCCCCGACCCTGGTGGGCGCGGCGTACCTGCTGCTCTACCCCGTCGCCCGCAACCTGGTGATCTCCCTCCAGCACTTCCGGCTGGCCGAACTGATCCGCGGCGGCGCCCCCTTCGTCGGGTTCGACAACTACACCACGCTGCTCACCGACCCCAAGTTCTGGACCGTCGCGCTGCGCACCCTCGGCTGGACCGCCCTCAACACCGTGCTGATCACCGGCCTCGGCACGCTGGTCGCGCTGATGCTGGTCCGGCTCGGCAAGCGGATGCGGCTGGCCGTGATGAGCGCCCTGGTGCTGGTCTGGGCCACCCCGGTGATCGCCGCCACCACCGTGTTCCAGTGGCTCTTCCAGTCCCGCTTCGGGGTGGTCAACTGGGCACTTGACCAGTTGGGCCTGCACGGCTACCACGACTACGCCTGGTTCGCCCACTCCGGCGCCACCTTCACCGTCCTGGTGCTGCTGGTGGTCTGGCAGTCCGTCCCGTTCGCCGCGCTCACCCTCTACGGCGGGCTGACCACGATCCCGAACGAGCTCTACGAATCCGCCCGGATCGACGGCGCCGGCGCCTGGCAGACCTTCCGGCTGGTCACCGTCCCCGTGCTGCGGCCGCTGTTCGCCCTGGTCACCTCGCTCGAAGTGATCTGGACCTTCAAGTGCTTCGCCCAGATCTGGGTGGTCAGCCAGGGCGGCCCCAACGGCGCCACCACCACGCTGCCCGTCTACGCCTTCCAGATCGCCCAGAACCTGCACAAGTACGACCTCGGCGCCGCCGCCTCCACGCTCACCGTACTGATCCTGCTGGCCGCCCTCGTCAACACCCTGCGGCGGATGCACCGCCAGGAAGGAGCCGAGGCGTGAACCCCCTCGCCCCCCGCCAGCTCCTCGCCCCCCGCCGACTGCGCCGGCTGCCGCTCAACCTCGCCGCGCTCGCGGTCCTGGTCACCGCCGCGTTCCCGGTCTACTGGATGGTGGTCACCGCCTTCAAACCCACCGCCGAGATCCAGTCCGCCACCCCCGCCTTCCTGCCGCTGCACCCCACCCTCGAACACTTCTCCACCGCGATCCACGCCCCCGGCTTCGGCGGCTACTGGCGCAACAGCCTGCTGGTCACCCTCAGCGCCGTCCTGCTCTCCCTGGTCGTCGCCCTGCTCGCCGCGTACGCCGTCGGCCGGCTGCGCTGGCGCGGCCGCCGGGCGTTCCTGCTGCTGGTCTTCACCGCCCAGATGGCGCCCTGGGAAGCCCTGCTGATCCCGATGTACGTGATCGCCCGCGACACCGACATGCTCGACAACCTCAGCATGCTCACCCTGGTCTACTTCATGACCACCCTCCCCTTCACCATCGTCACCCTGCGCGGCTTCCTCGCCGCCGTCCCCGCCGAACTGGAGGAGGCCGCCCAGGTCGACGGCTGCACCCGGGCCGCCGCCTTCCGCCGGATCACCCTCCCGCTGCTCGCCCCCGGCCTGCTCGCCACCTCGCTGTTCGGCTTCATCACCGCCTGGAACGAGTTCGCCTTCGCGAACACCCTGATCATCAAGAACCAGGACGCCCGCACCCTCCCGGTCTGGCTCTCCTCCTTCGCCAACGTCTTCGGCACCGACTGGGGCGCCACCATGGCCGCCGCGAGCCTCTTCATGCTCCCCGTCCTGCTGGTCTTCCTGTTCCTGCAGAACAAGGTCACCACCGGCATGACCGCCGGCGCGGTCAAGGGCTGAGCCCCCGCCCGGCCGCCCCGGCCCCCGTCCCACCCGCAGGACCCCGCCCGCCTCCCTACCCCCGGAAGAAGACCACCCCGTGATCCTGCCGACCCCGGTCGATCTCGTTCCCGCTGCCGGACGGTTCACCCTGACCGAACGGACCACCGTGCGCGCTGACGGCGAGGCCGCCGCCGTCGCCGACCTGCTGCGCGACCTGCTGCGCCCCGCGACCGGACTGCCGCTGGCCGCCGGGGCGGAGGGCACCGTGCTGCTGGCCCTGGACCCCGCCGCCGGGCCGGAACTGGGGGAGGAGGGGTACCGGCTGACGGTCGACCCGTTCCAGGTGACGCTGCTCGCGGCCCGCCCGGCCGGCCTGCGGCACGGGGTGCAGACCATCCGCCAGCTGCTGCCGCCCGAGGCGCTCTCGCCGGAGCCCGCGCCCGGCGTCGAGTGGAGCCTGCCCGCCGTGCGGATCACCGACCGGCCCCGGCACGCCTGGCGCGGGTTCATGATCGACACCGCCCGGCACTTCCAGCCCCTCGAACGCCTGCTCGCCGCCGTCGACCGGATCGCCCTGCACAAGCTGAACGTGCTGCACCTGCACCTGACCGACGACCAGGGCTGGCGGCTGCCGGTCGACGCCTACCCCCGGCTCACCGAGGTCGGCGCCCGCCGCGAGCGCAGCATGGCCGGCCACGCCGGCTCCACCGCGTACGACGCGCTGCCCCACCAGGGCGCGTACACCAAGGCCGAACTGCGCCGCCTGGTCGGGTACGCCGCCGAACGCGGCGTCACCGTCGTCCCCGAGATCGACATGCCCGGCCACACCCGGGCCGCCCTCGCCGCCTACCCGCACCTGGGCAACCAGCCCGGCCGGCAGCTCGACGTGTGGACCGACTGGGGCGTGTGCGAGACGGTGCTCGGCGTGCACGAGGAGGCGCTCGCCTTCTGCCGCGCCGTGCTGGACGAGACGATGGAGCTGTTCCCCTCCCGCTACGTCCACCTCGGCGGGGACGAGTGCCCCACCACCGAGTGGGAGAACAGCCCCGCCGCCCGCCGCCGGGCCGCCGAACTCGGCCTGGCCGCCCCCGCCCAGCTGCGCGGCTGGTTCCTCGGCCAGGTCGGCCGGCACCTGCTGGACGCCGGACGCGTCCCGGTCTGCTGGGCCGAGACCGACGGCGCCACGCTGCCCGTCGAGTTCACCGTGATGCCCTGGCGGGACGCCGAGCACGGCCGGGAGGCCGCCCGGCGCGGCCACGACGTGGTGATGGCCCCGCACCGCGCCACCTACCTCGACTACCCGCAGAGCGAGCTCCCCGACGAACCGCTCGGCCAGGCCGGGTACGTCGTCGACCTGCCCACCGCGCACGCCCACCAGGCCGCCCCCGCGCACTGGGACGAGAGCGAGCGGGCCCGGGTGCTCGGCACCCAGGCCCAGCTGTGGAGCGAGTTCGTCAGCACCCCCGAGCACTTCGACTACCTCGCCTACCCCCGGCTGTGCGCCATCGCCGACCGGGCCTGGAACCCCGACAGCGACTACGCCCGGGACTTCCTGCCCGCCCTCGCCGCGCACCGCCCCCGCCTGGCCGCCCTCGGCGTCCACCGCACCGGACGCGTCCCCGACGCGCCCTGACCGGCCCCGGCCGCCCCGACCGACCGGCCCCGGCCCGACCGGACGCGCCCTCGACGCGCCCCGGCGGACCCCCCACAGACCCGGCCGCCGACCCACCGTCAGCGGCCGCCCGCAGCACGCGGACCACCTCCGCCGCCGCACCCCGCACGTGCACCGCCGGAACGTCCCTCCGCCCCGCCGCACCGCGGGGCACTCCCCCCACGGAAGGAACCACCGTGTCCGCACGCCCCCGCACCACCAGCCGGCGCGCCCGGCTCGCCGCGGCCGCCGCGATCGCCGCGGCCGGCCTGGCCGCCACCGCGCTGACCGTCGCCCCGGCCTCGGCCGCCGACGCGTTCAGCGTCCAGTACCGCACCAGCGCCTCCGGCGCGACCGCCGACCAGTCCGAGCCCTGGCTGCAGGTCACCAACACCGGCAGCAGCACCGTCGCGCTCAACCGGATCACCCTGCGCTACTACTTCAAGGCCGACGGCCCGTCGACCACCTACCGCTTCGCCTGCTCCTGGGCGGTCAAGGGCTGCGGCAACATCACCGGCACCTTCGGCACCCTGGCCAACCCCACCGCCACCGCCGACCGCTACCTGGAGATCGGCTTCACCGCCGGAGCCGGCTCGCTCGCCCCCGGCCAGTCCACCGGCGACATGCAGCTGCGCTTCTACCGCTCCGACTGGCAGACCCTCACCCAGTCCGACGACTACTCCTTCAGCGGCACCCAGACCGGCTACGCCAACTGGCAGAAGGTCACCCTGCAGGAGGACGGCGCGCTGATCTGGGGCACCGCCCCGGCCGGCAACAACCCCTCCCCGTCGCCGAGTTCGTCCCCCAGCTCCTCCCCGTCCGGCTCGACCTCCACCCCGCCGGTCGACCCGAACGCGCCCGTCCTGTTCGACGACTTCTCCTACAACACCAGCGCGGACGCCGCCGTCCAGCAGCACGGCTGGACCGTCAAGTCCGGCCAGGGCGGCCCCGGCGTCTCCGGCGCCACCTGGTCCCCGGCCGACGTCACCTTCCCCACCGTCGGCGGCAGCAAGGTGCTCAACCTGCGCCTGACCACCGACGGCACGGCCTCCGGCACCAAGGAGACCGAGATCCAGACCACCGCGCGGAAGTTCAAGAACGGCACCTACGCGGCCCGGGTCAAGTTCGCCGACGCCCCCAACAGCGGCCCCGACGGCGACCACGTCAACCAGACCTTCTTCGCCTTCACCCCGCTCAACGCCCCGATGGACCCGAACTACAGCGAGCAGGACTTCGAGTACCTGCCCAACGGCGGCTGGGGCGAGCAGAGCAACATCATGTACGAGACCAGCTGGGAGACCTACAACCCCGACCCGTGGAACGCCGTCAACACCCACGGCGAGCAGCGCCAGTCCTACGACGGCTGGCACCTGCTGCAGTTCACCATCGACAACAGCAACATCACCTACTACATCGACGGCCAGGTCGTCGCCACCCACGGCGAGCCCTACCTGCCCGAGACCCCGCAGTTCATCGACTTCAACCACTGGCTGATCGACCTGGCCGGGCAGTACTCCACGACGCCGCGCTCGTACGACCAGCAGGTCGACTACGTGTACTTCGTCAAGGACCAGGTGCTCAGCCCCGCCCAGGTCGCCTCGAACATCGCCGCGCTGCGCACGGCCGGCACCGCGTTCAAGGACACCGTCCCCGCCAACTGACCCCGCACCAGGTGCCCCGCCCCGCCCGCCAGGCCGCTCGGCCGGCGGGGCGGGGCACCGTCCGTTCCGCCCCCGGCGGACGGGGGAGCCGGCGCGGGGCGTGGCGCTCAAGGGGCGCTCAAGGGGCACTTGAGCGGTCGCGCACCCGGATCCGCCCCCGCGCGGCCTCCGGACCAGCCGGGGAACGGGGCCCGGTCGGCGAGCGCGCGAACTCCTCGAAAAGCAGACGGCCCCGGCGGTCCGCGGACCGTAGGATCGCGAATCATTTCGATCATGGGGGATGCCATGTCCGAGTTCCGGGAACCACCCCGCTGGCCGCTGATCGCCCTCCGGGTGACGGCCGGCCTCACCGCCCTGCTGGCCCTGCTCATGCCGTTCCTGGCCGGCGGATTCCTGCAGGGCTACTACCCGCTGCTGGACGCCCACCGGCAGACCGCGATGGCGCTGTCCGGCACGGCCCTGCTGACCGCCGTCGCGGGCCTGCTGGTCCGGAGCCTCTCGCGCGGCCCCAGCGGCCCGGCCGTCCAGTACGGGGTGCTCACCCTGCTGTGCATCGTGCAGTACGCCTTCGGCGACGAGCGGATCCTGCTGCTGCACGTCCCGCTCGGCGTCGGCGTGTTCGTGATGGCGGAGAAGTTCGCCGTCGAGGCGTTCAAGGCCCGGGCCGGAACCGCCGATGCCGACCCCGACGCCGTCACCGGGCCGCAGGCGAAGGCCGGGACCGCCGTCGGCACCGAGGCGGGTGCCGAATGAGCGGGCCGCTGACCAGGCGCCAACTGCTCGGCGCCGGCGGCGTCGCCGCGCTCGGACTGGGCGCGGCCGTCGGCCTGCCGCCGCTGATGAACCGGCTGCTGCCCGGCGGCGAGCCCGGCAGACTGCTGCGCAGCGCCCTACCGCTGCCCGCCCGCCACGCGGTCGAACTGCCCGTCCCCGCCGTGCTGCGGCCCGTCCGCAGCGACGCCGGCGCCGACTACTACGAGATCACCGCGCGCCGCGCCACCGCCCGGCTGCTGCCCGGCCACGACACCGAGGTCTGGGGCTACCAGGGCACCTTCCCGGGCCCGACCGTCGAGTCCCGCAGCGGCCGGCGCACCGTCATCACCCACCGCAGCGAACTGCCCCGCCCCACCGCCGTCCACCTGCACGGCGGCCACACCCCGCAGGACAGCGACGGCTACCCGCTCGACCTGGTCGGCACCGGGCAGCACGACATGGCCGGCATGGCGGGCCCGCCGGGGACGGAGGGCGCCACCGTCCTGCCGCAGCGCGAGCACACCTACCCGATGGCGCAGCGCGCCGCCACGCTCTGGTACCACGACCACACCATGGGCTTCACCGGCCCGCAGGTCTACCGCGGCCTGGCCGGGTTCCACCTGGTCCGGGACGAGGAGGAGGCCGCGCTCGGGCTGCCGCAGGGCCCGCGCGAACTGCCGCTGATGATCGCCGACCGCTCGTTCGCCGCCGACGGCTCCTTCGCCTACCCCGAACTCCCCGGCGGCGCCCCCGGCGTGCCGGACGCCTACATGAACGGCGTACTGGGCGACGTGGTGCTGGTCAACGGCGCGCCCTGGCCGCTGGCCCGGGTCGACCGGGCCTGGTACCGGCTGCGACTGCTCAACGCCTCCAACGCCCGACGGCTGCGCCTCGCCCTGGACCCGCAGCCGTCCGGCGGCGGGGCGCTGGTGCAGATCGGCTCCGACGGCGGACTGCTGGAACGCCCGCTGCGCCACGACTCGGTGGACCTCGCACCCGCCGAACGCTGCGACGTGCTGGTCGACTTCTCCCGCTACCCCGCCGGGACGCGGGTGCGGCTGCGCAACCGGCTCGGCGACGGCCCCGCCGGCGAGGTGATGGCCTTCGAGGTCGGCTCCGCCGCCGAGGACGGCTTCCGCCTCCCCGGGAAGCTCGCCACCGTCGAACGCCTCGACCCCGCGAAGGCCGTCAACACCCGCACCTTCGTCTTCCACAAGGGCAAGCAGCACTGGACCGTCAACGGCCAGGAGTACCGGCCCGGCCGCTCGCTGGCCGCGCCCAGGCTCGGCCAGATCGAGGTCTGGCGCTTCGTCACCGACTTCCACCACCCCGTCCACCTGCACCTCGACCCGTTCCAGGTGCTCGGCCGGGCCGGCGGCGGGCCCGGCGGCAACGACGCCGGCTGGAAGGACACCGTCGACGTGCTGCCCGCCCAGGGCGTCGAGGTCGCCGTCCGGTTCACCGATTACGCCGGGCGCTTCCTGGTGCACTGCCACAACCTGGAGCACGAGGACATGGCGATGATGGCCGAGTTCACCACCACCGAGTAGCGGCCCCCGCGCGGACACCCCCGGCCGGACGGCGCCTGCCGGCCGGGGGAGCGGGGCGGGCTACTCCGCGGTGGCGGCGACCACGGTCCAGGTGTCGGCCGAGGCGTCGTCCATCCGCAGGTCGAACGCGAAGGCGAGCGGCCGGCGGGTGCGGGCGTCGCCGCGGAGCACCTGCTCGGTGCGCCGGTCGACCTCGTAGTAGACGCCCTCCGCGGCGACCGCGACCCGGAAGGCGATCGGCTCGCGGGAGAGCAGCGAGCGCACCGTGACCGACTTGATCGCGGCCTCGCGCATCACGGTCCGGTTGGGCGTGCGCACGGGGGTGAAGTCCAGGCTGCCGTCGTTCATCACCCACTCCTCCAGGAAGCGCTCCACGGCGACCTCCAGGACGGCCCGGTCGAACCGGCCGTCGAGCACGCTCAGGTCGCCGACGGCGGCGTCGGCGTCCGCGCTCCACGAGACGTTGGTGAGCGAGAGGATGTCGCCCGCGCCCCGGACCGCCGTCCGCCCGGCCACCTCCAGCACCGCCTCGCGGGCGACCTCCCGCTGGTCCCAGCCGTCGGTCTCGATCGCGTTGGTCAGGTGGTGCGCGCCCTCGGCCGCCTGCTCGATCGAGGAGACGATCCACTCGCCGGCCTGGTTCTTGCGCAGCGTCCAGTACTCGACCGGGCGGGTCGAGCCGTCCTTGCGCGCCGAGTCCGAGCCGTAGCCGGTGCGCACGTAGTCGTTGAGCGTCGCGGTGATCCGGAAGGTGACGGTGTCGTTCACCTCGCCGGTGCGGTTCGCCAGGTCGACCAGCTCGACCACCGGACCGGAGAGGACCTCCACCACGTTGACCTCGCCGCGCGAGGCGTAGTCCTGCAGCTCCTCGGCCCACTTGCCGTAGAGCACCGGGGACAGGATCTGCTGCAGCATCGCGTGGTCGTTGCGGGTCCACGCCTGCTGGGCGGTCGTGTACAGCCAGGCGGCCCGGGCCTCCAGCGCGCCGCGCTCGAAGGTCGGATCGGTCTCGGCGAGGGCGTCGACCCGGGCCCCGACCTGGACGGCCCGCTCGCGGGCCTGCTCGTCGGCGCGGTGCGCCGTGCGGTCCGACACGGTGTTCAGGTCGGAGCCCTGCTTCGCCTTCCGGCGCCGGGACCTGATCCACAGGAACAGGACCACCAGGAGCACGATGATCAGCAGGGCGAGGAACCCGCCGCCACCGGCCCCGTAGCCGAAGCCGACCCCGTGGCCGAAGCCGAAGCCGCCACCGGACGAGCCGTGGCTGCCGCCGCCGCCGCTGTGGCTGCCGCCGCCGCTGAACCCGTGGCTGCCGCCCCCGCCGCGGGCGTACGCGAGCGTCGGGCTGCTCAGCGCGACGACTCCACCGACCACAGTTATCCAGCGACAGGCGCGCACCGGGTTCCCCCTTCAAGATTTCAGAGCTGTTCCCCGCGAGCCTACAAGCCGGGAGGCCCGGGGGGACCGTTCGGGGGCGGAGCCGTGCGGGCCCGCGGCCGGTGCGGGGCCGGTCCCGGGGCCGGTCAGCGCGGGCGGGAGACCAGCCAGGACGGCAGCAGGGCGGTCGCGGCGGACACGAACAGGTGGCGCTCGCGCGGGGCCGGGAGGGACAGCCAGGCCTCGACGATGCCGACCTCGCCGTGCGCCAGGAAGCGGCTGCTCGCCTCGACCCGCCAGGCGAGCGGGCCGTCCCGGCCGGGGACGGCCGCCGGGTCGCGCTCCAGCAGGGTGGCCACCGAGACGGTGAAGTGGTCGACCAGCAGCTGGTGGAGGGCCGCGCTGCGGTGGCCCGCGAGCCCGGTGGTGTAGAGGGCGTCGTGGCGCTCCAGGTGGTCGAGCAGCGCGTTCGAGGCCCGCTCCCAGACGACCGGCACCGGCAGCCCGCCCGCCAGGACGTCGGCGATCCAGTCGGCGCGCAGCCGGTCCAGCTCCTCGTACAGCACCTGCTCCAGGACGGCCGCCGGGCTGGCGGCGTGCTTGTAGAAGGTGGTGCGGTTGACGCGCGCCTCGCGCACCAGGTCCGCCACCGCGATCTCCTCCACCGGCCGCGCGGAGGCCAGCCGCAGCACGGCCTCCCGCAGCCGGTCCCGGGTGCGCCGGACCCGGGCGTCGAGCGGCTCCGCGCCGTCGTCGGCCGGGGGAGCGGGCCGGGGTGGGGGAGCGGGCTGGGGGAGCGGCTGCTCGGGGGGCTTTCCTGACACGGGGGGAGTTTATCGTACCTACTCTGACATGCACTTATCGACAGGTGTCTCTTTTCTTTTCGGTGATCCGGTGCCACACTCGGGGAAGTGGCGGAGCGGCCCGAAACCTCCCGAACCGGGCGTGCCACGACCGCGCCCGGCGACGTCGGCGGGGCGGACGTACGGACGAAAGAGGCAACACCGTGAAGGCATCCGTCACCAAGGGCCTGGGCCAGGGCTTCGTCGTGGAGGAGATCGACCTCGCCGACCCGATCGGGCAGGAGGTCCGCGTCCAGGTGCGGGCCTCCGGCCTGTGCCACTCCGACCTGAGCGTCGCCACGTTCATCGGCGGCGAGTTCCCGGTCGTCCTGGGCCACGAGGTGGCCGGCCTGGTCACCGGGGTGGGGCCGCAGGTCACCCAGGTCCAGGTCGGCGACCACGTGGTCGGCAGCCTGATCCAGTACTGCGGCTCCTGCGTGAACTGCCTCAGCGGCCGCACCCACATCTGCCTGCGCCCCGAGGCCACGCTGCGCACGCCCGACCAGGGCCCCCGGCTGAGCCGGAACGGCGCGCCGGTGGCCCAGGGCATGGGCCTGGGCGGCTTCGCGCAGGAGGTGCTGGTCCACGAGAACCAGCTCGCCGTGGTGCCCGACGAGATGCCCTGGGCCCCCGCCGCACTGATCGGCTGCGGCGTGCTCACCGGCGCCGGGGCGGTCCTCAACAGCGCGGACGTCCGCCAGGGCGACACGGTCGTGGTCATCGGCGCCGGCGGCGTCGGCATGAACGCCGTCAGCGGCGCCCGGATCGCCGGGGCCGGCACCATCGTCGTGACCGACATCGAGGACGCCAAACTGGAGCGCGCCAAGGCGTTCGGCGCCACCCACGTGGTCAACTCCCGCACGGCCGACCCGGTCGAGGCCGTCCGCGAGATCACCGGCGGCGGCGCGGACCACGTCTTCGACTTCGTCGGCGCCCGCCCCGTCACCACCCAGGGCCTGCGGATGCTCGGCAAGGGCGGCGGCCTCTACCTGATCGGCGTCGGCGGCAGCGACGCGGGCGTCGAGGTCTCCGCGCTGGTCGCGCTCTCCCAGTCGCAGAAGGTGCAGGGCGTCTACATGGGCTCCTCCCACCTCAAGCGGGACATCCCCTTCTACGCCTCGATGTACCTCCAGGGCCGGATGAACCTCGACGACCTGGTCTCCAAGGAGATCGGCCTCGCCGACATCGAGGCCGGCTACGAGTCGCTGAAGGACGGCAGCACCGCGCGCGTCGTGATCACCGACTTCTCCTGACCCCCCGAGGACCCGGCCGGAGGCGGTTCCGGCCGGAGCCTCAGGCGCCGCCCGTCAGGGCCAGCGCCGCGGTGGCCAGGGCCACGCCGCCGACCGCGAGGACGGCTCCGGTGCCGGCCACGCTGCGCAGCGGCACCCGCAGGCCCGCGGAGCGGCAGCGCTCGTACCAGAGCAGGGTGGCCAGCGAGGCCCAGGGGGTGATCAGCGGGCCGATGTTGGTGCCGATCAGCAGGGCCAGCAGCTGCTGGTGGTTGCCGGGCGGGACGGCGGCCTCGCCGGCCAGGTAGACCGGCAGGTTGTTGAGCAGGTTGGACAGGCCCGCGCCGACCGCCGAGGCGCGGAACATGCCCACCGTCCCCGGATCGGTGCCGATCGCGGAGGCGAGCAGCCGGTGCAGGCCGTGCGCGTCCACGGTCTGCACCACCAGGAACATCCCGGGGACCATCACCAGCAGCCGCCAGGGCACCAGCGAGGCGCGCAGCGCCGCCGGGCGACGCACGGCGTAGGCCGCGACGGCCACCGCCGCCGCCCCGCCCGAGGCCGCCCACAGCGGGACGGCGGCCACCAGGCTGCAGACCAGGAACCCGGCGCAGGCCAGCGCGCAGATCCGGAACAGCACCCGGTCCGCGGGCGGCTGCACGGCCGGCGGCAGGTAGCCGTCCGCGCCCCGCCGCCCGCGCCGCCAGTAGAACCCCCACAGGCAGGCCGCGGTGGCGAGCAGCGCGGCCAGCTGCGGCGCCCACATCGCCCGGGCCAGCCCGGCACTGGAGAGCGCGACCCGGTCGGCGGCCAGCAGGTTGGTCAGGTTGGAGACCGGCAGCAGCAGGCTCGCCGTGTTGGCCAGCCAGACCGTGGTCATCGCCAGCGGGAGCGGCGCGATCCCCACCCGGGAGGCGAGCGCCAGCATCACGGGGGTGAGCAGCACCGCGGTGGTGTCCAGGTTCAGCACGGTCGTGGTGAGCGCGGCGAACCCCACGCACAGCACGAACAGCAGCGGGTAGCTGCCCCGGCCGGCCCGCGCCACCCGGGCCGAGATCACGTCGAACACCCCCGCGGCGCTGGTCAGCTCGGCCAGCACGATCACCGAGGCGAGGAAGGCGAGCAGCGGAGCGACCCGCTGCACCGCCGCCCCGGCGGAGTCCGCCGGGAGCAGACCGGTGGCGAGGAAGAGGAGGCCGAGGGCGAGCAGCCCGCCGGCCAGCAGGTCGAGCGGGTGCAGCCGCCGAACGGCGGGCCAGTACGCGAGCACGGGTGCCAGGGTCGCACAGTCGCCCCAGCAGGATCGACACGGCCCCGCCGGGACGCCCGCCCGCGCTGCCCGGGTGATGCGTGAACGCTCGCAGGGGTCGGGGTGAGTTCGACGGCTTGGTCCCACCGGCTTGGCGGCTGTCCCGGCCTGCCGGTCGGCGCCTGCTCGGTCCGCCCGCACCGGCCGTCCCCGTTCGGAGGGCTCGCTGTCCGCCGGTGGCGGCGAGGAGCGGCGGCCGCCGGGACGCCCGCCCGCGCTGCCCGGGCGGCGCGCGATCACCCGCAGGGGTCGGGGTGAGCTCGACGGCCTGGTCCCACCGGCTTGGCGGCTGTCCCGGCCTGCCGGTCGGCGCCTGCTCGGTCCGCCCGCACCGGCCGTCCCCGTTCGGAGGGCTCGCTGTCCGCCGGTGGCGGCGAGGAGCGGCGGCCGCCGGGACGCCCGCCCGCGCTGCCCGGGCGGCGCGCGATCACCCGCAGGGGTCGGGGTGAGCTCGACGGCCTGGTCCCACCGGTCCGGCGGCTGTCCCGGCCTGCCGGTCGGCGCCTGCTCGGTCCGTCCGCACCGGTCGGATCCGCCGGGGCGTCCCCCGTCCGGACGGCTCCGCCACCCTGCCCGGTGCCCCCCGACGGCTGGGCGGGCCTGCTGCCGTCCGGCGCTCACCAGTACGAGGCGGCGTGGCCGGGGGCGCCGGCACGTCGTCGGCCTGTGCCGCCCTGGGCCCGGCGAACCGGACCCCGGCGCTCGACCGGGTCGTCCGGCGAGATCCGGCCCTCGGCGGAGAGCTGCAGCACCACCGTGGCCACGAACGGCCGTCCGGCGCACCCCGCGCGAACGCGAGGTGCCGGCCCTGAGGGCCGAGGGGGAGGACGGCGCGGCCATCGCGGCCCGGCCGGTCATCACCGACAACGCCGTCCACCAGCGCATCGGCAACATCTTCGCCAAGCTCCACCTCCCCCCGACCGGCGGCGGCCACCGCCGCGTCCGCGCCGTGCTCGCCCACCTCGGCCGCGGCTGAGCGGGCGGCCGGACCCGGCGGCCGACGGAGTGTCGGCGGGGGTCGATAGGGTCGGCGGGACGGGTGGACGAACCGGGGGAGCGGGGCATGGAGGCGGAGCACGCGGAGCTGGTCCGGCAGGCGCGGGCCGACGGCATCGAGGCGCTGCTGGGCGGAGTGGCCGTCCTGGACGCGGGCGGGCGGGTCCTGCTGGTCCGGCGCCAGCCGGGCGACTACCTGGGCGGCCGGTGGGAGATCCCCGGCGGCTCGCTCGACCCCGAGGAGGCGCCGCGGGCCGGCGCGGCCCGCGAACTCGCGGAGGAGACCGGCCTCACCGGCCTCCCCCTGGCCTACCTGCACGCCGCCGACTTCACCGGCCGGGCCGGCGTCCGGGCCCGCCAGTTCGCCTACACCGCCACCGTCCCCGACGGCGCCCCCGTCACGCTCACCGAGCACGACGCCCACCGCTGGGCACCGCTCGACGCCCTCCCGGAGCTCAGCCCCCACCACCGGGAGATCCTCGACCGCCTGCCGAGGGCCTGACCGCCCACCAGGGGCGGCGCGGGTCCTGCGGCGAGGTGCGGTACCCGGCGGGCCCGGGGGATGCCGTCGACCGCGGCAGGCCGGGATCCGGCGGACACCCCCCGTCCGACGGCCGCGAACCGGCCGCTCCGCTCGCGCCCGGCCGGCTGCTGACCTTCCGTCACCGGCCCGAGCGGGACGGATCCCCCGGGCGGGGCCGGGTGCTGTCCGATCGGGTGACAGTGCGTCAACGAAGCGATAGGCGGGCCACCGCCCTGGTGATGACTGAGAGTGACCGTCGATCGGTTCGGCGGCCGTCCCGTCCCACGGGCGCCCCACCCCGGCAGGACCCGATCAGGAGAGACATGCCCCGCACACCCCGCCGCCTCCCGGCGGCCCTCGCCGTCCTCGCGAGCGTCCTCGCGCTGACCGCCGCCGCCCCGGCCCCCGCCCTCGCCCCCGCCGTTCCCCCCGGCCCGGCCGCCGCCGCGATGCCGCCCGCCGCCCGCGACGCCGACCCGGTCTGCACCGGCGCCGCCGGACCCGCCCTCCCGGTCACCGGCGGCACCGTCACCTGGTGCGAGACCGCCGCCGGCGGACGCCTCACCTACACCAACACCGGCCGCGCCCCCGCCGACCTCTCCCTGGTGGTCTACGACTGCGACGGCGGCAGGTCCCCCAACACCGACCCCGCCAAGTGCGCCGCCACCCTGCGCGGCACCAGCGACGTCATCTGGCGGCAGATCAAGCCCCAGCAGACCGTGTACGCCGACTTCGCCATCAAGAAGGGCTCCGACGCCCAGGTCTGGTACACCACCGACAGCACCGACCAGGCCACCGCCCTCCGACTGCTGGGGACGCCGTGGAACTCCTGACCCCCCGGCGCCCCGGGCGCGTCCTCGCCGCCGCCGTGCTGCTCACCGCCACCGCCCCGCTGGCCGCCGCCCCGCCCGCCGGGGCGCAGGAGTCCACCGTCCAGTGCGACGGCCAGTGGCACTTCGAACCCGACGGCGAACCCGTCTTCAAACGGGAGGTCGCCGACGAGTTCACCCTCGACAACCGCGACGGAACCGTCCCGATGGAGCGGACCGTGCGGACGAAGGAGGCCCTCAGCCGCAGCTACACCCGCCAGGCCGACCTCGGGCTCTCGACCGGCGCCGAGGCCGGGGCCGGCTTCCGGGCCTTCTCCGCCGGCCTGCAGGCCGCTCTCGGCGCCGACCACGGCTTCTCGGTCACCGAGAGCAACGCGATCGAGAAGGAGACCGAGCTCCGGCTGACCGCCGGGCCCGGCGTCGGCTACATCCGCTACGTCGGCCTCGAATCCGTCCAGGTCACCGGCGCCTACGAGCGGATCCTCGACTGCGACAAGCGGACCCGGCGCTACCAGCGGATCGGCCCGGTCACCGAAGAGGCCCCGCTCCGGGGCAAGGCCGTCTGGACCGAGACACTCCCCAACTCCAAGTGAGGAACCGCCCGATGCGCCCACGCCCGCTCGCCCTCGCCGCCGCCCTGCTGCTCGGCGCCGCCCCCGCCCTGGCCACCCCCGCGCTGGCCAGCCCCGCCCCCACGCCCCCCGTCCGGACCACCGGCGTCAGCAACCCGCCCGGCGTGCACGTCCTCAACGGCGACAGCCGCGCCGCCCGGCACGTCGACTGCCCGGCCGGCTGGGTCTGCCTCTACGACGGCGTCCACTACGACCACGCCGCCGTCGCCCTGCTGCCCGGCACCGAACTCACCGACACCGAACGCCTCGAACTCCCCGACGGCTCCCGGTTCACCGGCGCCGAGGGCATCTCCGCCTGGGTCAACAACTCGCCCGTCGCCTACTGCTGGTACCCCGGCAAGGACTACGCGGGCACCGCCACCGCGATGGCCCCCGCCGCCTCCGGCAACGCCTACAACGACGCCCTCAAGTCGCTCCGCCCGTGCTGAACCGATCCTGCTCCAGGAGCCGCATGAACCCCCTCCACCGGCGCGCCGCCGCCGCGGCCGCCGCCCTCGCCGCGGCCGCCGTCCTCACCGCCACCAGCACCCAGGCGCACTCCTCGCCCGTGCGCGCCACCCCGGCCCCGGCCCCGGCCGCCACCGTCGCCGCCGCCGACCCCGGCGCCCGGGCCGAACGGCTGTGGGCGGTCGAGGGCGACGGCCAGCGGGTGCCCGCCGGACAGCAGGCGCCCGTCCGGCTCAAGGTGCGCGCCGTCGACGGCGACCGCCACCCCGTACCGGGCGCCACCGTGCACTTCTCCGCCCCCGGATCCGGCCTGAAGTTCCCCGACGGCGGCGCCGACGCGGACGCCGTCACCGACGCCGACGGGTACGCCCTCGCCCCCGCGCTGAGCGCCGCCGGGGCGCCCGGCCCCGACCTGGTCACCGCCGCCGTCGGCGAACGGGCCCAGGTCGCCTTCGAGGTCACCGTCCAGTGACCGGGAACGGCAGCAGCGCGAACCGGCCCCCGCGGCGCCCCACCCGGTCGCGCCACCTGCGGCTGGCCGCCACCGCCGCCGCGACCGCCGCGGTCGCCGTCGGCACCACCGCCGCCGCCCTCGCCGACCCCGCACCGGGCGCCGCCCGGACCGTCGCCCCGCGCTGGGAGTACCGCTGGGCCGTCGTCCAGCCCGGCGGCCGCACCGTCGGCGACCTCGAACGACTCGGCGCGGAAGGCTGGGAGGCGGTCGGCCCCGTCAACGAGGACGGCGCCGACCGGTGGAACCTCCTGCTGAAGCGGCAACTCCCCGGCAGCTGACCCCGCACCGCGCGCCACCCGCCGCGCACCCCGTGCCGCACGCCCCGTACCGTGACGCCCCGTCGGCCCCGCGCCCCCGCCCGGCCGCCGGGGCGTCAGCGGTCCGCAGCCGACCCTCGGCGAGCCGTCAGCGGTCAGTGCCCCGGATCGTCGGGGCGCAGCGCGATGTGGTCGGCGGCGAGGTCGGCGGCGACCCGGTGCTCCATGCCGAGGGCGGCCAGGAAGGCGGCCGGGAGCTGGACCCGGCCGGTGCGGTCGAGCATCACGTACTCGCGTTCGCTGGTGGTCTC
Source organism: Kitasatospora saccharophila (assembly GCF_039529925.1). Lineage (NCBI taxonomy): Bacteria > Bacillati > Actinomycetota > Actinomycetes > Kitasatosporales > Streptomycetaceae > Kitasatospora > Kitasatospora saccharophila. The sequence continues at coordinate 79,474 of NZ_BAAANS010000016.1, read as the reverse complement.
GGTGCCGTGCTCGTCGACCTCGGTGCGGCGCAGCACCTCGCTGGCGGTGCGGCCGTCCCGGATCGCCACCGAGCGGCGCACCTCGCCCGCCACCATCGGGTCGTGGGTGACGATCACCACCGTCGCCCCCAGCTCCCGGTTGACGGTCCGGAAGGCGTGGAAGACGCCCGCCGCCGTCTCGGTGTCCAACTCGCCGGTCGGCTCGTCCGCCAGCAGCACCGACGGGTCGTTGGCCATCGCCACCGCGATCGCCACCCGCTGCTGCTGCCCGCCGGACAGCTCGGCCGGGCGGCGGTGCGCCAGATCGCCGATCTCCAGCGCCTCCAGCAGCTCGGCCACCCGCTGCCCGCGCCGCCGGGCCGCCGCCGGGGTCGAACGCCCGCCGCGCAGCTGCACCGGCAGCGCCACGTTCTGCGCCGCCGTCAGGAAGGGCATCAGGTTGCGGGCGGTCTGCTGCCAGACGAAACCCACCACCTCGCGGCGGTAGCGCAGCCGCTCCTTGGCCGACATCGCCAGCAGGTCGCAGCCGTCCACCCGGGCCGAACCCGCCGTCGGCGTCTCCAGACCCGCCAGGATGTTCAGCAGCGTCGACTTGCCGCTGCCGGACGCGCCCACCAGCGCCACCAGGTCACCCCGGTCCACCGTCAGGTCCAGGCCCTGCAGCGCCTGCACCTCCACCTTGTCCGCGGTGAAGATCTTCACCACCCGGTCGCAGGCGATCGCCGCGTCCGCCCCGTAGCGCCGGGGCGCGGCCGCGGCCAGGGCCCGGCCGCGCAGCTCGTCCAGGCTCGGGACGGCCGGGCCGCCGGAAGTGGGTTCGGTGCTCAACGTTCTCCTCCTGCAAGGAAGTCGGGACGGGGGACAGCGAGGGGGCCGGAGGTCAGCGGTCCTCCCCGGCCCGGAGCTCGACCGCGATCTGGCGGCGGCCCGACACCAGCGCCTCCACCAGCACGGTGGCCGCGAACAGCGCCGCCAGCGCCAGCGACCAGGTCGCCGCCGCCCGCACGGACGGGGAGACGCCGCCCGGAGCGGGCAGCCCCACCAGCGCCGACAGGTCCACCGCCGGACCGAGCAGCAGCGCCGCGCCGACCGCCAGCAGGCCGCCCGCGCCCGCCGCGCCCAGCGCCGTCGGCAGCGACTCCAGCAGCACCACCGCCAACGCCTGCCGGGGCCGCAGCCCCATCGTGCGCAGCCGGGCCAGCACCGCCGCCCGCTCCGGACCGGACCGCACCAGCGTCAGCAGCACCGCCAGCACCGCGAACGCCCCCGCCGCCGCCACCGACCAGGCGAACACCCGGGCCGCCGAACGCTGCAGCGGATCCGCCGCCAGCCGCTCCACCTCCTCCGCGCCCGTGCGCACCGCGTACGCCCCGCCCTCCGGCGCCGCCGCCGGATCCAGCCGCCCCAGCAGCTCCCGCAACTGCGGCGCGCGCAGCTCGCCCGAGCCCAGCCACAGGTTGGCCGCCGCCAGCGACGGGACCAGCGCCGAAGCCTGCCGCACCGGCAGCACCACCGCCTCACCGGTGCCCAGCGCCGGAGCACCCCCGGCCGGCAGCGTCCCCGCCAGCCGGAAGGACAGCACCGACTGGCCGGTGTGCAGCGGGTGCGAGGCCGTCCCCAGCCGCCCGGCCAGCCCCGGCGTCACCAGCGCGGGCACCCCGTCCGCCCCGCCGCCCGCCAGCGCGCCCGCCGCCACCTCCGGCTGCCCGTTGCGGCGGGCCAGCGCCGCGTACTGCTCCGGATCGACCACCAGCAGCGTCACGCCCGACAGCACCGTCCCGTCCGGCGCGGCCACCGACGCCGCCCGGTCCGCCCACGCCGACACGCCCGCCCGGGCGCCCGGCAGCCCGGCCGCCGCCCCGGCGAACCCGTCCGGCAGCACCGTCCGGGCCGTCACCCGGGCGTCCGCGCCGGTCTCCGCCCGCACCGCGCGCAGCCGGCCCGCGTCCACCGAGGACAGCACCGTCGCCCCGAAACCCGCCGTGGTCACCGCCAGCAGCAGCGCCAGCAACGGCAGCACCGCCGGACGCGAGCCCCGCGCCAGCGCCAGGAAACCCACCGCCCCCGGACGGCGCGCCGCCCCGCGCGAGGCCGCGCCCACCAGCAGCGGCAGCACCCGGGCCAGCAGCACCGCGCCCGCCAGCGCGATCAGCAGCGGCGCCGCCACCAGCAGCAGGTCCACGCCCCCGCCCGCCGGCGCCACCCCGCGCCGGCGCACCGCGACCACCGCCGCCACCGCCAGCACCAGCACCGACAGCTCCGCCACCACCCGCCGCCGGCCCGCCGCCGCACCCGCCCGCGGGAACAGCGCCGCCCGCACCGGGAACACCAGCAGCGCCACCGCCGCCGCCACGCCCGCCGCCAGCACCGACCCGCCCCAGCGCGGCGAGGGCAGCAGCACCAGCGCCGCCGCGGTGCCCAGCACCGCCGCCGGCAGCACCGTCACCGCGCCCTCGCCCAGCAGCCGCCGCAGCACCCCGCCGCGCGAAGCCCCGCGCGCCCGCAGCAGCCGCAACTCGCCCGCCCGCCGCTCACCGGCCAGCGCCGCCGCCAGCAGCAGCACCGTCAACGCCACCCCCGCCGCGCCCGCCGGGCCCAGCACCGCCAGCGGCGCCACCGCCGCCCGCCGCCCGGCCGCCGTCTCCAGCAGCGCCGACAGCTGCGAACGCACCTGCAGGTCCGGCCGCTCCGAGGCCACCTGCAACTCGGTGCGCTGCGGGCCGCCGGTCAGCGCACCGACCGCCGCCCGCCACTGCGGCAGCTCGTCGGCCCGCGCCGCCGACACGTCCACCGGCACCCGGACGAAGTCCTGCGGCGACTTGCCCGACCAGAACCCCAGGTCCGCCAGCTCGCCCGGCCCCACCAGGGCCGCCGCCCGCCAGTACTGGGTCCGCTCGCCCAGCGCGACCGTCGAACTCAGGCACGCCTCGACCAGGCAGTCCGTGCCCGCCCAGAACGGCGAGGTTGGATCGGCGGCCGCGAACAGCCCCACCACCGTCGCCCGGAAGTGCTTCGGTGGCGACAGCGAGGCGTCCGTGCCCGCGTCCAGCACCGCGCCCACCGACACCCCGAAGGTCCGCGCCACCCGCTCCGACAGCGCCACCTCGAAGTCCGCGCCGTCCGTCGCGGCCGGCCAGCGGCCCGCCGTCAGCGCCGAACGGCCGTCCACCCCGTGCAGGTACGCCAGACCCAGCACCGGCGCCATGCCGTTCGGACGCGGCAGCTCCGGGCCCGGCAGCGAACGGTCCGCCAGCGTGGTCGAGCCGTACACCGCCCCCAGCCCGGTCGGCCGCAGCGGCCCCGACAGCCGGCGCACCGTCTCCTGCGCCAGCACGTCCAACTGCCGGGCCGGGGAACCGCCGCCCTGCGCGCCCAGCCGCAGCGAGGTCGCCGTCACCACCGCGCCGTCCCGGCCGGCCGCCCGCAACTGCTCGCGCAGCGCACCGTCCGCACTGCGGTCCAGCGCCCGCGGCAGCGCCGCCGCCAGGAACACCGCCACCAGCACCAGCGCCGCCGTCAGCCACGCCGACGCCCGGGCCGCGCGCAGCCGGGTGCGGACCCACGGCGCCACGGCGGGCGGGGTGCTCACATCTCCTCCAGGTCGGACGGGTCGGACAGGGCGGACGGGGCGGACGGTGGAACGCTTCGACGGGGACGGCACGCTCACGGCTCCTCCACGCCGCGCAGCCGGGCACCCAGGTCGCGCCCGCGCCGCCCCACCAGCAGGGCCGGCAGCAGCAGCGCCGCCGCCGTCACCACCGCCAGCGCCGCCACCTGCCCCAGCGGCAGCCGCACCAGCACCGCCGGCAGCGGCCGGGCCGCCGCCGGAGTCAGCACCACCAGCGGCACCACCAGGTGCACCAGCGCGGTGCCCAGCAGCAGACCGGTGCCCACGCCCAGCACCGCCAGCACGCCCTGCTCCGCCGCCACCGTCCGCAGCAGCCGCCGCCGCGGCGCGCCCAGCGCCGCCAGCACCGCGAACTCCCGGGCCCGCTCCGCCACCGCACCCGCCGCCGACGCCGCGCAGCCGATCGCCGCCAGCACCACCGCCGCCACCGCCAGCGCGGCCAGCGCCGACTGCGGGGCCGCGCCCAGCGGCTCGCCGCGCAGCGCCGCCGCGACCGCCTCCTGCTCCAGCGCGCGCTGCGCGAACGGCGCGGCGCGCAACTCGGCGGCGGCCCGGCGCGGGGCGTCGTCCCCCGCCCCGGCGGCGGGCAGCCACCACTCGGACGGGGCCGCGGCGGGCTCCCCGCGCGCGTCCAGGTTGCGGTCGACGGCCGCCAGGTCCAGGGCGACGCCCGGCCCCTCGGTCGCGGGCAGCGCCGCCACCGCCGCCGTCACCCGCGCCTGCAGGGTCACCGTGCCGAACGGCACCGGGACCTGCTGGCCGACCTTCGCGCCCACCGCCGCCAGGTACGACTCGGTGGCCACCGCGGACAGCTCCGGCGCGGCGGGCAGGTCGGCGGGGGCCAGCACGAGGTGCCGGGACCCGCCGGAGGCCGCCGGCCAGGACACCGAGGGCAGCCGGTCGGCGCCGGTGGTGACCGTCGCGCCGGAGCCGCCGGAGCCTCCGGAACCCCCGGAACGGCCCGCGGCACCCGAGGCGCCCGCGGCACCCGACCCGCCCGAGCCGTCCAGCGACCAGTCGGCGGTGGGCGCGGCCGCCGCCGAGAGGCGGTCCACGCTCAGCCGCCCGGCCGACCCCGGCACCTCCAGCGCCAGACCGACCAGGGTCAGCGGGCCCGCCAGGCGCCCGTTCGGACCGTCCGCCGCCAGGTCCACGCCCACGTGCTGCGCGCCGCCGGTCAGCGCCGGCACCGCCACCGGGTAGGTCAGCCCGAAGCGGTCGCGCACCAGCAGCGACAGCGCGGGCGACCCCTGCGCCGTGACGTCCAGCTCCACCCGCTCCGGCAGCGGCACGCCGCCCCGCGCGGTGGAGGCCAGCGGGCCGAACACCTGCCGCGCGTCCCGCCCGCCGAACAGGTCGGCCCGCACCGGCAGGTGCGCGGCGGCCCGCCCCGCGTCCAGCAGCAGCACCGTCGCCGCCGCGCCCTGCGGCAGCGGCACGTCCCGCCGGGCCACCGGCACGATCCGCTCCCCGCCCGGCAGCGCCGCGTAGACGCCGCCCTGCCCGGCCGCCGGGAGCGAGGAGGCGGTGATCCGCAGACCGCCCGCCGTCGCGAACGCCGCCCGGTCGTGCTGCGACCCGGACCAGGACGCCCGCTGGCCGATCGCCAGCATCCCCACCGACACCGCCAGCACCAGCAGCAGCACCGGCCCCGCCGCCCGGCCCGGACGGCGCGCCAACTGCCAGCCCGCCAGCGCCGACCCCAGCCCCGTCGTCCGCGCCGCCCACCGCTCGCCCAGCCGCGACACCGGCGGCAGCAGCCGCAGCACCAGCACCGTGCCCGCGCACAGCGCCAGCGTCGGCGCCACCACCAGCAGCGGATCCACCCCGTGCGAGACCCCCGAGTACCGCGCCAGCTGCCGGTACGCCACCACCGCCAGCGCCAGCAGCGCCACGTCCGCGCCCGAACGCAGCACCGAGGACACCCGGGCCTGCCGCCGCCCGGCCCGGCGCAGCACCGCCGCACCCGCCGAACGGGCCAGCGGCGGCAGCGCCGTCAGCAGCACGCACCCCAGCGCGCAGGCCACCGCCACCGGCCACACCAGCCACGGCAGCGCGCCGTCCGGCCCCGCGCCCGCCAGCGGACCGGTCGCCGCCAGCAGCCGCACCAGCCACGGCGTCAGCAGCGGCGCGAGCAGCGCCGCCGGCACCGCCAGCAGCACCGCCTCGCCCGCCGCGAACGCGCCCACCCGCCCGCGCGAGGCGCCGCGCGAGAGCAGCAGCCGGTTCTCCGCCTCCTGCCGGTCCGCCAGCAGGTGCACCACCAGCAGCAGCGCCGCGCCCGCCAGCACCGCCAACTGCAGCGCGCCCACCAGCAGCGTCGAACGCGCCACCTGCGCGCCCGACTCCAACTCGCCCAGCAGCACGTCCAGTTCGGTGCCCGCGGTCAGCGCCGCGTCCCGCTCCAGCGCCGCCCCCGCCGGGGCGACCCGCTCGCGCAGCGCCGCCGCCGCGCCCGGGGTGAGCCCCGCGAAGTCCGCCCGCAGCAGCCAGCCGCGGCTCGCCTGCGCCACCGCGCCCGAGGTGAACACCGCGTCGTCCACCAGCAGCGGCCCGTACGTGGTGTACGCCAGCACCTGCACGCCGCGCCCCGCCGCCGGGTCGGTGCGCCAGTACGGGTCGGACGGGTCGGCGGCCCGGTAGACGCCGGTCACCTCCACCGCCAGCGGCGCGCCGGTGAAGCGGTCGGTCAGTTCCAGCCGGGCGGGCAGCACCGCCGCGTCCAGGCCCAGGCCCGCCAGCGCGTTCTGCGGGACGGCGGCCTGGACGAGGGGCGTGCCGCCGGTCGGCCAGCTGCCGGAGAGCAGCGAGGCGCGGTCGCGGTCGAGGGCGGCCAGCACCGTCAGGTCGGGCCGGTCGGCGGCCCCCGGCAGGCCGTAGGAGCGGCTGCGGGCCACGCTCTCCACGTCGACCGGCAGCGGGCCGAACAGCCCGCGGGCGTAGTCGGCGACCGCCGCGTCGTCCCGGGAGCGGTCTGCCGCCGGGCGGTCGCCGCCCACCAGCACGGTCGCCCGGGTCGCGCCCGCGCCCTGCAGCGCGCGCCGCAGTCCGGCCTCCGCCGCCCCGCGGTCGAAGGCGACCAGCGCGGTCAGCACCGAGGTGGTGATCAGCACGGTCAGCAGCGCGGCCGCGGCCAGCGGCAGCCGCCCGCGCAGCCGGCGCACGACGAAGCCGGTCATCGCTGTCCTTCTCCCGTTCCCCCGGCGCCCTCCGGTGCCGCGTGCACCGGATAGCGGACGATGGTGTCACATCGAACGGACGATCGAGAAGGATCTTGGGCGAACCGTTGCCGAGGGGAGACCTGCGGGCCAGGCGCGTGACGTGCGGGGACGGGGGAGCGGCGAGGGTCCGGCGGGCTTCGGCGGGTCGGCGGGAAAGGGCGGGGCGAGGGTAGGGGGAGGTTCGAGGGGCGGACGGCACGGGCAGGTCCCCGCCGATCCCGTCCACTGCTCGAACTCCCACCACTCGCGGAGGCCGTCGAATGAAGCGCACGACCTGGGCTGCCGGACCGACCGTCCTGGCCATGGTGTCGCTCGCCCTGTCCACCACCGCCGGCCCGGCGTCCGCGGCCCCCGCGGCCGGAGGCGCGACCGGGAGCACGGCCGCCGGGTGCACCTACACCGCGGCCGTGCCCGCCGACAACTTCAAGGGCATCCCGGTCTTCGACGCCGAGCGGGCCGCCAAGCCCTACAGCGCCACCCTCCGCACCAGCCAGGGCGCGATCACCTTCCGGGCGCTCACCGACCAGGCCCCCTGCACCACCTACTCGTTCCGCTTCCTCGCCGAGCGCGACTACTTCGACCGCACCCACTGCCACCGCCTCACCACCCAGCGGCTCTACGTCCTGCAGTGCGGCGACCCGACCGGCACCGGCAGCGGCGGCCCCGGCTACTCCTTCCCCGACGAGAACCTGACCGGCGCCACCTACCCCGCCGGCACCGTCGCGATGGCCAACGCCGGGCCGGACACCAACGGCAGCCAGTTCTTCATCGTCTGGAAGGACACCAAGCTCTCCCCGGCCTACACCCCCTTCGGCCGGGTCACCGCCGGACTCGACGTCCTGCAGAAGATCGCCGCCGGCGGCGAGGACGACCAGAACGGCCCCGGCGACGGCTTCCCGACACTGCCCGTCGACATCCGCGACGTCCGGATCTCCAAGCGCTGAGCGGGCGCGTCACGCCCCGGCGGCACCCGCCGCCGGGGCCAGCGCCCCGCACAGGTGGTTGCCCGGGTCCGCCGGATCCGCGCTGATCCAGAACTGCGCCCACAGCTCGGTGAACTCCGCCCGGGAGAGGAAGCCGTCGCCGTCCAGGTCGACCAGCTCGAACACGCCGGTGGTGTCGGTCGGCCGCCCGTTCCACACCTCCACCAGGCGGCGGTGCTCCTCCCGGGAGATCCGGCCGTCGCCGTTCTCGTCGATCGCCTCGAAGACGGTGTCCGCCGTCGTGGTCACCGCCTCCCGCATCTCCGGCAGCCGGTCCACCATGGCCAGGATCTCGTCCATGTCCACCAGCCCGTCGCCGTTGGTGTCCGCCGCCTCGTACAGCGCGTCCCACCAGCCGAGCATCACCCGCTCCACCCGGGCCGCCAGCTCCGGATCCGCCGCCACCCGGGGCAGCCGCCCCCAGCGGTCCGCCAGCGCCCGGAAGTCCTCCTGATCGAGGTAGCCGTTCCCGTCCGCGTCGAACGCGTGGAACATGCCGGTCAACTTGTACCGCTGGAACTCGCTCGCCATGGCCGTGCCCTTCCCTGGAACCGCTCGCGACCTGCGGGGGTGATCCTTTCCACCGCGGCCCGGGCTACGGCAGCGCGCGGTCGCACGCCGCACGGACCCCCGCGCGCCGGGGGAGCGCGGAGCCGCCCGCACGCCGGTGCCCCCCCGCACGCCGGTGCCCCGCGACCGCGCCGACGGCGCCGAACCCCGCCCGACCGGGACCGGCCTGTCGGCGGGTCCGGAACTGCGGCTATTGTGGCCCGCGCGCCGCACACACGGCGTCAAGTACCGGTGCTACAGCAAGAAGAGGGGTGGGTCCGGTGGCGGACATCGAAGCGGCACGGACGGCATTCGCACGCCTGGACGTCGACGGCGACGGGCGGGTCACCGCGCGCGAGTACAAGACGGTCATGGCCCAGCTCGGCGACTACCACGTCACCGAGACGGTCGCCCAGGCGATCATCAACGCCAAGGACGCCAACGGCGACGGCAAGCTCTCCTTCGAGGAGTTCTGGGCCTCCGTCCAGAACTGACCCCGGCCCCGTCCCGCCCCCCTCCGCCCGGAGGGGGGCGGTGAGGCGCGCCACACCCCACCGCCCCGACCAGGCACAACGCCCCGGCCCCGGCCGCCGGGCTTGGCGGCCGGCCCCCGACCGTCGTACAACTGGCGGATGCGCCCGAAGGACCCGCGCCAACGCCACCTCGCCGCCAGCGCCGCCGCGCCCAGCTACCCCGAGGTCGGCGCCACCGCGGCCGCCGCCCTGCCGCCCGGCTACTCCTGGCTGCGCCGACGCGTCCACCTCGGCCACGGCCGGGCCGTCCTGGAGCGCGCGGGCGGGTACGTCCTCGGCTGGGGCGCGCAGCTCGGCTCGGGCTTCGCCGTCCACCCGGCAGCGGCCCGCACCGCCCCCGGAACCACCGTCCTGCTCCGGATCGGCCTGCCCGGGCTGCGCCTGCCCCGGCTGGTCATCCCCTGCCGGGTGGTCTGGGCCGTCGAGACCCCCGACCGGATCGGCTTCGCCTACGGCACCCTGCCCGGGCACCCCGAGTGCGGCGAGGAGTCCTTCACGGTGAGCATGGACGCGGACGGCGAGGTGTGGTTCGAGGTCGTCGCCTTCTCCCGGCTCGCCGCCTGGTACGCCCGGCTCGGCCGCCCCGTCGCGCTCCTCCTCCAGCACCTGGCGATCGAACGCTACCTGCGGGTGGTCGCCCGCGCGGCCGCGGCGCCCTGAGCGGGACGGCCCCGCCCTACTCCCGGGCGGCGTCCGCGAAGGACGACACCGCCGCCGAGGCCACGGACTCGACCAGCGCGATGCCCGCCTCCTTGCTCGCCGAACCGTCGCTCAGCACCGACACCAGCAGGCTCCGGCCGCCGTACTCGACCAGGCCGATGCTGTTGACCACCCACAGCCCGGTGCTGTCCCGGGACAGCCAGCCGTTCTTCAGCTTCACCGCACCGCCCTGGTCCGCCGCGGAGACGCCCCAGTCCTGGTCGTCCGCGACCAGGCCCATCAGCTTCGCCAGGTAGGCGCGGGAGGCGGAGCCCAGCGGCGAGTCCTCGGTGAACACCACCCGCAGCAACTGCTCCTGGTCGGCCGCGGTGGTCTCGGTCAGACCCCAGAAGCCGTCCGTCCCGGCGGTGGTCCCGGTCAGCCCGAAGGCCGCGTTGGCCGCGTCCAGCCCCGGCGCGCCGCCCACCGCGTCGAACAGCGTGGTGGCCGCGGCGTTGTCGCTCCGCTCGATCATCAGCGCGGCCGCGGCCTGCTGGTCGCCGGTCAGCACGCCGTCGTTCCGCAGCAGCAGCGCGGCCAGGATGTCGACCTTGACGATCGAGGCGGTGACGAAGGAGTCGTCGCCCCAGGCCGCGGACGTCCCCGCGTCGGGATCGGCCACCGTGACGGCGAAGTGCCCGTCGAGGGCGCCGACCGCCGCGGCGAGCGCGGTGTCCGCGGCCGTCGCGGCGGTGCTCTCCGTCGCGTCCTCCGTCGCGCCGCCCGGGGTGCCGTCCGCGCTGTCCTCCGTGCCGTCCGCCGTCGCGCCCTCCGCGCCCCCGCCGCCCGCCGTGACCGTCGCGGAGGCCACCGCGCCCGCCGGGGCGCCGGTCGTCGAACGGGAGACCACCAGCCACGAGCCCAGCGCCGAGAGCACCAGCGCCACGACCGCCGCCCGCCTGATCCGCCGGGTCCGCCTGGTGTGACGCTCCCGCCTGCGGGAGGAGGTCCGTGATTCGGGTGGTGCTGTCATGCGGACGATGCTCCGCCGCCCGTCTTGGCCCGCGATGAGTCCCGGCTGAGCGGGTACTGAGAAGCCGCAGCGGGCGCCTCCGCAAGAACTTGACAGGATTCTCGCGCAGTGACGCAAGGATCCGTGCCGACACCGTGGTCCAGGCAGTCTGCGGAGGGACCTTCCCGGTGGCAGCGACCGCCGCCATGGCGGGAATCGGGTCGGTACGTCCCTGCTGAGCTGCTGGGATCCGCTATGACCGGGCTCGGGCCGGGGCGGACAGGCAGTAGGAATCTTGCAGTGATCGCTATACTTGTTGCTCCACTCCGCCTGCCGCGGGAGGGCAGGTCGCTCAGCCGTAGCCGAACGGATTCCCCAGGCCCCTCGCTTCCGCCCCGCCTCCCGGCCCCGGCCGTCCCCGTCCGTCCCCGTCCGCCGTGCGGCCGGGTGCCAGCTCGATCCGCAGCCCGGCACCCGGGGTCGCCCGTGCCCGCCAGGGCGGGCGACCCCGGCTGTTCCGCATACGCACCTTCTTTACGGTCCGTTGACACCCCGATCACCCCTCTGTAACTCTTGAGTGCCCTCACGCAAAAAACGAACAGATGTCTGTTGGTTTTTCGACTCTTCTCGCCCCACTCATTCCGAGACAGAGGACGCCATGAGATCCAAGCTCCCCCTGCCACGCCTGACGGCCGCGTCAGCCCTGGCGGGCATGCTCCTGCTGGCCGGCCCGGTGCTCCCGGCCCGCGCCGCGGGCGGCCCCGACCTCGCGGCCGGCAAGGTCGTCACCGCGAGCAGCACCAACGGCCAGTACACGGCCGCGAACGTGAACGACGGCAACCAGGCCAGCTACTGGGAGAGCGGCAGCGCCGCCCTCCCGCAGTGGATCCAGGTCGACCTCGGCGCCGCCGCCCAGGTCGACCAGGTGGTGCTGAAACTGCCCGCCGGCTGGGGCGCCCGCAGCGAGACGCTCACCGTCCTCGGCTCCACCGACGGCAGCACCTTCGTCCCGCTGGCCGCCTCGACCGGGTACGCCTTCGACCCGGCGAGCGGCAACACCGTCCGGATCGACTTCCCCGCCGCCACCGCCCGCTGGGTGCGCGTCCAGGTCTCCGCCAACAGCGGCTGGCAGGCCGCCCAGATCTCCGAGTTCGAGGTCCACGGCACCAGCGCCGCCGCCGCCAACCTGCTCGCCGGACGCACCCTCACCGCCGGCAGCAGCTCGCAGAACTACGCGGCGGGCAACGCCGGCGACGGCAACCAGGCCAGCTACTGGGAGAGCGCCAGCGGCGCCTTCCCGCAGTGGATCCAGGGCGACCTGGGCTCCGCCGCCAAGGTCGACCGGCTGGTGCTGAAGCTCCCGCCCGGCTGGGAACAGCGCACCGAGACCTTCAAGGTGCAGGGCTCCACCGACGGCAGCACCTTCACCGACCTGCTCGCCCCCGCCGCCCACAGCTTCGACCCGGCCGCCGGGAACCAGGTCACCGTCTCGCTGCCCGCCGGCACCACCCGCTACCTGCGGCTGGTGTTCACCGCCAACTCCGCCTGGCCCGCAGCCCAGTTGGCCGAGTTCGAGGCGTACGGCCCCACCTCCGGCGACACCCAGGCCCCCAGCGCGCCGACCAACCTGGCGTACACCCAGCCCGAACCCGGCAAGATCAAGCTGACCTGGAGCGCGGCCACCGACAACACCGCCGTCACCGGCTACGAGGTCTACGCCGACGGCCAGTTGGCGGCCTCGGTGGACGGCACCACGCTGACCTGGACGGACACCCGCCCGGCCGCCGCCACCGTCACCTACACCGTGCGGGCCAAGGACGCCGCGGGCAACCGGTCCAACCCCAGCGCCCCCGTCACCCGCACCGGCGAGGACCCCGGCGACACCGTCAAGCCCAGCGCGCCCGGCAACCTCGCCTACACCGAGCCCGCCGCCGGACAGATCAAGCTGACCTGGGACGCGGCCACCGACAACACCGCCGTCACCGGCTACGAGGTCTACGCCGACGGCCAGTTGAAGGCGTCCACCGCCGCCACCGTCCGCACCTGGACGGACACCCAGCCCGCCACCGCCACCGTCACGTACACCGTGCGGGCCAAGGACGCCGCGGGCAACCGGTCCGACCCCAGCGCGCCCGTCACCCGCACCGGCACCGGCGGCGGAACCGGCGGCAGCAACCTCGCCGCGGGCAAGCCGATCGAGGCGTCCGGGCAGGCGTGGACCTTCGCCCCGGCCAACGCCAACGACGGCAGCCTGGCCACCTACTGGGAGGGCAGCGCGGGCGTCCCCAACACCCTGACCGTCCACCTGGGCACCGACGCCGACCTGCAGAGCGTCGTCGTCAAGCTCAACCCCGACCAGGCGTGGGCCGCCCGCACCCAGAACATCCAACTGCTCGGCCGGGCCGCCGGAGCCACCGACTACACCAGCCTCAAGGCCGCCGCCGACTACCGCTTCGACCCCGCCGCCGGCGGCAACAGCGTCACCGTCCCGGTCACCGGCCGGGTCGCCGACCTCCAACTGAAGTTCGCCTCCAACACCGGCGCCCCCGCCGGACAGGTCGCCGAACTCCAGGCCATCGGCACCCCCGCGCCCAACCCCGACCTCACCGTCACCGACGTGGCCTGGTCCCCGGCCGACCCCGACGAGGCCACCGCGATCACCCTGCGCGCCACCGTCAAGAACACCGGCAACCTGCCCGCCCCCGCCAGCAGCGTCGACCTGCTGCTCGGCGGCGCGCTCGCCGACAGCGCCGCCGTCCCCGCACTGGCCGCCGGCGAGTCCGCCACCGTCGGCAAGGAGATCGGCACCCGCCCGCAGGGCAGCTACCTGCCCGCCGCCCGGGTCGACCCCAAGAACACCGTCCGCGAACGCAACGAGGACAACAACCTGCTCGCCGCGGGCACCCCGATCACCGTCCGCCAGGCCCCCGGCCCCGACCTCGAAGTCCTCGACGCCACCCCCAACCCCACCAGCCCCGCCGCCGGCGCGGTCACCTCCTTCACCGTCAAGCTCCACAACCGCGGCATCGACCCGGCCCCCGCCACGGTCACCCGGCTCACCGTCGGCACCGCCACCCTCGACACCGCCACCCCCGCCCTCGCCGCCGGACAGACCCTCAACCTGCCCGTCACCGGCACCTGGACCGCCGTCGCCGGCGGCGCCACCGTCACCGCCACCGCCGACGCCACCAACACGGCCAAGGAGACCAACGAGGGCAACAACACCTACAGCCGCTCCCTCGTGGTCGGCCGCGGCGCCGCCGCCCCCTTCACCTCCTACGAGGCCGAGGACGGCAACTACCAGGGCGAACTGCTCCAGGCCGACGCCACCCGCACCTTCGGCCACACCAACTACGCCTCCGAGTCCTCCGGCCGGAAGTCCGTCAGACTCACCGCCACCGGCCAGTACGTCGAGATCACCTCCACCGTCCCCACCAACTCCATCGTGGTGCGCAACTCCATCCCCGACGCCCCCGGCGGCGGCGGCACCGACGCCACCCTCAGCCTCTACGCCGACAACGTGTTCGTGCAGAAGCTGAACCTCACCTCCAAGTACAGCTGGCTGTACGGCAACACCGACCAGCCCGAGGGCCTCACCCAGACCCCGCAGGCCGACGCCCGCCGGCTCTTCGACGAGACCCACGCCCTGCTGCCCAAGAGCTACCCCGCCGGCACCAAGCTGCGCCTGCAGCGCGACGGCGGCGACACCGCCTCCTCCTACACCATCGACCTGATCGACCTGGAGCAGGTCGCCCCGCCCAAGGCCAAGCCGGCCGAGTGCACCTCGATCACCGACTACGGCGCCGTCGCGGACGACGGCAAGGACGACACCGCCGCGATCCAGGCCGCCGTGACGGCCAACCAGAACGGCAGCATCTCCTGCGTGTGGATCCCGTCGGGCCAGTGGCGCCAGGAGCAGAAGATCCTCACCGTCGACCCGCTGCACCGCGGCACCTACAACCAGGTCGGCATCCGCGACGTCACCATCCGCGGCGCGGGCATGTGGTACTCGCAGTTCTACACGCTCACCGAACCGCAGAACGTCGTCGGCGGCATCAACCACCCGCACGAGGGCAACTTCGGCTTCGACATCGACGACAACACCAAGATCTCCGACCTCGCGATCTTCGGCTCCGGCCGGATCCGCGGCGCCTCCGACGGCTCCGAGGGCGGCGTCGGCCTGAACGGCCGGTTCGGCAAGAACACGAAGATCGAGAACGTCTGGATCGAGCACGCCAACGTCGCCGTCTGGGTCGGCCGCGACTACGACAACATCCCCGACCTGTGGAACCCCGCCGACGGACTCCAGTTCAGCGGCATGCGGATCCGCGACACCTACGCCGACGGCATCAACTTCGCCGACGGCACCCGCAACTCCACGGTGTTCAACTCCACCTTCCGCACCACCGGTGACGACTCGATGGCCGTCTGGGCCAACAAGTACGTCAAGAACACCTCGGTCGACGTCGGCCACGACAACGCCTTCGTCAACAACACCGTCCGGCTCCCGTGGCGCGCCACCGGCATCGCGGTCTACGGCGGCTACGGCAACCGGATCGAGAACAACCTGGTCTACGACACCGCCAACTACCCCGGCATCATGCTCGCCACCGACCACGACCCGCTGCCCTTCTCCGGACAGACCCTGATCGCCGGCAACGAGATCCACCGCAGCGGCGGCGCGTTCTGGAACGAGGCCCAGCAGTTCGGCGCGCTCACCCTGTTCGCCGCCAACCTCGACATCCCCGGCGTCGTCATCCGCGACACCGAGATCCACGACAGCACCTACGACGGCATCCAGTTCAAGACCGGCGGCGGGACGATCCCCGACGTCAGGATCAGCAACGTGCGGATCGACAAGTCGAACAACGGCGCGGGCATCCTGGCGATGTCCGGCGCCCGCGGCAGCGCCGTCCTCACCAACGTGCAGGTCGGCAACTCCGCCACCGGCGACATCGTCCGCCAGCCCGGCACCACCTTCACCCTCACCAACGGGTAGCCGCCACCACGCCGGGGCCCGGCCGGGCGGAGCACTCCTCCGCCCGGCCGGGGCCCGGTCCGCGCCCGGGAACGTACTCGCTCCGCGCCCGGGAACGCACTCGGTCCGGACCCGCGATCGGGGTCCGGACCACGTTCACGCCCGGGTGTCGGCCGCGTGCAGGTGCGGGGGGCCGTCCGGCGGCCGGTGCCAGGAGGTGCGCAGCCCGCAGGCGGTCAGGGCGGTGCCCACCGCGTGGTGCATCGCCTCCCGGACGGCCGTGGCCACGGGCGGGCTGCCGGGCAGCTGCGGGGAGGAGCGCCAGGCGACGTCCACGACCGGATCCGCCGCCGCCCCGGTCTCCGCGTCCGCCGCCGCTGCCGCCGCCTCCGCCTGGAGGGGTGCGCAGACCGCCAGCGCGACCCCGGCCGCCCGGGGGCCCAGGGCCAGCGGCAGCCCCGCCAGGGCGGCGCTGCGGCGGACGGCCGCGACGGCGTCCGCCGGGAGCGTCGCGGCTCCGGTGGGGGCCACGACGCTCCCGGACGCACCGGGCGCGTCGGGCGCGTCTGCTTCCCCGGCTCCCGGGTCCGCTCCGGGACCGACCAGGGTCGGTCCGTTCGAGGTGGCCCGGGTGGCGCGCAGGCCGAGGGACGGCAGGAGTTCGGCGAGCGCCGTCTCCAGGCTGTCCACCACCACCTGCCGGGTCCGGGGCCACGGACCGTCACCCCCCGCCGCCGCGGCGTCCTCCAGCCGGGCGGAGCACAGCCAGCGCAGGGTGATCGGCCACCGCTCCGGGTCGGAGCCGCCCGCGGCGGCGTCGGCTCCGGTGGGGAGCAGGTGGACGCCGGGCCCGTGCCCGCCGTGCGCGACGGGCAGGCCGACCAGCAGCAGCGCCTCGACGACCCGGTCGCTCAGCCGCGGATCCACCCGCGCCTCCCGCGCACCGGACACCGTCAGCCCGTCGACTCCCATTCCGCCACCCCTTCCCACCCGCGGGGCGCTCCCGCGCGTGAGACTATCCATGAACACGTAAAGCCCGTCAACAGCCCCGGTCGGCCCGGGGAACGGCCCGTCAGGCGCTCGGCTCGCCGGCGGTCTGCGGGGCCGCGGGCGCGGCGGCCGGCGGCACCGGAGCGCCGGGCTGCTGCGGCACCGGGTAGCCGGCCTGCGGCGGCACGGGGGCGCCGGGCTGCTGCGGCACCGGGTAGCCGGCCTGCGGCGGGACCGGGTAGCCGCCCTGGGGCGGGACCGGGTAACCGGCCTGCGGCGGAACGGGCGCGCCGCCCTTCTTGCGGTTGCTCAGCGAGCGGAAGAAGTTGACGAGCAGTGCGATCGGCACGATGAACGCCTTGAAGATGATGGTGTAGCGCTCGCCCTCGAAGAAGAAGGCGAGGTAGACGCCGTAGCCGAAGAAGGCGAGACCGGCGAGCACGGTGAGGACCCGCCAGCCGACGCTCAGCCCGGAGGCGGGCACCAGGCCGACGATGAGGGTCAGCAGACCGCTGATCAGAAGCAGGACGACGTACCAGGAGAACGTCGGGTCGAGGCTGAAATCGATGTTCACGGAAACCCCAAGTATGGACATAAGGTATGCATAAAGAGCCGTACGGCTGACGTACCGTACCGGAACACCGGCCCCGTCCACACCACTTGTCCCACCCGCACCCTGATAGCGTCCCGCCGTGCCCCCTTCACCCGCCCCGCTGTACGCGGCGGCCGACGTCCACGGCCACCGCGCGGAGTTCCTGGACGCACTGCGGGGCGCCGCTCTGGCCGACGCCGACGGCCACTGGTGCGGCGGCCGGGCACGGCTCTGGATGCTCGGCGACTACGTCGACCGCGGCCCCGACGGCATCGGCGTCATCGAGGACATCCGCCGCCTCGCCGCCCAGGCCCGCGACGCCGGCGGCCGGGTCGGCGCCCTGCTCGGCAACCACGAGGTGCAGCTGCTCGCCGCCCACCGCTTCGGCACCGCCCCCGTCCCCGGCTGGGACCAGCCCGGCGGGTTCCACGGCGGCTGGTCCCGCTTCGGCGGCCAGGAGGACGACCTGCGCCGACTGACCCCCTCCCACCTCGCCTGGCTCGCCGCGCTGCCCGCCGTCGCCCTGGTCGAGGACCACCTGCTGGTCCACTCCGACACCACCCAGTACCTCGAACTCGGAGCCGGCGTCGCCGCCGTCAACGCCGCCGCCGCCCGCGCGCTCACCGACGAACGCCCGGAAGCCTGGCTGGAGTTCAGTCGCCTGATGAGCTCCCGCGGCGCCTTCCGCGGCGCCCGGGCCGGCCACCCCCACGACCCCGTCGCCCGGGTCCTCGGCACCCTCGGCGGCACCGTCCTGGTGCACGGCCACAGCACCCTCACCAAGCACTTCGGCATCCCCCCGCAGCACGTCCGGGAAGCCCTGCGCTACGCCGGGGGCCGGGTCGTCGCCATCGACGGCGGCGTCTACGAAGGCGGCCGGATCCTGCTCACCCGCCTGCGCTGAACACCCCCGGCCCCGACGGCGGTCGGGCCCCGCCGGGAAGCCGTCCCGGCGGGGCCCGACCGCACCGGGCGGTGCCGGCGCGTCAGGAGGTCGGGCAGTGGGTGCCCGCGGCCGGCATGACCCCGTTCACCAGGAAGCCGTTCACGGCGTCCTTGATGCAGGTGCTCTTGTTGTACGCGGTGTGGCCGTCGCCGTCCCGGGTCAGCAGGGTGGCGTTGGCGAAGCCGGAGGCCAGCTTCTCCGACCAGGCGTACGGGGTGGCCGGGTCGCCGGTCGAGCCGACCACCAGGATCGGCGCGCTGCCGGTGGCCTTGACGACGTGCGGCTGCTCGGTCGAGCGGTACGGCCAGGAGCGGCAGTCCGGGTCGAAGAGGTTCGCCTCGGTGAAGTGCGCGCTCACCAGCGGGGCCTGCTCGTGGGCCTCGGCCAGCGCGGCCTGCAGCCGGTCGGCGCCGGGGGTCTCCGCGCCCGGGTCGTCGCAGTGGATCGCGGTGTAGGCGTCGAACATGTTGCTGTAGTGGCCCTTGTCGTCGCGGCCGTTGTACCCGTCCGCCATGTTGAGCAGGTAGTCGCCCTTGTCGCGGAGGATCGCCCAGTCGATCGCGTTGCGCAGGTACGTCCAGGACTGCTGGTTGCCGTAGAGCATGCTCAGCGTGGCGGTCCAGCCCGCGGTCTCGGTCAGCTCGCGGTCCTTGCCGACCTTCAGCGGGTGCTCGCGCAGGCCGTCCAGGAAGGAGGCGAGCTTCTGCGCCGCCTTGTCCGGGTCCTTGCCGAGGCTGCACTGGGACTGCTTGGCGCAGTCCGCGGCGAAGGCCTTCAGCGACTTCTCGAAGCCCGCGAACTGCTGCACCAGCAGGTCGAGCTGGTCCGCGGTGGGGTCGACGGCGCCGTCCAGGACGAGCCGGCCGGTGCGGTCGGGGAACTGCTCGGCGTAGCTGGCGCCCAGGTAGGTGCCGTAGGAGAAGCCCAGGTAGTTGAGCTTCGGGTCGCCCAGCGCGCCGCGCAGCACGTCCAGGTCGCGGGCGGCGTCCGTGGTCCCGACGTGCGCGAGCAGCTTGCCGGAGTTGGCCGCGCAGGCGTCCGCGTACGCCTTGCCCCGGTCGTCCGCGCGGTCGTCGGACAGCGCCCAGGTGTCGTGCGCGGCGTCGTCCAGGCAGTGCACGGCGGTGCTGGCGCCGACCCCGCGCGGGTCGAAGCCGACCAGGTCGTAACGGGCGTTCAGGTCCTTGTAGGCGTCGCCGCTGTACTGGAGCTGCTCGATGCCGGAGCCGCCCGGGCCGCCCGGGTTGAGCAGCAGCGAGCCGAGCCGGTCGGAGCCGGTGGCTGGCTTGCGGGAGAGCGCGACCTCGATGCCCTCCCCGGCCGGGGCGGCGTAGTCCAGCGGCACCTTCAGGCGGCCGCACTGGAGCGCGGACTCGTCGACCTTGTCGGTCGCCGGGTCGTCCGCGCACGGCGCCCAGGCGATCTGCTGGGTGTAGAACCCCTTCAGCGCGGGGTCGTCGGCCCCGGTGGGCTTCGGGCTCGGGCTCGGCGAGGCCGAGGGGCTCGCCGAGCCGGTGGGCTGAGCGGCGTTCTGGTGGGAGGAACTGCCGCAGGCGGCGAGCAGGAGCGCCAGGGCGGCGGCAGGGAGCACCCGGCGGATCGACCGGGAGGTATGCATGATCACCGCGTATGAGTACCATCCGACCGCCGCCCGAGTCCTCTGATTATCAATTCGTCATCAAACCGCCGCCGTACGGCCTCCGCCACCCCTCCCTCGACCCCTCCTCCGGAGCCGCCCACGCCCGCTGACCTCCCCTCAGCCGACGCACCCTCACCCGGTGCCGCTCCCCAGCGTGCCGAGCACCTCGTGCAGCCGCCGCGCCGTCCCCCGCGGGCGGAAGGCGTACCCGTTGTGCCCGCCGGGGAAGACCGCGCAGCCGGTGCCCAGCTCCGCGGCGAGCAACTCGCCGCACCGGTGCGGCCAGAAGCGGCCCGAGTTCTCGCCGACCCCGGCCACCACCCGCACGCCCGAACCCTTCAGCGCGGCCAGGTCGAGCCGGTGCTCCCGGAGCGACGCGAGGTCGTACCGCAGCAGGAACTCCGCGTTGCGCACCTGCTCCGGCCCCCGCGCCCGCACCGGGGCGTCGGGCTCGCGATCGGTCGGATCGATGCCCGCGAACTCCGCGAACCCGCGCAGCGCGGCGTCGACGCCCGCCGCCTCGAACGCCTCCCGGGCCCCCGCCAGGTCCCGGAGCGCCACGGCCCGCTCCGGCCCCGGCAGCAACCGGACGGCCGCCGGCTCGTGCGCGACCACCGCGCGGGCCCGCCCGGGGTGCCGGAGCGCGAACTCCAGCGCGACCAGCCCGCCGAGACTGCTGCCGAAGACCAGGGCGGGCTCCCCGGTGACCGCCGCCAGCAGCCGCGACACGTCCTCGGCGTGCACCGCCACCGTCGTCCGCCCCGGCTCGTCCACGGCGCTGCCCGACAGCCCGCGGCGGTCGTAGGTGACCACGGTGTACCGGTCGGCCAGCCGGGCGGCCAGCGCGTCGGTCACCCCGGCGTCCCCGTGGCCCCCGGCGACCAGCGCCAGCACCGGCCCCGTCCCGCGGACGAAGTACCGCAGCCGCGCACCGGGCACCTCCAGCACGGATCCCCTCATCGGACGCACTCCTCCCACTCGTTGCCGCCGGTCCCTCCCGGCCCGCTCCGAGCATGGCCGCCCGCCCGGCGCGGGGGGAGCGGAGCGCCCGTCCTGGGAGCGGCGCTCCCAGGCAGTGGCGCCCGGCAACCCCTTCCGCTCCGGCAACCTGACGCGTGGTCGGGCAGCCGGGCTCAGTCGTCGTCCCGCTCCGGGCCCGCGGTCCCGGTGCCGTCCGCCGCGGCGCCCTCGGTGTCCACCGCGGCGCGGATGCGTCCGAGCAGGGCGCGCAACTGCTCGCGCTCGGCGCCGCTCAGCGCGCCGGTGGCCGCCGCGAGGGCGGCCCGGTCCAGCTCCTCCGCCTCCCGGTGGCAGCGCGCGCCCTCCTCGGTGAGGGTCAGCAGGAACGCCCGTCGGTCCGAGGGGTGCCGGACGCGCTCGACCAGCCCGTCGCGCTCCAGGCTGTCGACGATGGTGGTCGTGGTGCGGGGGGCGTTGCCCACGTGCTCGGCGAGGTCGCGCATGCGCAGCGGCTCGCCCGCCAGGGCCAGTACCCGCAGGGTGCGCAGCCGGGCCACCGAGGCGCCGTGCTCGCGCAGCCTGCCGTCCACGAAGACGCGCAACCGGTGGGTGGTGGCGAACAGTTCGTCCACCAGGACGTCGCTGCTGCCGAACCGCTGTCGCGCAGCCGCTTCCTCTGCCATGCCGTGACTTCTCCATCCGCTTCGGGTCCGCCGGCCCCCGAAGACCTCGGGTTCCGCAGTCCCGCAGGTTTCCTGAGCAACATCATAGTGAGTATGCTCAGCTTCTATGAGCACCCGCCTGGGCCAGCGCCGTGTCGTGCCCATCATGGCTGTCCTGACCACCTTCATCTGCATCATCGACGGCGCCATCACCACCGTCGCCCTCCCCAGCATCGCCCGGCAGTTCGACCTGACCCCGGCCGCCCTCACCGGGGTCGTCGTGATCTACCCGGTCTGCCTGGGCATGATGATCCCGGCCTCCGCCTGGTTGATCGAACGCCACGGCGGCCGCCGCACGCTGCTGCTCTCCCTCGCCGCCTTCACCGCCGCCAGCGGCCTGTGCGGCGCCGCCCCGAACCTCACCGCCCTGGTCGGCGCCCGCGCCCTGCAGGGACTCGCCGCCGGCCTGCTCATGCCCACCTCGCAGGCCCTGCTCTTCCGCACCTTCAGCCACGCCGAACAGGTCCGGCTCTCCCGGCTGATGGTCATCCCGCAGCAGATCGCCCCCGCCATCGCCCCGCTGCTCGGCGGCCTGCTCATCACCAGCCTGTCCTGGCGCTGGGTGTTCTACGTCAACGTGCCCTTCGGCACCGCCGCCGTCCTGTTCGGCGCCCTCTTCCTCGCCGAGCACCGCGACCACAGCGCCGGCCGCCTCGACCTGCCCGGCCTGCTGCTGTGCGGCGCCGCCACCGCCACCCTGATGTACGGCGTCTGCGCCGGCCCCGACCTCGGCTGGGACCGCCCCCAGGTGATCGGCGCGCTCGCAGGCGGCGCCGCCCTGCTCGCCGCCGCCGTCCGGCAGCAACTGCGCACGCCCGAACCGGTCCTGCGGCTGCGCCTGTTCCGCGACCGGCTGTTCCGCGACACCAACCTGATCAGCCTGGTCGGCTACGTGCCGATGATGGGCGCGATGTTCCTCGGGCCGATCTTCATCCAGGAGGCCCGCGGCGGCTCCGCGCTGGACAGCGGCAGCACCACCTTCACCGAGGCGTTCGGCGTCCTGGTGACCATGCAGGTGGTCGGCGCGGTCTACCACCGGGTCGGCCCGCGCCTGATCATCGGCACCGGCCTGCTCGGCGTCGCCGCCGTGATGCTGCTGTTCGCCACCGCCGACGCGGACACCAGCCTGTGGACCTTCCGCGGCTACATGTTCCTGCTCGGCCTCGCCATGGGCGCGGTCTTCATCCCCACCACCATCGCCTCGTTCAGCACCGTCGACCGCGCCGACATCGCCCACGCCGCCACCCTCAACACCGTCGTCCGGCAGACCGGCAACGCCCTCGCCCCGGCCGTCGTCACCTCCGTCCTGGTCCTCGGCGCCAGCGGCGCCGGGCGCGCCCACCCGCCGCTGGCCTCCTACCAGCTCAGCTACTACGTCCTGGCCGCGGTCGCCGTCGCCGCCGGCCTGTTCGCCTTCACCATGCCCGACGGCCCGGCCCGCACCGCGGCGCCCCGCACCGCCGCGCCCCGCACCGCGGCCTCCGGCTCCCGCCCGCGGGCCCGCCTCCGGCAGAAGGCCGACCGCCCCGGCCGCTGAACGCACCGGCCGGGGGAGGGGCGCCACCCCTTCCCCGGCCGCCGTCCCCCCGCTTCCCCTCCCCCTCCTCCCTCTCCCGCCCCGCTCCTTCGCCGCATAGAGTGGCCGCCCGCCCACCGGAGAGGACGCCAGCGTGACCGAGCGTTCGAGGATCCTGTTCGTGACCGACCTCGCCTACCCGGCGCGCGGCCGCCGCTACGGCGACGAGGACGTCCAGTTGACCGCACGGCTGCGCGAGCACTTCGACCTGGCCCTGTGCCACCCGAAGGACGCGGCCGCGCTGATGCCGGGCTTCGACGCGGTCGTGGTCCGCAACAGCGGGCCCGTCCTGCACTACCGCCGGGAGTACGAGGAGTTCCGCCGCCGGGCCGCCGAGTGCGGCACCCGGGTCTACAACCCGCTCACCGGCCGCGGCGACATGGCGGGCAAGGGCTACCTGCTCGACCTGACGGCGGCCGGGTTCCCGGTCATCCCCACCGTCGACCGCGCCGAGGACCTCGGCCTGCTGCCGGAGGTCGACCGCTACCTGGCCAAGCCGAGGAACGGCGCCGACTCGATCGGCCTCACCCCCGTCGACCGCGCGGCCCTGCCCGGGCTGGACTGGGACGGCCGACTGCTCCAGCCACTGGTCGACTTCGACCACGAAGTCTCCTTCTACTTCGTCGACGACGCTTTCCAGTACGCCCTCCACGCCCCGGACCCGGCCCGCCGCTGGGAGCTGGTCCCCTATCGCCCCACCCCCGAGGACCTGGCTTTCGCCCGCCGCTTCATCGAGTGGAACACCCTCGACCACGGCATCCAGCGGGTGGACGCCTGCCGCACCACGGCAGGCGACCTCCTGCTGGTGGAACTGGAGGACCTCAACCCCTACCTGTCCCTGGAGGCCGTCCCGCCGCCGCAGCGCGAGGCGTTCGTCACCGCGATGACGGCCTCGCTGCACCGCTTCCTGGGGCTCCGCTAGAACCGACCGCGCGGTCGGTCACCCCACCCCGACGGGCCGGACCTCCGCCGCTCCGCCCGCCGGCCCGCTCGCCGCTCCGCCCGCCGGCCCGCTCGCCGGCCCGCCCGCAGCGCCGGGACCGCCCGCCGGTCCCTCCACCGCTCCGCCCACCGGTACGGCCGCGAGCTCGGCGTGCACCCGCGCACCGCGGTCCGGGGCCAGGTCCAGCGCGGCCAGCACCGAGGGCAGCACCACGTTGGGCAGGAGGTGCCGCAGCAGCGCGGCGATCTGATCGGCCAGGTCCTGGTAGTCGGTCATCGCCTGGGACATCTGCTGCACGCCGCCGAACGCCCCGACCAGTACCGTCGCGGTCTCCCCGGGCAGCACGTGGGGCAGCAACTCGCCCTGCGCCCGCGCCTGTTCGAGCACGTCCGTGACGATCGCGCGCCAGCTGCGGAACGCCGAGGCCCGGTCTATCCCGGTGGCCTGCTGGTCCAGCGAGAGGCGCACGCCGGCCCGGACCATCGGATCGGTCTGCAGCAGATGGGTGTGGGTGAAACACATGTCCACCAACTCCTGCGTCCGGCAAGGGCGTCGGGGGATGACGATCCGCATGTCCTGCTCGGCGAGCACGCCGCGTGCCAGTTCCTCCTTGGACTGGAAGTGGAAGTAGAGCGCCCCCTTGGTCACCCCTGCGGCGGCGAGGATCTCGGAGATCGTCGACGCCTGGTAACCGCGCTCCTCGAAGACCTGTGCCGCGGCCCGCAGGATGGTCCTGCGGGTGCGGGTGGCCCTGTCTTGTGTCGCCACTGTGCCTCCTCGACCTGCTGTTGTGGACAGGCCGATGTCGATTAAAAAAACCGCTCAGTTCGTATCCTAAAGCGCAGGGCGAGCCGACCGACAGGGCCTCCGTGCTCCGACCCGCGAAGCCACGACCCGTCAACTTCCCTAACCAGGGCGGAGGGTGAAGCGGAGCCAAGCATTCATCATTGACAAACCGCCCGTCCCGTTTTCTACTGATGCCCGGTCAGGACGGAAGGCGCGAACGAACCGTGCGAAACCTGACCGGCCACCACTCACGTACGTACAGGAGACGACGTGGACATCGCTGTTCTGGGCGCGCTGGACGTCAGGGAACACGGAACGCCGGTGACGCCCACCGCGCCCAAGACCCGCCAGGTCCTGGCCCTGCTGGCCCTGCACGCCAACCAGGTGGTGCCGGTGGCGTCCCTGTTCGAGGAGCTGTGGGGGAGGACCCCGCCCCGCAGCGCCCGCACCACGCTGCAGACCTACGTCCTGCAACTGCGCGAACTCATCGAGGCCGCCCTGCCCGCCGGAGGCCCCCGCACCGCCA
The DNA here is from genome assembly GCF_039529925.1 of Kitasatospora saccharophila. Taxonomy (NCBI): domain Bacteria; kingdom Bacillati; phylum Actinomycetota; class Actinomycetes; order Kitasatosporales; family Streptomycetaceae; genus Kitasatospora; species Kitasatospora saccharophila. Next base: position 54,251 of record NZ_BAAANS010000016.1, on the reverse strand, counting down.
AGGACGTGCTGACCACCCTGCCCGGCGGCTACCTGCTCGACCTCGCGGGCGGCCGCAGCGACGTGCGCGAGTTCGAGCACCGGACCGCCCGCGGCCACCGGGCCATGGACGTCGGCGACCACTCCGGCGCCGCCCGCGAACTGCGCGGCGCGCTCGCCCTGTGGACCGGCGCCGCCCTCGCCGACGTGCAGACCGGCCCGCAACTGGAGACGCACCGCCGCCGCCTGGAGGAGATCCGGCTGTACGCGCTCGACCGGCGGATCGAAGCCGACCTCAGGCTCGGCCGGCACCGCGAACTGCTCGCGGAACTCACCGTGCTCGTCCTGCGGCACCGCACCCACGAGAACCTGCACGGCCAGTTCATGCTCGCCCTCCACCGCTCCGGCCGGCGCGGCGAAGCCCTGGAGGTCTACCGGCGCCTGCGCAACGCACTGCACCGGGAACTCGGCGCCGAACCGTCCGTCGCCCTGCGGCGGCTGCAGCGCTCGATCCTGGCCGCCGCCCCCGCACTCACGCTCCACCACGTCCCCGCCGGAGCCGCCGAGCAGCTCAGCCGACAGGGCTGACCCGCCCCGCCCCGCTGGTCGAGGCTTTCCGCGCCCCGCAGCCGCAGGCCGCGGCGGTACCGCGGGACGGTGGCGTCCTTCTCCGGTCGTGCACGGAATCGCGGGCGGGGCTCTCACTCCGCGTTGTTGTCTGTGCTCAAACAACGCCGAGGAGATCATGCCCGTTCGAAATCGAACGATCTGTCAGCGCATGTACGAACCCCGCGAGTCGGTGCTAGCCTCCAGCTCGATTCGATCACCGCACGGACGTCCTGAGCCCGGTACGGCACGCTGCCCGCTCGCTCCCGACCGCATCCTCACGACCCGTCCGTGCGACCGGAACCGAGGGGGAAGCATTGGAGAAGGAAACCCGCGCGCAGGGGCTGTCACGCCGCGCGCTCGTCAGGGGGGCGACGCTCGGCGTCGCGGCGGTCGGCTTCAGCGCGACCGCCGCGACCTGGGTGGCCGACGCCGCCGCCGGCCCGTTCGACCGGCTGCCCCGCCTGGACGGTGAGATCCTCCTCGACGCCGCCAGCAGAGCCGCTGACAGCATCGACCAGGGGCACATCGTGACCCGCACGCCGGGCGCGGTCCTGCGGCCCGGGTCCGTCGGCGACATCGCCAAGATGGTCAGGTTCTGCGCGGACCGCGGCATCAAGGTGTCGGCGCGCGGGGAGGGCCACACCACCTACGGGCAGTCGCTCAACGACAACGGCCTGGTCATCGAGATGCGCGCGCTCAAACGCATCCACCGGATCGGCCCGCAGGGAGCCGACGTCGACGGCGGCGTGCTGTGGACGGAGCTGATGACCGCCGCGTTCGCCCGGGGACTCACCCCGCCGCTGTTCACCGGCTACACCGAACTCACCATCGCCGGCACGCTCTCGGTCGGCGGCGCCTCCCCGGGCGCCGGATCCCGCGGCCTGCAGATCGACCACGTCCAGGAACTGGAGGTCGTCACCGGGCGGGGCGAGGTCCTGGTCTGCTCCGCCGACCGGCACGCGGACCTCTTCAAGGCCGCGCTCGGCGGCCTCGGGCAGTGCGGCATCATCGTGCGCGCCAAGCTCGACCTGGTGCCGGCGCAGCCCGAGATGAGGACGTACCAGTTCACCTACCCGACCGGCGACGGGGCCGTCGGCGACCTGCGCACCCTCACCGAACGCGGAGAGGTCCTCGGCGCCTACCTCACCTGGGCCCCGGCCGCGACTTCCTTCGTGGGACAACTCATCATCAGCGTGCCCGTCACGCCCGGCTCCCCGCCCGACGGCGAGCACCTGCTGCGCGGCCTCAGCCAGCCCCCGTCCGCCGCCACGGCCTTCGACCTGAGCTACCCGGACTGGGTCAACCAGGTCAACCGGCTGGTCGCCCAGATGGACGCCGCCCTGGACTACGACCACCTGGTCAAGCCCTGGTTCGACGTCTGGTTCGGCGCCTCGGAGATCGAGCGGTTCACGCAGGACGCGCTCGCCGAACTCGACCCCCACGACTACGCGCCCGGCTCCCTGCTCCTGGTCATCCCCGCGAAGCGCAACGGCGTCGACCACCCCGCCTTCCGGGAACCCCGGGCGGACTCCACCCCGTGGATGTACCTGTTCGACATCCTCGACAACTCCGCCGCCCCCGGCCCCGACCCGGCGTTCGCCACCGACCGGCTCCAGCGCAACGCGGAGCTCTACCGCAAGGCCCGCACCGTCGGCGGCTCGCGCTACCCCATCGGCGCGCTCGCCTTCACCAAGGCCGACTGGATCGCCCACTACGGCGCAGCGTGGCCCGAATTCCGGCGCGCGAAGGAACGCTACGACCCCCGCCACGTCCTCAACCCCGGCCCCGGAATCTTCTGAGACCGAGCCCACGACCCGCAGGACCGCCCCGCCCCCCACCCCGGCGGGGCGGTCCTCCGGCTCCCGGCCCCGGAGGGAGGCAGCGCCCCCGAGCGCGTTCGCCCCGGTGGAGGACCGGGCCCCGAGGTCCACCCGACCCGCGCCCGCGGACCGTGACCGGTCGGCTGCGCGAACGCCCCGATTGCGTCCGCGTGAGGGCGGGGGCACGGTGGAAGTACCGCGCTCGTACGGCCTGCGGTGGAGCATGACGCGACGCCAGCGCCTGTGGCCGCCGTCGGCTTCCCGTGAAGAGGTGAAGCGTCGTGACCGGCGTGCCCACGCAGCTGACGGTTGCAGATCTCGTGCTCGACTCCCTCCGCTCCGGCGGTGGCCCGGTGCCGGACGACGCCGATCTGCCGTTCTTCCGCCTCGGCGCGCTCGGCCCGGTGCTCGGGGACTTCCTGCCGACCCATCCAGCGGTCGCCGGCGGCAGCGCGCCGATGTCCGGGGTGTGGGCGCCGGTCCTCGGGCTGCTCGCGGGAACCCCCGGCACCCCGGGCATGGCGGCGAACCTCCGCACGCTGAAGGACGTGCTCGGCCGCTTCGAGCAGGCCGTGCGCGACAAGGACCAACTCGCGCTCCTGGCGATGAAGGACGACCTGCGGGGGCTGCCCGACGTGGTGACCGCCCTGCAGGGGCAGTTCGCCTCGATCAGCGGCCTGAGGTCCACGCTGAAGGACGCGATCCTCAAGACCCGGCCGCGCCCCAAGGCCCGGCCGGCCGGCACCTGGGTGCCGCGCGACACCGTGCACGCCCACCGCACCGGGACGTTCTGGCACGCGCTGCGGGAGAAGGCCGCCGCCTCGGGCGACCCGCGGATCCGGGCCTTCGGCCTGGGCGCCACCGCGGGGTACGCCGGGGCGCTGTGCGGGAACCCGTTCGTCAACGGGGTGGTCGGGTCGCCGTACCGGACCCACTGGTGGCGCCACCGCTGGGTGTCGCACCACGTGGACGCCTGGGTGTGGGGCTACTACCGCACCAGGGAACGGGTGCGCGCCGCGGGCCAGGAGATCGTCTTCCCGGCCGGCACCGGCGGCCGGGTGCCGCTCCCGCCGTGCGGCACCTGGGACGACATCGCCGGGTCCGAACTGCAGGACCGGTTCGCCATCGGGGGGATCACCCCCGACCTCGTGCTGAACGCCGTCCGCGACGGCGTCCCCCTCACCGGCTTCCTGCCGCCCGAACTCCTGACGCTCTGGCTGGACAGCTACCACGACGCGGTCGGCGACCCGCCCTCGCCGGGCGTCGACGGGCCCGGCCTCGACGGCGCGTACGCGATGACCTGGCTGACCACCTGGATCACGAGCTCGGCGGCGCTGCTCGGCTCGACGCCGCCCCACCGGATCCAGGAGCCGGACGCCTGCGGCGACCGCCCCGACTGGGTCGAGGTGGACGGCAGCGTGGTCGTCGGCGGCACGTCCGTCCCGCAGCCGCCGGTCACCCAGCCCGACCCGTCCGTCCCGGAGATCGCGAGCGCGATCGCGGCGGCGATCCTCGCCGTGGCGGAGTACCTGCTGGCCGGACTGGCCGCGGCGGCGGCGCTGATCTGGGCGGCGGTCGAACTGCTGGACGACGCCACCGACCCCGGCTGGGAGAACCTGCGCTGCCAGGCAGGCTGGACGGACTCCTTCCTCGCCCGCCTGGAGAACGCGTTCCACGACCTGCTCAGCACGAGCGGGCTCGGACCGCCGTACGCGGTGCAACTCGCCCACAACGAGATCCAGTTCCAGACCTGGGGCACCATCGTCCCGCCGGACTCCGCGCTCGGCACCTGCCGCAGCCCGTCCGCGCAGGAGGGGGACGGCTACCCCGCCGCGCTGTGGACCCCCGTCGCGCCGGACGAGAGCAACTGGCCGAAGTACCCGACCGAGCCGCTCGAACGCCCCGTGCAGATGTCCTACCCGGAGGGCCCGTGGTGGCCGCTGCACTTCGTGGACGGCTTCACCTTCACCGACGCCGGACCCGGCGCCGTACCGCGGTTCCCGTCCACCCAGAACAACCCGCTCGCCGCGCCCGCCGGCGGCAAGCCCACCGTCCTCGACGCCGCCGAGTGGCAGCTGCGGATGCAGCGCGCCGAAGCGAACGGCAGCCCGCAAGGCGCCTTCGGCAACGCCGTCGACGTCGCGGTCGCCCTGATCGGCAGCCCCACGACCCAGCTCCTCGACTGGGACCTCGACGGGGACCGCGGCATCGGCTGGCCGACCTGGGTGTTCCAGGACGCGGCCGGCCACCCCGGCCCCGTCGTCCGGGAATGACCACCGGGAACGACCGCCGGGAACGACGCCAGGGAACGCGAAGGGAGGCCCACCATGACACCGCCCGCCGATGACACGCCCCGCCGCCCCCAGGGCGAGGGACCACCGCCGACCTACACCCCGTGGCTCGTCGTGCGGGCCGCCCCCGGCGACCAGGGGACACGGCCCCTGCCCGCCGGCGCCGTCTACTACGCCAGCCCGGACATCGCGGTGGCACCCGCCGACACCTGGGGGAGGGTGCGGGCCGGCGACCCCGTGACGGTGTCGGTCACCGCGCAGAACCTCGGCCACGCGGCCGCCCCCGGCGTACGCGCCCAGTTCTGGTGGGCGGACCCGTCCGCCGGTCTGACGCCCCAGCAGGCGACCTTCATCGGCACCTCGGAGCGCACGCCGATCGCCGCGGGCCTCGCCGAGACGCTGACCTGCACGACGCCCTGGACCCCGGTGTTCGTCAACGGCGGCCACGAATGCCTGGTGGTCGAGATCGCCTCGCTGTCGGACCCGCTGACCAGCACCTTCCGGCCCGACCTGGACCGGCACGTGGGCCAGCGCAACGTCACCGTGCTGTCGCCGCAGGGCGAAACGCAGCGGATCGTCCTCACCCTGGCCAACCCCTTCGGCGAGGACGCCCGGACGACCCTGTGCGTGCGCACCTTCCAGATCACCGGGTTCGAACGGCTGCCCGGCTTCGGCCTGCCGCTCTCCCCGGCCGACACCCTGCTCCACGTCGACGACCCGGTCCTGGCCGAGCCGCTCGCCGCCCTGGGCGCCGAGGTCACCGCACGGGAACCGGGCCAGGACCTGTGGATCGGTGACGCCGCCGTCGACGCCGACGCCCGCTGCGGCGGATACCCGGACGCGGTCCTCGACGGCCTGCGTCGACGCCGGGCACCCGGCCACGACTTCGGCCGACCGGTCGCCGAGGTCGACCTCCCCGCCGCCGGAACCGCCACCGTCGAACTGACCGCTCCGCTCGGAGGCACCGGCACCGCCGCCGTGCTCCACCGCCTCACCCAGGTCTGCGACGACATCGACATCGGCGGCTACACGCTCCTCTCGCTACCGCTCTGACGCCCCGCCCCCGGCCCAGACACGACGGACGGCAGCCCCCGTACGTGTCCGGTGTACCGGCCACCGCAATCTGCCCTGTCCGGTGGCCTCGGCTTCGGCCGGCCCGGTCGTGCCTCGTCCCGTCCCGCCGGGGCGGTCAGGGCCGAGCGGCCGAAGCGCGGGTCAGTTCGGGTGGCGGGCCCGCTGGCGGGCGCGGCGGCTCATGGCGCGACGCTCCTCTTCACCGGTGGCGCCCCAGACTCCCGTCTCCTGCTTGTTCTCCAGCGCCCACCGCAGGCACTGCCGGGTGACGGGGCAGCCGCGGCAGACGGCCTTGGCGCGTTCGGTCTGACGCAGGGCGGCACCGGAGTTGCCGACGGGGAAGAACAGTTCCGGGTCTTCTCGCGTGCACGCGGCGCGCTGGCGCCAGTCCGAGCCCCGGTCGGGGGGCGCGGGTCGTGTCGGGGAGGCGGCCGCCGGGGGCCGGGGCGCTGCCGACGGGCTCGGGGCAGCCGGCTCGGTGCGGCCGGGGAGGCCGGAGGAGGTAGTGGGCTTGGCGGTGCTGCGGTCGGCGGCCATGAGTCATCCTCCGTCTGATCGAGCCGGTCCTCCTGGGCGGATTCCCGTGACGGGTCCCTTCTTCTCCCCGCCGGAGCGAAAATGCGCACCGTCTGCCTTTTTCGCTTCCGGTGGATCACGCGGGCCTCCGGAACGGCCGTCTCCCGGGACCGGCCGGAACCCTGACGGAGGATCAGGGAAGTTCGATGTTTAAGTTTTCCGCACTGGCGCATGCGAATGCCGTCCACGACAACGCTCACAGAAGTAGGAGAAGCGGATGAGCATCCTCGCCTGGATCCTGATCGGTCTGATCGCCGGCGCCATCGCCAAGGCCCTGATGCCGGGCAAGGACCCGGGCGGCATCATCGTCACGATGCTCATCGGCATCGCGGGCGGCCTGCTCGGAGGCTGGCTCGGCAAGGTCATCTTCGGTGTCGACTCCATCGACGGCTTCTTCGACCTCTCCACCTGGATCGCGGCCATCGTCGGCTCGCTCATCCTGCTGGTGGTCTACCGCCTCGTCGCCGGGAGCCGGCACAGCCGCGCCTGAACGATCCGCGTGCCCGTGAGGCCGACCCCCGGCGCCGGGGGTCGGCCTCACCGCGCGTCTCCGGCCAAGTGCGCCGGCTGCGGACGAGTGCGGCCGGGCTGACCGCAGAGGCGGAACAAGAGTGGCAGAGCCCCGCCTCGACCAGGATTCCCGTGAAAGCGGAGATCTCGAAATCCCCTCCCGGAAATCCTCCGGCCACTCGTTCGGCCAGCCGGACAGGATTCATGCTCGTTCCCGGCTGCGTCATCGGACCATTGTTGGTCCGTCGCCGGTCGGCCGCGGCATCCCGGGCAGCAGGCACCACCTGCCAGCGGCCGAGCCTGCCGGCACGTCTGACCGGAGTCGAAGCCAGCCCCGGCGACCGCTCGGCCAGGCCGGCCCATGCCCCACCAGCGAAGCTGGGCAAGATCGTGATGCGCGCTCGTAGTGCTCGGTGGCATGGCCTCGCGATACCGGGGCAGGCGGCCCGTCGTACGGAGAACGAGACACGCGAGAACGAGGAGGCGGCGCATGACTGAGGCGATGTGGGGCTACGAGGGTGCCGAGGGCTACGCTGCGGGCTCGGACCTGACGGGGTACCGGGTCGAGGCGACGGACGGGCACATCGGGAAGGTCGACAAGCACACCGTGGACGTCGGCGCGGGCTACGTCGTGGTCGACACCGGCCCGTGGATCTTCGGCCGCGAGGTGCTGCTCCCGGCCGGCACCATCACCCGGGTCGACGACGCGGAGAAGACGGTGTGGGTCGACCGCACCCAGGACGAGGTGAAGAACTCCCCGGAGTACGACAAGGACAAGCACGCCGACGACCCGGCCTACCGCAACCAGGTCGGCGGCTACTACGGCGGTACCGCCGTCTGACCCGCCGCCACCAGGGCCACCCGGGCCCCGCGTCCTCGGACGCGGGGCCCGAGCGTTCCCCACACCCGTCACCCGTCACCCGACGCTCGGCCCGTGGGGCCGTGAGGGCCGGGGCGGGCACGCCGCCGTCCTGCAGGCCAAGCCTGCACGCGCCCGCCGCGCAATTCAGAAGGCATGCGCACGTTGCGAGGGGGTAGACAGGGGCGGACCGTGCCGCTGTGGGAAGGAAACGACCGTGACGAGAGACCAGCTCCTGGTAGCAGCACCCGCCCCGGTGAGCGGCCACGCGCCCATCGCACCGCCGCGCGGCCCTCGGGAGATCGCGCCGGAACTGGCGGAACTCGGCGATCTGACAGAGGTCGCGCCGACCGACGCCCGGGACCTGACCCGGGTGCTGCTGGTGCGCCTGGCCGGCCTGGAGGAGGGCACCCGGGAGTACTCCTACGTGCGGGCCTCCCTGGTGGAGCTCAACCTCTCCCTCGTCCGCTTCGCCCTGCGCCGCTTCGGCTCGCACCGGGAGAGCACCGAGGACCTGATGCAGGTCGGCGCGGTCGGACTGATCAAGGCCATCGACCGCTTCGAGACCGAGCGCGGCCTGGAGTTCACCACCTTCGCCATCCCCACCATCCTCGGGGAGCTGCGCCGGCACTTCCGTGACACCACCTGGGCCGTCCACGTCCCCCGACGCCTCCAGGAACTGCGCCTGACCCTCGGCAAGGCCCAGGACGCCCTGTCGCAGACCCTCGACCGGGCTCCGACGGTGGCCGAGCTGTCCGCGTACCTGGGGATGGCGCAGGAAGAGGTCATCGAGGGCCTTCAGGCCGCGAACGCGCACAGCACCGACTCCCTCGACGTACCGGCCGGACCGGACGACGACGGCCCGGGCTCACTCGCCGCCAAGATCGGCGGCACCGACGAGCGCCTGGGCATGGTCGAGGACCTGGTCTCGCTCCAGCCCCTGATCGCCGCCCTGCCGGAGCGCGACCGCCTGATCCTGTCGATGCGCTTCACCGAGGATCTGACGCAGTCCCAGATCGGCGAACGCCTCGGCCTGTCCCAGATGCACGTCTCCCGCCTCCTCTCCCGCGCACTCGCGAAGCTGCGCCAGGGACTCGAAGCGGCTTGAGGCAGATCGGCCCGCGGAGCAGGACGATCGGCGTCCAACGCCCGCCCGTTGGACGCCACCCGCACGGTGAGAGGGTATGAGAATGCAGTCGCACGACCACGTCACGTCCGCCCGGGCGGACGCCGTCGCGCTGGAGGGCGGTGTCGGCATCGACGTGCGGTCCGGCGGTGACGGCGTCGTCGTCTGCCGGATCGCCGGAGACCTGGACATCGAATCGCTGGCACCCGCCAAGAAGGCCCTCACCCGGGTGCTCCGCGGCAACCGCCTCGTCGTCGTCGACCTGGCCCAGGTGGCGTTCTGCGACTCCTCGGGGCTGAACATGCTGCTCGTGGCGCGCGCGGACGCCCTCGCCACCGGTGCCGTGCTGCGGCTGGCGGCGGTGTCGCAACCCGTGGAGCGGCTGCTGGAGATCACCGGAGCCGCCGCCGCTTTCGACGTCCGCCCCACCGTCCAAGCCGCGATCGCCGAGCTGCCGTGACCGTGACTTCAGCGTCCTACCGGGCCCGGGCGCAGCACCCGGCCCCGCCGAATCAGCCGAATCAGTCGCAGTGCAGCGGGCAGGCGAAGCGGCAAGGACCGCCAACTCGAAGGGCCGACCGAATGATCACTGCCCGGCAGGCCCTCGACGACAGCCTGCTCGTCACCGTGCTGACGCTGCCGCCGGGCGGCCAGCGACGGCGCCTGGCCATGGCCAGGCAGCACAAGCCGGTCACCCGCGCGCGGGAGTTCACGCGCGGTGCCCTGGCCGACTGGTCGTGGCCCGGCGCCGACGACATCGTCCTGCTGGTCGCCGAACTCGTCGCCAACGCCGTGCTGCACGCCGGCGGTCCCCAGGACCTCGTCCTCCACGCCACCGACACCCGCCTGCGCGTCGAGGTCACCGACACCTCCCGGACCGCACCCGTACCGCGCGAACCGCACCAGCCCAGCACGCCCGGCGGCCACGGTCTCCACCTCGTGCGTACGATCTCCGACCGGTGGGGCAGCACACCCCACCCCTCCGGCAAGACCGTCTGGGCCGAGATCGACGCCCCGCACTCCTGACCGGCCATCCCGGTTGACCCCCGGGGGCCGTCTCCTCGGTGATGGCGAATCCCGCGTCGCGCCCGTGGGGGGCCACGAGGAGCGCCGGCATCCGCCCTGCCCTTGCGTCGAGCCGCGCGCCCTGGCCACCGACGCGGGTTTCTCCTTCCCATCACCGGGCGGGTTCCGGAGGGGTGCTCGTGGTGCCGGCCCCTGGATCGTCCGGCGGCGCACGTCGAGAACGGTGGGGGTCGGGGCGGGGCGTGCGGCAGGCGCACGGGAGCACGTCTGGTGTGCGGGGGCGCTCGGAGGTGAGGCGGGGAGCGCCGGTGGGCGGCCGGAACGAGCCGGGACGCAATCGCAGAAAACGGCGGTAAACGGACAGGGGTACGCACTGGCGAGCGAATCGGCATATGACAAAGGACTTTTCTCATTCGCTCATTTGAATGATTACGTCAAGATCACGGAGGGGCTGCCGATCGCGACCGCAATGAACCCGACAACGTGATAGGAATAGTTATGTTTTACGGGGGTAGCCGTGCGCCTGGCGGTTTACCGCCGTGCGGCCGTCGCACCGACACCCGCGAGGGGGCGGGACGGCCGGATCGGGGGCGGGGGAATTCGGGGCGCCGCGACGGTGCCTCCGGAATGTCGTTCAGCGGTCGCACCGGGCCGACATCGCACCGGGCCGACAATCGACTAGGGGTGGGAAACGTGAGCAATCCTTTCGACGACGAATTCGGGCGCTTCCTCGTGCTGGTGAACTCCGAGGCGCAGTACTCCCTCTGGCCCGCTCACCTGGACGTCCCGGGGGGCTGGGAGCAGGTGGGCGAAGAGGGGTCCCGGCAGGAGTGCGTGGACGTGATCGAACGGGTCTGGACCGACATGCGCCCGGCCGGCCTGGTCGCCGCGATGGAGTCCGGCACCGGCTGACCCCCTCCGGTCGGCCGCACGGGGGGATTGCCCCCGTGCGCACCGGATCGGCCGGCCCGGGCCGGGTGCCGCGTTCCGCGGCACCCGGCGGCATTCTCCCGGGAATTCACCGGAATTCCCTCCACGGGCGTTCCCGGACTGACCGAACGGTCCGTCCGGGGCCGTTGTGCGCCCGTTCACCGCTGGAAATCCTCCACCGAACCGAGGTGTCGTCGGCATGCCCGAAAACCGTCCCGTCCCGTCGGACGATCCCGTTGCCGAAGTGCTGGAACTGACCGCAGCTCAGGAGGGCGTGCGGTACGGCCAGTTGCTCGACCCGGGCAGCCCGAAGTACAACATCGCCGAGTGCCTGGAGATCCGCGGCGGCCTCGACGAGGACCTGTTCGCGGCGGCGGTCGACCGGATGCTGCACCTGTGCGACAGCGCCAACACGGTGCTGGTGGAGCAGGACGGCCGGGTCCGCCAGCAGGTGGTGCGGCCGCGGGAGCCCCGGCGCCGGCTGCGAGTGGTGGACCTGACCGGGACGGCGGACCCGGTGGCCGCGGCGGAGCGGTACATGGCCGAGGAGATGGCCCTCGTCGACGACGTCGCGGCGCCCGCGCACCACCACGCGCTGCTGCGGCTGGCACCGGACCTGCACCACTGGTACATCCGCTACCACCACATCGCGGTGGACGGCCTGAGCGGCGCGGTGCTCGCGCGGTCCGCCGCCGAGCTGTACACCCGGGCGGTCGGCGGCGCGGACCTGGCGGCGGTGACGGTGCCGCCGGGCGGCCGCGCGCTGCGCGAGCTGGTGGCGGACGAGGCCGCCTACCGCGCCTCGGAGCGCTTCGCGGCGGACCGGGCCTACTGGACGGGGCGGTTCGCGGACCACGCGGAGGCGGGAACGGGCGGGGGCGGGCTGCTGCGCCGACGCACCGACCGGGACGGCGGGGCCGCCGGAGGGCCGGGTGCGGGCGGGCTGCACACGGGCGAGACGCTGGCGCTGCCGGTGTTTGACGGGCTGCGACGGCTCGCCGAGGAGAACCGCACGACCTGGAGCGCCGTCCTGGTGGCGGCGGTGGCGGCGTACGCGGCCCGGGTCTCCGGCCGCGAGGAGGTCTGCGTGGGGCTGGCCTCGCACGGGCGTCCCGGGGCGCTGCGGGGCGCGGTCGGGATGACCGCGACGATCCTGCCGCTGCCGCTGGCCGTCCGGCCGGGCGTGACGGTCGGGGAGCTGGTGCGGGCGGTCGCCACCGAGATGCGCGGGGCGCTGCGGCACCGGCGCTTCCCGCGCGAGCAGCTGGCCCGGGAGCTGAACCTCGCGGACGGCGGGGCGCGGCTGACCGACCTGGTCGTCAACGTCATGGGGTACGACTACGCGCTGGACTTCGCGGGCAGTTCGGCCACCTCCCGGCTGCTGTCGATCGGCCCGGTCGACGACGTCTCCCTGTTCGTCTCGGAGCGCTCCGAGGGCACCGGTCCGCTGATCGGCTTCGACACCAACCCGGAGCTGTACCACCCCGAGGACGTCCGGCTGCACCAGCGGGCCGTGCTCGGTTTCCTGTCCGCGTTCGCCGCCGCGCCCCTGGGCGCACCCGTGGACGGCCTGCCCCTGGTCGACGAGCGGGAGGCCCGGGAGCTGCTGGCCGCCGGTCGGGGCGCCGAACTGCCCGGCGGGGCGCCGCGGGGCGCCCTGCCGGAGGCGTTCGCCGCGCGGGTGCGCCGCCACCCGGCGGCCCCGGCGGTGCAGGACGGCGCCGCGGTGCTCTCCTACCGGGAACTGGAGCGGTCGGCCACCGCGCTGGGCCGGGCGCTGACCGGCTGGGGGGTGGGGGCCGAGGACGGGGTCGGCGTCCTGGTGGGCCGTTCGGCGGCGGTGGTGACGGCCTCGCTGGGCGCGGTGGTCGCGGGAGCGGCGTACGTGCCGATGGACCCGGACTGGCCGGGCGAACGGCTGACCGGTGCGGCCGGGGTGGGCCGGGTGCGGGCCCTGGTGGTCGACGAGGCGGCGGCCGCGCGGGAGTGGGTGGCCGAGGCCGCCGGGCGGCTGCCGGTGGTGGTGGTGGACCGGCTGGGCCGGGTGCTGCGCGGCGCGCCGGAGCGTCCCGGTGCGCTGCCGGGGCCGGTGCGCGGCGACCGGCTGGCGTACGTGGTGTTCACCTCGGGCTCGACCGGCCTGCCCAAGGGGGTCGGGGTCAGTCACGCGGACGTGGCGGCGCTGGCGGCGGACGCGGCCTGGGCGGACGGGACGGTGGACGCGGTGCTGATGCACTCCGCGTACGTCTTCGACGCCTCGACGTTCGAGATCTGGGCGCCGCTGCTGAACGGCGGCCGGGTGGTGGTCGCCGGGCCGGGCGTGCTGGACGCCCGGGCGCTGCGGACGGCGGTGGAGCGGGACGGGGCGGTCGCGGCGTTCCTCACCACCGCGCTGTGCAACGAGATCGCCCGCACCGACCCGGGCGCGTTCGCGGGCCTGCGGGTGGTGTGCGCCGGCGGCGAGGCGGCCGCACCCGACCTGATGCGGCGGATCGCCGGGGCCGCGCCGGGCACCCGGGTGCTGCACGTGTACGGACCGACCGAGACCACCACGTTCGCCACCCGGTACGAGGTGCGGCCCGACGCCCCCGGGGTGCCGCCGATCGGCCGGCCGCTGGACGGGATGCGCCTGTGCGTGCTGGACGCGGCGCTGCGGCCCGTCCCGCCCGGCGTGGTGGGCGAGCTGTACCTGGCCGGGGCGGGCGTGGCCCGCGGCTACCTGGGCAGACCGGACCTGACCGCGGCGCGGTTCGTCGCCGACCCGTTCGAGGGCGGTGGCGCGCGGATGTACCGCACCGGCGACCTGGTGCGCTGGACGGCCGACGGCGACGTCGAGTACGTGGGGCGGGCCGACGGGCAGGTCAAGCTGCGCGGCTTCCGGATCGAGCCCGCGGAGGTAGAGAACGCGCTGCTGGCCCTCCCGGACGTGGACGACGCGCGGGTGCTGGTGCGCGAGGACGTCCCCGGCAACCCCCGGCTGGTCGGCTACGTGGTGCCCGCGCCCGGTGCCCGGCCGGACGGCCCCGGCCTGGCCCGCGCGCTGGGGCGGGTGCTGCCCGCGTACACGGTGCCCGGCGCGTTCGTCCTGCTGGAAGCGCTGCCGCTGAACGCCAACGGCAAGGTGGACCGGCGGGCGCTGCCGGCGCCGGTGGTGTCGGCAGCGCGGACCGCGCCGCGCACCGCGCACGAGGAGGTGCTGGCGGGCCTGTTCGCGGAGGTCCTGGGCCTGGAGCGGGTCGGCGTGGACGACGACTTCTTCGCCCTGGGCGGCCACTCGCTGCTGGCCACCCGGCTGGCCGCCCGGATCCGGGCGGCCACGGGGGCCGAAGTGGGGCTGCGCGAGGTCTTCGGGCACCCGACGGTGGCCGCGCTGGCGGCCGTCCTGCGCCCCGCCGGTGCCGGTGCCCGGCCCGCGCTCGTCGCGCAGCGCCGACCCGACCCGCTGCCGCTGTCGTTCGCGCAACAGCGGCTGTGGTTCCTCAACCGGACGGGGACGGCCGGTGCGGGGGCCGGGAGCGCGGGGGGCGACGTCTACAACGTGCCGCTGGTGCTGGCACTGGACGGGCCGCTCGACGCGGCCGCGCTGCGGCTGGCGCTGGGCGACGTGCTGGAGCGGCACGAGAGCCTGCGCACGGTCCTCGCGGAGCGGGACGGCGTGCCCCGGCAGCTGGTGCTGGAGGCGGCCGCGGCCGCCGCGCTGGTTCCGCTGGAGGTCGACGCTCCCCCCACGGGTGACGCGGCCGGCGGGCCGCAGGACGGACCCGCGCGGGAGTGGGTGGCCGGGGCGGTGGCGCGGGCGGCGGCGGAGCCGTTCGACCTCGCCGTCGACCTGCCGGTGCGGGCGCGGCTGCTGCGGACGGGACCGGAGCGGCACGTCCTGGTACTGGTGCTGCACCACGCGGGGGCCGACGGCTGGTCGCTGGCACCGCTGTGCCGGGACCTCGGGGCGGCGTACCGGGCCCGGACGGGTGGCGGCGGCCCCGAGTGGCCCCGGCTGCGGGTGCAGTACGCGGACTACGCCCTGTGGCAGCGGCGGCTGCTGGGCGCGGACGACGACCCGGAGAGCCTGGCCGCGCGCCAGCTCGCCTTCTGGCGCGCGGCGCTGGCCGGCCTGCCGGGGCCGGTCGCGCTGCCGTGGGACCGGCCCCGGCCGGCCGTGCCCGACCACCGGGGCGCGGCGGTGCCGTTCGAGCTGGACGCCGGGACGTACGGGCGGCTGGTGCGGCTGGCCCGGGAGAGCGGCTGCACGCCGTTCATGGTGCTGCACGCGGCGCTGGCGGTGACGCTGCACGCGCACGGTGCGGGCACCGACGTCCCGCTGGGCACGGCGCTGGCGGGGCGCACGGACGAGGCGTCGGACGAGCTGGTGGGGTTCTTCGTCAACACCCTGGTGCTGCGCACGGACCTGTCCGGTGACCCGGGCTTCCGCGAACTGCTGCGCAGGGTCGCGGCGTTCGACCTGGCCGCGTTCGAGAACGCCGACCTGCCGTTCGAGCGGCTGGTGGAGGCGCTCAACCCGGACCGGTCCGGCGGCCACCACCCGCTGTTCCAGACCATGCTGGTGCTGCAGAACCAGCGCCCGGCCGTGCTCGACCTGCCGGGAGTCACCGTGCGGGACCTGTCGGGGCCGCCGTCGACCAGCAAGTTCG
The DNA here is from genome assembly GCF_039529925.1 of Kitasatospora saccharophila. Taxonomy (NCBI): domain Bacteria; kingdom Bacillati; phylum Actinomycetota; class Actinomycetes; order Kitasatosporales; family Streptomycetaceae; genus Kitasatospora; species Kitasatospora saccharophila. Next base: position 38,803 of record NZ_BAAANS010000016.1, on the reverse strand, counting down.
ACCTGACCTTCTCGCTCACCGAGCTGGACGGGGACGGCGGGGTCCGCCTCGGCGGCCACCTGGAGTACGCCACCGGACTGTTCGACCGGGGGACGGCGCGCGCGCTCGCGGACCGGTTCGCCCGGGTCCTGGCGCTGGTCGCGGACGATCCGGAGCTGACCGTCGCGGCGATCGACCCGCTGACGCCCGAGGAGCGCGCGCGGGCGCTGGCGCGGGGACGCGGCCGGGCGCGACCGCTGCCGGGCTCCGACGTGCCCGGGCTGGTCGCCGACTGGGCGGCCCGCACCCCGGACGCGCCCGCCGTGCGGGACGCGCGCACCCGGCTGACGTACGCCGAACTGGACGCCCGGGCCGACGCGCTGGCGGGCGTGCTGCGCGGGCACGGGGTGGGCGGGGGCGCGCTGGTGGCGCTGGCCTGCGCGCCGTCGGTGGAGGCGGTGGTCGCCATGCTGGCGGTGCTGCGGGCGGGCGCGGCGTACCTGCCGGTCGACCCCGGGTACCCGGCGGCGCGGATCCGGCAGATGCTGGCGGACGCCCGGCCGGCGCTGCTGCTCACGGGGGCGGGCGTGCCGGCCGACCTGGCGGCGGGCCCGGTGCCCCGGCTGGCGCTGGACGCCCCGCTCCCGGACGCCCCGCTCCCGGGTGCGGCCGGCCCGGTCGATCCGGCGGCGGCCGCGTACGTGATCTACACCTCCGGGTCGACCGGCCGTCCCAAGGGCGTGGTCGTCCCGCACCTGGCGCTGGCCAACCACATGGCCTGGATGGCGCGCCACCTGGAGCTGGCCCCGGGCGACCGGGTGCTGGCCCGCACCTCCACCAGCTTCGACGCCTCCGTGTGGGAGCTGTGGCTGCCGCTGACCTGCGGCGCCGAGGTGTGCGTGACCCCGGCGCAGGCCAACCGGGAGCCGCGCGAACTGCTCGACTGGATGCGCCGCTTCGACGTCACGGTGGCCCAGTTCGTCCCCTCGCACCTGGCGCTGGTCCTCGCGGAGGAGGGCGCGGAGCCCGCCGCCGGGCTGCGGGCGGTGCTGTGCGGGGGTGAGGCGCTGCCGCGGACCCTGGCGCAGGCGGTGGCCGGCCGGTGGGGGGTGGCGGTGCACAACCTGTACGGGCCGACGGAGGCGACGATCGACGCGACGGCGCACCGGGTGGCCGGGGCGGAGCCGGTGGCGGCGGGCGCGTCGGTGCCGATCGGGCGGCCGGTGGACGGGATGCGGGCCTACGTGCTGGACGGGCGGCTGCGGCCGGTGCCGCCGGGGGTGCTCGGGGAGCTGTACCTGTCGGGGCCGAACCTGGCGCGCGGCTACCTGGGGCGGCCCGGGCTGACCGCCGAGCGCTTCGTCGCCGACCCGTTCGAGGGCGGCGGCGCGCGGATGTACCGCACCGGCGACCTGGTGCGGTGGTCGGCGGACGGGCTGCTGCACCACGTCGCGCGGGCGGACGAGCAGGTGAAGCTGCGCGGGTTCCGGGTGGAGCCCGGTGAGGTGGCGGCGGCGCTGCTGGCGCTGCCGGGAGTGTCGGCGGCCGCGGCGGTGGTGCGCGAGGACGCGCCGGGGCGGCCGCGGCTGGTGGGGTACGCCGCGGGGACGGGGGTGTCGGGCGGGGCGCTGCGGGAGGCCCTGGCGGGGGCGCTGCCGGGGCACCTGGTGCCGGAGGCGGTGGTGGTGCTGGACGCGCTGCCGCTGCTGCCGAACGGGAAGGTGGACCGGGCGGCGCTGCCCGCGCCGCGAGGCGGGCGCGGCGACGGCCGGGGCCCGCTGGGCGCGCGGGAGGAGCTGGTCGCGGGGATCTTCGCGGAGGTGCTGGAGCGCCCCGCGGTCGGGCCGCGGGAGGGGTTCTTCGACCTGGGCGGCCACTCGCTGCTGGCGATGCGGGTGGTGGGCCGGGTGCGGGCCGTGCTGGGCGCGGACCTCGCGGTGCGCACGCTGTTCGAGCACCCGACGGCGGCGGCGCTGGCGCGGGTGCTGGACCCGGCGGCCGCCCACCGGCCGCCGGTGGTGGCGGTTCGGCGGCCCGATCCGCTGCCGCTGTCCTTCGCCCAGGGGCGGCTGTGGTTCCTGAACCGGATGGAGGGCCCCGGTTCGGTCTACAACCTGCCGCTGGTGCTGGAGCTGCGCGGCGCGCTGGACCCGCGGGCACTGCACGGCGCGCTGCGGGACGTGGTGGAGCGGCACGAGGCGCTGCGCACGGTCTTCCCGGAGCGCGACGGCGTGCCGCACCAGCTGGTGCTGGACGCGGCGCGGGCGGCCCCGTGCCCGCCGGTGGAGGGCGTCGCGCCGAAGGACCTGGAGGCGGCGGTGCTGGCCGCGGTCGGCGAACCGTTCGACGTCCTGGTGGACGTGCCGCTGCGGGCCCGGCTGCTGCGGGCGGCGCCGGAGCACCACGTGCTGGTGCTGGTGCTGCACCACATCGCCGGGGACGGCTGGTCGCTGGGCCCGCTGGTGCGGGACCTGGGCGAGGCGTACCGGGCCCGGCTGGCGGGCGGGGCGGCTCCGGCGGGGCGGCCGTTGCAGTACGCCGACTACGCGCTGTGGCAGCGGGAGCTGCTGCGTGAGGACGGAGAAGCGCTGCGGGAGCAACTGGCCTTCTGGCGGGGCGCGCTGGCGGGCCTGCCGGGGATGGTCGACCTGCCGTGGGACCGGCCGCGCCCGTCGGTGGCGGATCCGCGCGGCGCGGTGGTGGAGTTCGAGGTGCCGGCCGCGCTGCACGCGGCGCTGCTGGCGCTGGCCCGGTCGGCGGGCAGCACGCTGTTCATGGTGCTGCGGGCCGCGGTGGCGACGCTGCTGCACCGGCACGGCGCCGGGGAGGACGTCCCGCTCGGGGCGCCGGTGGCGGGGCGGACGGATCCGGGGCTGGAGGACCTGGTCGGCTTCTTCGTCAACACGCTGGTGCTGCGCACCGACCTGTCGGGCGACCCCACCTTCCGTGAACTTCTCGTCCGAGTACGGGAGTTCGACCTGGCGGCGTACGCCCACCAGGACGTGCCGTTCGAGCGGCTGGTGGAGGAGCTGAACCCGGTGCGGGCCCGCGACCACCACCCGCTGTTCCAGACCGTGGTGGTGCTGCAGAACCAGCGTCAGGCCCGGCCCGAGCTGCCGGGCCTGACGGTGGAGCAGCGACTGGTGCACAACGGGCTGAGCAAGTTCGACCTGACCTTCGCGTTCACCGAGGAGGACGGGGGGCTGTCGGCGGGGCTGGAGTACGCGACGGCGCTGTTCGACCGGTCGACGGCCGGGGCGCTGGCGGCCCGGCTGGTGCGGCTGCTGGAGCTGGTGGCGGCGCGGCCGGACCTGCGGCTGTCGGGGTACGACCTGCTGACGGCCGAGGAGCACCGGCGGATCGCCCGCTGGGGCACCGCCCGGGAGCTGCTCCCGGCCCCGGCCGAGGGCGACGGGACGCTCTCCGCGCTGTTCGCCCGCCGGGCGGGCGGCGCGCCGGACGCGGTCGCGGTGCAGGACGGCGGCCAGGCACTGTCGTACGCGGAACTGGACCGGCTCTCGGCCGAGTTGGCGGCGGTGCTGGCCGGGCACGGGATCGGGCCGGAGGACCGGGTCGGCGTGTTGCTGGGCCGTTCGGCGGCGGTGGTGACGGCCTCGCTGGGCGCGGTGCGGGCGGCGGCGGCGTACGTGCCGCTGGACGTGCGCTGGCCCGCCGACCGGCTGGACCGGGTGGCGGAGGTGGCGCGCCCGCGCCTGCTGGTGGTGGACGAGGAGAGCGCGGCCGAGCCGTGGGTGGCGGGACGCGGCCTGCCGGTGGTGGTGCTGGACCGGCTGGGCCGGGTGCTGCGCGGCGCGCCGCAGCGCCCGGGCCGTCCGGCCGCCGTGCCGGGGCCGCGGGCGCTGGCGTACGTGATGTTCACCTCCGGCTCGACCGGCCTGCCCAAGGGCGTCGGGGTCAGTCACGCGGACGTGGCGGCGCTGGCGGCGGACGCGGCCTGGGCGGACGGGGCGGTGGACGCGGTGCTGATGCACTCCGCGTACGTCTTCGACGCCTCGACGTTCGAGATCTGGGCGCCGCTGCTGAACGGCGGCCGGGTGGTGGTCGCCCCGGGCGGGCTGCTGGAGGCCCGGGGGCTGGACGTGGCGGTGCAGGAGCGGGGCGTGACGGCGGTGTTCCTGACCACCGCGCTGTTCAACGTGGTCGCGGAGACCGACCCCGGCGTGTTCGCGGGCCTGCGGGTGGTGTGCGCGGGCGGCGAGCTGGCCTCGCCGGACGCGATGCGGCGGGTGGCGGCGACGGCACCGGGGACCAGGGTGCTGCACGTGTACGGGCCCACCGAGACCACCACGTTCGCCACCCGGTACGAGGTGCGGCCCGACACCGCCGGGGTGCCGCCGATCGGCCGGCCGCTGGACGGGATGCGGCTGCACGTGCTGGACGCGGCGCTGAACCCGGTGGCACCGGGCGTGGTGGGCGAGCTGTACCTGGCCGGGGCGGGCGTGGCCCGCGGCTACCTGGGGCGGCCGGGGGCGACGGCGGACCGCTTCGTGGCGGACCCGTTCGCGGCGGACGGCTCCCGGATGTACCGCACCGGCGACCTGGTGCGCTGGACGGCCGACGGCGAGGTGGCGTACGTCGCGCGGGCGGACGGGCAGGTCAAGCTGCGCGGCTACCGGGTCGAGCCGGGTGAGATCGAGGGCGTGCTGGCGGGCCTGCCGGAGGTCGCGGACGCGTTCGTGCTGGTCCGCGAGGACGTGCCGGGCGACCGGCGGCTGGTGGCCTACGCGGTGCCGGCGGCGGGCGCGCGCCCCGACCCGGCGGCGCTGGCGGACGCGGTGGGCCGGGTCCTGCCCGGGTACATGGTGCCCTCGGCGGTGGTGGTCCTGGACGCGTTCCCGCTGAACCCGAACGGAAAGGTGGACCGGGCGGTGCTGCCCGCGCCGGCGCAGGACGCGCCGCGGCCCGGCCGGGCGCCGCGCACGCCGCGCGAGGAACTGCTCTGCGGCCTGTTCGCGGACCTGCTGGGCCGGGCCTCGGTGGGCGCGGACGACGACTTCTTCGCCCTGGGCGGGCACTCGCTGCTGGCCACCCGGCTGGCCGCCCGGATCCGCGCCGCGCTGGACGTGGACGCGGAGGTCCGCACCGTCTTCGAGCACCCGACGCCGGCCCGGCTGGCCGCCGCGCTGGACGGCGCCCGGGCCTCGCGCCCCCGGCTGGAGCGGACGGCGCCCCGACCGGAGGCGGTGCCGCTGTCGTACGCGCAGCAGCGCCTGTGGTTCCTGCACCGCTTCGAGGGGCCGAACCCGACCTACAACGTGCCGCTGGTGCTGCGCCTGACCGGCCCGCTGGACGCGGCCGCGCTGGAACGGGCGCTGCGGGACGTGGTGGAGCGGCACGAGGCGCTGCGCACGGTCCTCCCCGAGACCGGGGGCGTACCGCGCCAGCTGGTGCTGGACGCCGCGGGCGCGGACCTGGACCTGACCCCGCGGGACGTCGACCCGCGGCGGCTGGACGAGGTGCTGACGGCCGAGACGGCGCACGCCTTCGACGTGGCCGTCGAACGGCCGGTGCGGGCCCGGCTGCTGCGCACGGGCGCGCAGGCGCACGTGCTGGTGCTGCTGGTGCACCACGTCGCGGGCGACGGCTGGTCGCTGGCACCGCTGGCCCGGGAACTGGGCGAGGCGTACCGGGCCCGGTCGGCGGGCCGGGCGCCGCAGTGGGCCGAACTGCCGGTGCAGTACGCCGACTACACGCTGTGGCAGCGGGAGCTGCTGGGCGACGAGAGCGACCCGCGGAGCCTGGCGGCACGTCAGCTCGCCTTCTGGCAGGAGGCGCTGGAGGACCTGCCGGACGTGCTGGAGCTGCCGCTGGACCGGCCCCGCCCGGCCGCGGCCTCGCACCGGGGCGACGCGTTCGCCTTCCCGGTGGACGAGGACACCCACCGGGCGCTGGACGGCCTGGCCCGCGCCCGGGGCTGCAGCCTGTTCATGGTGCTGCAGGCCGCGCTGGCGGTGCTGCTGCGGGCCCACGGCGCCGGGGAGGACGTCCCGCTGGGCACGCCGGTGGCGGGCCGCACCGACGACGCGCTGGACGGCCTGGTCGGCTTCTTCGTCAACACGCTGGTGCTGCGCACCGACCTGTCCGGCGACCCGACCTTCGAGCAGGTCCTGGACCGGGTCCGGGAGTTCGACCTGGCGGCGTACGCCCACCAGGACGTGCCGTTCGAGCGGCTGGTGGACGCCCTCGAACCGGAGCGCACCGAGAGCCGCCACCCGCTGTTCCAGGTGATGCTGGCGCTGCAGAACAACGCGGACGCCGAACTCGACCTGCCGGGCCTGGCGGTCGAGCGGCAGCCGGTGCGCACCGGCATCAGCAAGTTCGACCTGACCTTCTCGTTCACCGAGCGCCGGGACGACCGGGGCCGCCCACTGGGCCTGGACGGGACGCTGGAGTTCGCCACCGACCTGTTCGAGGCGGCGACGGCCCGGGCACTGGCGGCCCGGCTGGTGCGGCTGCTGGGCGTGCTGGCCGCCGACCCGGCGCGGCCGGTGCGGGCCGTCGAGGTGCTGGACGGCCCGGTCCGGGCCGCGCTGCCCGCCGCCGCGGGGGGGGCGGTCCGCGCCGGGGCCGGGCGGTCGCTGCCGGAGGCGTTCCGCGCCCGGTGCGCGCGCACGCCGGACGCGGTCGCCGTGCTGGACGGCGCGCGGAGCCTGAGCTTCGCCGAGCTGGACGCCCGCTCCGACGCCGCCGCCCGGCTGCTGCGCGCGCGGGGGGCGGGCCGGGGCGACGTGGTCGCGCTGGCCCTGCCGGGCACGGTCGAGCAGGTGGTGGCGATGCTGGCGGTCGCCAAGGCGGGCGCGGCCTGGCTGCCGCTGGACCCGCGCTACCCGGCGGCCCGGCTGCGCTTCGCGGTCGAGGACGCCCGGCCGGTGCTGCTGGTGACGGCGCGGCCGTTCCTGCCCGAGCTGCCGCAGCTGCCGGTGCCGGTGCTGGTACTGGACGAGGCCGCCCTCGCGGCGGCGCCGGCGGACCTGCCGCTGCCGCAGCCGGGGCCGCTGGACGCCGCCTACGTCATCCACACCTCCGGCTCCACCGGCCGCCCCAAGGGCGTGCTCGTCCCGCACGGCGCCCTGGTCAACCACATGGCGTGGATGGCGCACCACCTGGAGCTGACCGACCGGGACCGGGTGCTGGCCCGCACCTCCCCGAGCTTCGACGCCTCGGTCTGGGAGACCTGGCTGCCGCTGCTGCACGGCGGCGCGACCTGCCCGGTGCCGCCGGAGCTGGACCACGACCCGGCGGGCCTGCTCGCCCGGATGCGCGAACTCGGCGTGACGCTCGCCCAGTTCGTGCCCTCGCTGCTGGGCGTCGTGCTCGGCGAGACGACCGGCCGCGAGCGGCCGCCGACCGCGCTGCGGGCGGTGCTGTGCGGCGGCGAGCCGCTGACGGCCGCGCTGGCCGGGCAGGCGGCCCGGGCCTGGGGCACCGCGGTGCACAACCTGTACGGGCCGACCGAGGCGACCGTCGACGCCACCGCGCACCGCTGGCGGCCGGAGGCGGACGCGGCGGGCGGCGTGCCGCTGGGAACGCCGGTGGACAACACCTCGGCCCACGTCCTGGACGAGGACCTGCGGCCCGTCCCGCCGGGCGTGCTGGGCGAGCTGTACCTGGCCGGGGCGGGCCTGGCCCGCGGCTACCTGGGGCGGCCGGGGCTGACCGCCGAACGCTTCGTGGCCTGCCCGTTCGGCGCCCCCGGCGAGCGGATGTACCGCACCGGCGACCTGGTGCGCCGGGGCCCGGACGGGCTGCTGCGCTACGCGGGCCGGGCCGACGACCAGGTCAAGCTGCACGGCCTGCGGATCGAACCGGGCGAGGTGGAGGCGGCGCTGACCGCGCTGGACGGGGTGGCGGCGGCCTGCGTGCTGGTGCGCGGCGGCCGGCTGGCGGCGTACCTGGTGACCGGGGCGGAGCCGCTCTCCGACGCCGAGCTGCGGGCCCGGCTGGCGCAGGCGCTGCCGCCCTCGCTGGTGCCGTCGGTGTTCGTGCGGCTGGCGGCGCTGCCGCTGCTGCCCAACGGCAAGACCGACCGGCGGGCGCTGCCCGACCCGGTGCTGCCGGAGCGGCCGGCGGGCGGGCCCGGGCGGGAGCCGACGGCGGACGAGCGGGCGCTGTGCGAGGTGTTCGCGGCGGTGCTGCGGGTGCCGGAGGTCCGCCTCGACGACGACTTCTTCGCGCTGGGCGGCGACAGCATCCTCTCCATCCAGCTGGTCAGCCGGGCCCGCGAGGCCGGGCTGCGGATCACCCCGCGCGAGGTGTTCCTGCACCGCACACCGGAGGCGGTGGCGGCGGCGGCCGGGACCGCCGCGGCGGACGGCGCGGCCCCGGCGGAGGCGGAGGACGGCACGGGCCCGATGCCGCCGACGCCGATCGCGGCCTGGTTCCTGGAACGGCCGGGCCCCACCGACGGCTACAACCAGTCCGCGGTGCTGCGCACCCCGGCGGGCGCCGACCGGGAGCGGCTGGCGGCCGCGCTCCACCTGCTGGTCGACCACCACGACATGCTGCGGACGCGGGTGGTGCGCACGCCCGACGGCGCGGCCCTGCTGGAGGCGCTGCCGCGCGGCGCCGTGCCGGTCGCGCCGCGGCTGGAGCGGGTGGACGTCGCGGGCCTGGACGAGGAGCGGGTGCGCACCGTCCTGGCGGAAGCCGGCGAGCGGGCCCGGCGGCGGCTGCGGCCGGCGGACGGGCGGGTGTTCGAGGCGGTGTGGTGCGACGCGGGCCCCGCGGCGCGCGGGCGGCTGCTGCTGGTGGTGCACCACCTGGCGGTGGACGCGGTCTCCTGGCGGATCCTGGTCGAGGACCTGGCGACGGCCTGGCGCGCGGTCGCCGACGGGGAGGCGGCGGCGCTGGCGCCGGTCGGCACGCCGTACCGCTCCTGGGCCCGGCTGCTGGCCGCCCAGGGCGCGAGCGGCGCCCGGGCGGGCGAGCTGCCGCTGTGGGAGGCGGCGACGGCGGCGCGGCCGGGCGGCCCGGCGCCGGACCCGTCCCGCGACACGGCCGGGCGGACCAGGACGCTGACGACCCGTCCGGCGGCCGGGTGCGTGCCGGCGCTGCTGACCACCGCGCCCCAGGCGTTCCACGCCGGAGTGGACGACGTCCTGCTGACGGCGCTCGCGCTGGCGGTGCGCTCGCGGCGCGTCCAGGACGCGGACGGCCCGGGCGGGGTACTGGTCGGCCTGGAGAGCCACGGGCGCGAGCAGATCGCCGAAGGGCTGGACCTCACGCGGACGGTGGGCTGGTTCACCAGCCTGTACCCGGTGCTGCTGGATCCGGGACCGCTGGATCCGCGCGACCCGGGCCGGTTCGACGCCGCCCTGGTCGACCGGGCGGTGAAGAACGTCAAGGAGCAGCTGCGCGCGGTGCCCGACCACGGCGTCGGGTACGGGGTGCTGCGGTACCTGGACCCGGCGGCCCGGCACCGGCTGGCGGGCGGCGCGTCCCCGCGGATCGGCTTCAACTACCTGGGCCGGTACCCGGCCCCCGGCCCGGGCCCGGCGGCGGACTGGGAGGCGCTGCCGGACGGCGGCGCGCCCGCCGCGGCCGACCCGGGGATGCCGGTGCACCACGTGCTGGACATCAACGCGCACACCGAGGACGGACCGGACGGGCCGCGCCTGCACGTCCGCTGGACGTGGGCCGCCGACCTGCTAGCCGAGGCGGACGTGGCCGCGCTCGCCGAGACCTTCGACCGGGCGCTGCGCGCGATCGCGGAGCACTCCGCGCAGCCCGACGCGGGCGGCTGGACGCCGTCCGACCTCCCCCTGGTCTCCCTGGACCAGGCCCAGATCGACCGACTGAAGAACAAGTGGGGTGGACGCGCATGACCGCATTCCAGCTGGAGGACGTACTGCCGCTGACACCGTTGCAGGCGGGCATGCTCTTCCACGCCCTGTACGACCCCGCGGCGGTGGACGTGTACACCTCCCAGTTCGCGCTCTCCCTGGAGGGCCGGGTCGACGCGGCGGCCCTGCGCGCGGCGCTGGCGGCGCTGCTGCGGCGGCACGCCAACCTGCGGGTGGGGTTCCTGCACGAGGACCTGGACCAGCCGGTGCAGGCGGTGGCGGCCGAAGTGCCGGTACCGCTGGTCGAACGGGACCTCACGGCCGGCGGCGGCGACCCCGGGGAGCGCCTGCGGGCATTCCTGGCCGAGGACCGGCTGCGCCGCTTCGACCCGGCCGAGCCCCCGCTGATGCGCTTCGCGCTGCTGCGCACCGGCGAGGACCGCCACCACCTGGTGATCACCAGTCACCACCTGCTGCTGGACGGCTGGTCGGTACCGCTGCTGCTGCGCGAGCTGTTCGAGCTGTACGCGCGGCGCGGTGACGCCTCCGGCCTCCCACGGGTCGCCCCCTACCGCAACTACCTGGCCTGGCTGGCCGGGCAGGACCGGAACGGCGCGCTGGCGGCCTGGCGCTCCGCGCTGGCCGGAGTGGAGGGGCCGACGCTGCTGGCGGGCCGGACGGCGGCCGCCGCGCACGCGGGCGAGCTGCCCGAGGCGGTGGTGCTGGAGCTGGACGAGGCGCTGACCGACGCTCTGCGGGCCGCCGCCCGGGCCCACCGACTGACCCTGAACACCCTGGTGCAGGGCGCCTGGGGGCTGCTGCTGTCCCGGCTGACCGGCCGCTCGGACGTGCTGTTCGGGACGACGGTGTCGGGCCGGCCGCCGGAACTGCCGGGCGTGGAGTCGATGATCGGCCTGTTCATCAACACGGTGCCGGTGCGCCTGGTGGTGCGCCCGGGGGAGAGCCTGGCCGCGCTGCTGACCCGGTGGCAGGACGAGCAGGGCGCGCTGCTGGGCAGCCAGCACGTCGGGCTCAGCGACATCCGGGCGCTCACCGGACTGGACGAACTGTTCGACACCCTGGCGGTGTTCGAGAACTACCCCCTGGACCGGGAGGGCCTGCGGGCGGCCGGCCGGGACCTGCCCGGCGGGCTCGCGGTGACCGGCATGACGGGCGCGGACGCCGCGCACTACCCGCTCACGCTGACCGTCGCCCCGGGCCGCACCCTGCGCTTCACCTTCGCCTTCCGCCCGTCCGCCCTCGACCGGACCCTGGTCGAGCGGGTGGCGGACCGGCTGCGGCTGCTGCTGTCCGCGATGGCCCGGGACCTGGAGGTGCGGGCCGACGCGGTGCCGGTGCTGCTGGACGGCGAGGGCGGCGCGCTGCTGGCCCGGGGCACGGGCGGACCGCTGCCCACCGCCGCCGTCGGCGACCTGGCGGCGGCGGTGGCCCGGGTGGCGGCCGAGCGGCCGGACGCGGTGGCGGTGGGCGGCGCCGGCGAACACCTGACCTACCGGCAGCTGGACGCGGTCGCCGACCACCTGGCCGGCGCACTGGCCGGACTCGGCGCGGCCCCGGAGGAGGGCGTGGGCCTGCTCCTGGGCCGCTCGGCGGCCCAGGTCGCGGCGCCGCTGGCGGTGCTGCGGGCGGGGGCGGCGTACGTGCCGCTGGACCCGCGCTGGCCCGCCGAGCGGCTGTCGGCGGTGACCGCGGCGGCGGCACCCCGCCTGCTGGTGGTGGACGCGGCCAACGCCGCCCACCCGTGGGTGCGCGCGCTGCGCCCCGGGGTACGGGTGCTGACCGTGGACGCCACGGGCCGGGTGCTGGACGGCGCCCCGGCCGCCCCCGGCGCGCCGCCGGGCCCGGCGGACGGCGGGCGGCTGGCCTACGTGATGTTCACCTCGGGCTCCACCGGCCGCCCCAAGGCCGTGGGCGTCACCCACCGCGACATCGCCGCGCTGGCGGCGGACCGCACCTGGGACGAGGGCGGTGCGGGCTCGGCTGTGCTGCTGCACTCGGCGTACGCCTTCGACGCGGCGACCTTCGAACTGTGGGTGCCGCTGCTGCGCGGCGGGCGGGTGGTGCTCGCCCCGGAGGGCGTGCTGCAGCCCGCGGCGCTGCGGGAGGCCGCCGTCCGGGACGGAGTGCGCGCCGCGTTCTTGACCACGGCCCTGTTCAACGTGGTCGCCGAGACCGACCCGGGCGCGCTGGGCCTGCTGCGGCTGGTGGCGGCCGGCGGGGAGGCGGCGGCGCCGGGAGTGCTGCAGCGGCTGGCGGCGGCGCACCCGGGCACCCTGGTGCTGAACGCGTACGGGCCGACCGAGGCGACCACCTTCGCCCTGCTGCACCGGGTGGGCCCCGACGACGGCCCCGAGGGGGTGCCGCCCGTCGGCGGGCCGCTGGACGGCGTGCGGGCACTCGTGCTGGACGGCGCGCTGCGGCCGGTGCCGGAGGGCGCGGAGGGCGAGCTGTACCTGGCCGGTCCGGGGGTGGCGCGCGGCTACCTCGGACAGCCGGGGCTGACCGCCGCCCGGTTCGTCGCCGACCCCTCGGACCCGTCGGGCGGCCGGATGTACCGCACCGGCGACGTGGTGCGCTGGGCGCGGCGGGGCCTGGAGTACGTGGGGCGGGCCGACCAGCAGGTGAAGCTGCGCGGGCACCGGATCGAGCCGGGCGAGGTGGAGGCGGTGCTGCGCGCCCACCCGTCGGTGCGGGCCGCGTGCGCGCTGGTGCGCGAGGACCTGCCGGGCGACCGGGCACTGGTGGCCTACGTCGTCCCGGCACCCGGGCGGGTCGCGGACCCGGCGGCGCTGCTGGCGCACACCGCGCGGCGGCTGCCCGCGTTCACGGTCCCCTCGGCGGTGCTGGTATTGGAGGAGCTGCCGCTGACGGCCAACGGGAAGCTCGACCGGGCCGCGCTGCCCGCGCCGGCCGCCGGGGCCGTCCGGACCGCGGGACGGGCGCCGCGCGAGGGCCGGGAGGAGATCCTGGCCGGACTGTTCGCCGAGACGCTGGGAGTGGAGAGGGTCGGCGCGGACGACAACTTCTTCGCCCTGGGCGGCAACTCGCTGCTGGCGACGCTGCTGGCGGGCCGGATCCGCTCGGCACTGGACGCGGAGGTCCAGATCCGCACCCTGTTCGAGCACCCGACCGCCGCCGCGCTGGCCGCGGCGCTGCGCGACGCCGGCCGGCCGACCCGCCCGGCACTGCGCCCGGGCCCGCGCCCGGCGCTGGTGCCGCTCTCGCACGCCCAGCGGCGGCTGTGGTTCCTGCACCGGCTGGACGGGCCGTCCGCGACCTACCACATCCCCTTCGCCGTGCGCCTGGACGGCGCCCTGGACGTGGACGCGCTGCGACTGGCCTGCGCGGACGTGGTGGACCGGCACGCGGCACTGCGCACGCTCTTCCCGGAGGACGGCGACGGCCCCGTCCAGCGGGTCACGCCGCCGGGGGCGCTGCGTCCGCCGTTCGCGGTGGAGGACGTGGAGCCCGGCAAGTGCGCCGACCGGATCGCCGCGGCGGTGGCCGAGCCGATCGACGTGGAGCGCGAACTGCCGCTGCGGGCGGTGCTGCTGCGCCTCGCGGCGGACGCGCACGTGCTGGTCCTGGTGGTGCACCACATCGCGGCGGACGGCTCCTCGCTGGCACCGCTCTTCCGCGACCTGGCCGCCGCCTACCGGGAACGGCTCGCCGGAACGGCACCGTCCTGGGGACCGCCGCCGGTCGACTACGTCGACTACACGCTGTGGCAGCACGCACTGCTCGGTGGCGAGGACGACCCGGACGGCGTGCTCCACGGGCAACTGGCCTACTGGCGCGAAGCGCTGGCCGACCTGCCCGAGCGGATCGAGCTGCCCGCGGACCGGCCCCGCCCGGCCGGGGGAGGGCACCACGGCGCCACGCACCGCTTCGCGGTCGACGCCGCCACCGGACGGGCGCTCGCCGCGCTGGCCCGCTCCGCCCGGTGCAGCGAGTTCATGGTGCTCCAGGCCGCCCTCGCGCTGCTGCTGTCGCGGCACGGCGCCGGGCAGGACGTCCCGCTGGGCACCGCGGTGGCCGGGCGCACCGACGAGGCCACGGCCGACCTGGTCGGCTTCTTCGTCAACACCCTGGTGCTGCGCACCGACCTGTCGGGCGACCCGACGTTCCGCCAGCTGCTGGACCGGGTCAAGGAGTCCGACCTCGCCGCCTACGCCCACCAGGACGTGCCGTTCGAGCGGCTGGTGGAACTGCTGAACCCGCCGCGGGCCGGGCACCACCCGCTGTTCCAGACCATGCTGGTGCTGCAGAACCACGCGCCCGCCGCGCCGGTCGAGCTGCCGGGCCTGCGGGTCGAGCCGCTGCCGGTGGACCTGGGCGCCAGCAAGTTCGACCTCTCCTTCACCTTCGCGGCCGACCCCGGTGCGGAGGGCGGCCTCCTGGCCACCGTCGACTACGCGACCGCGCTGTTCGACGCCGCCACCGTCGCCGCGCTGGCCCAGCGACTGGTGCGGCTGCTGCGGGCGGTCACGGCCGACCCCGGCCTGCCGCTGCACGCGTACCAGGTGCTCGCCCCCGAGGAGCGGGCCCGACTGGAGCACTGGGGCACCGGCCCGGACGCCGACCTGCCCGGCCCGTCCTTCCCGGAGCTGTTCGCCGCGCAGGTGCGCCGCACCCCCGACGCCCCGGCGGTCCGCGACCCGCACGCCGTGCTGAGCTACCGCGAACTGGACGCCCGCGCCGACGCGCTGGCCCGGCGGCTGGTCGCGCACGGCGTCGGCCCGGAGGACCGGGTCGCCGTGGCACTGCCCCGCGACGCCGGCCTGGTGGTGGCCCTGCTGGCCGTCCTGAAGGCGGGCGCGGCCTACCTGCCGCTCGACCCCGCCTACCCGGCCGCCCGGCTCGCGTACATGCTGGCCGACGCCGCACCCCGGCTGCTGCTGACCACCGCCGAGGTGCACCGGGGCCTGCCGCCCACGGACGTCCCGCACCTGCACCCGGCCGAGGGGCCCGCGGCGGCGTCGGCACCGCTGCCCCCGGTCGACCCGGCGCACCCCGCGTACGTGATCTACACCTCCGGGTCCACCGGCCGCCCCAAGGGCGTGCTGGTCACCCACCGGGGCGTCGCGGCGCTGGCCGCCACGCAGCGCGAACGGCTGCGGGTGACGGCGGCCAGCCGGGTGCTGCAGCTCGCGTCGGTGAGTTTCGACGCCGCGTTCTGGGAGCTCTGCATGGCCCTGCTCTCCGGGGCCTGCCTGGAGCTGGACGACCGGGAGGCACTGCTGCCGGGCCCGGCGCTGGCGGAGCGGGTGCGCGCGCACGGCGTCACCCACCTGACCCTGCCGCCGGCCGCGCTCGCGGTGCTGCCGCCGGACTCGCTCCCGGCGGGGACGACCCTGGTGCTCGCGGGTGAGGCCTGCCCGCCCGCGCTGGTCCGCACCTGGGCGCAGGGGCGGTTCCTGGTCAACGCGTACGGCCCGACCGAGACCACGGTGTGCGCCACCATGAGCGGCCCCCAGCCCGCCGACGGCCCGCTCGCGCCGCAGCGCACCGTGCCCATCGGCACTCCGGTCGACGGCACCCGGGTACGGGTGTTGGACGCCCGGCTGGCCCCCGTCCCGCCGGGCGTGACGGGCGAGTTGTACGTGTCCGGCGCGGGCCTGGCCCGCGGCTACCTGGGGCGGCCGGGGCTGACCGCCGCCCGGTTCGTCGCCGACCCCTCCGACCCGTCCGGCGCCCGGATGTACCGCACCGGCGACCTGGCCCGCTGGGGCCGCGACGGGCAACTGGAGTACCTCGGGCGGGCGGACGAGCAGGTCAAGCTCCGCGGGTTCCGGATCGAACCGGGCGAGGTGGAGGCCGCGCTGACGGCGCTGCCCGGCGTGGCCGCGGCCTGCGTGCTGGTCCGGGAGGACCGCCCGGGCGACCGCCGACTGGTGGCGTACACCGTGGGCGGGGACGGGCCGCAGGTGCTGCGGGCGCGGCTGGCGGAGGTGCTGCCCGAGCACCTGGTGCCCGCCGCGTTCGTGCCCCTGGACGCGCTGCCGGTCACGCCCAACGGCAAGGTCGACCGGCGTGCGCTGCCCGCACCCCGGGGCGCGGCGGCGACCGGGCGCGGGCCGCGCACCGAGCGGGAGCGCGTGCTGTGCGAGGTGTTCGCGCAGACCCTCGACCTGCCGGAGGTCGGGGCCACGGACGACTTCTTCGCCCTGGGCGGACACTCGCTGCTGGCGGTGGCGCTGGCCCGGCGGATCGAGGAGCGCTGCGGGCGGCGGCTGTCCCTGCGGGCGCTGTTCGCGGCGCCGACGGTGGAGGGCGTCGGCCGGCTGCTGGAGGAACCCGCCGACGGGCCGAGGGCGGACCCGCTCACGGAAGCGGTCGACTGGGCGGCCGAGGTCCGGCTCGCGCCCGACGTCACCACCGCCCGCCGGAGGTCCGCCCGCCCCTCTCCCGTGCCACTGCTGACGGGCGCCTCCGGATTCCTCGGCGCGTTCCTGCTGCGCGACCTGCTGGAACTCACCGGCGGCCCGGTCGACTGCCTGGTGCGCGCCTCCGACGAACAGGACGGGGCCCGGCGGCTGGAGGAGAACCTGCGCCGGTACGGCCTGTGGCGGGAGGGCTACCGGCCGCTGGTGCGGGCCGTCCCCGGCGACCTGGCCGCGCCGGGCCTGGGCCTGGACCCGGGTGCCCGGGCGGCGCTGCTGCGCCGGCTCGGACCGGTCCTGCACAACGGTGCCCGGGTGAACTTCGCGGCCGGCTACCGGGAGCTGCGGGCGCCGAACGTCGACGGCACCGAGGAGTTGCTGCGCCTGCTCGCCGACTCCGCCTCGCCCTCCCTGCACCACGTGTCGACCACCGGCGTCTACCCGCCCGCCGACGCCCCGGCGACCGTCACCGAGGACACCCCGACCGGGCCGGCCGACGCGCTGCCCGACGGCTACGCGCGGAGCAAGTGGGTGGCCGAGGGCCTGGTCGAGCTGGCGCGCGGGCGCGGCCTGCCGGTGGCCGTGCACCGCCCGGGCCGGATCAGCGGCGACACGACGAACGGCGCCTGCCAGGACCGCGACCTGCTCTGGCAGTTGATCAAGGGCTGCCTGCAGGCCGGCGCGGTCCCCGACCTGCCGGCCGGCTCCACCGACTGGGTGCCGGTGGACTACGTCAGCGCCGCGGTCACCGCCCTGATCGGCGCCGGCCGCACGGGGACCTTCCACCTCACCCACCCCGACCCTCCGGGCCTGGACCGGGTGTTCGCCGCCGCCGGAACCCTCGGCTACCGGCTGCGCACCCTGCCCGCCGAGCAGTGGCGCGCGGCCGTCGCGGCCCGGCACGACAACGCCGCGCAGCTGTTCCTCGGCGAGCAGGGACCGTCCGGCACGACGCCGTCGACGCCGCGCCGCTTCGACTCCCGCCGCACGGCCGGGACGCTGGCGGAGCTGGGCGTCCGGCTGCCCGCGCTGACCGACGAAGTCCTGGTGCGCTACCTGACCTACTTCCGCGAGACGGGCTTCCTCCCCGCCCCGTGAGGCCGCCCCCTCCCACCGGCCGTGCACCACGGTGCACGGCCGGTGCTGCCCGCTGCCGCGCCGAAGCCGGCGACGGCCGCGGCCCGCCGTCCGCAGGATCGGCAAGAACTCGTCACACGATCTCGTTCATGTGGTGCTGGGCCGCAGGGCTGATCCTTGCCAGTCTCCTGGAAGCGCTGGGACACTGGCGGCATGGCTCTTGACGTTCCGCCAAAGCTCCAGGCATCTCGCACGGTGCCCATGATGGATCTGACGGAGCGGACTGGCAGGGGCAGCGAAAGACTTTTGGAGGAGTTCAACCGAACAGTGCGCCGACCTGACGAGTTCGGCGGCCTGTCGGAGGTGGTGCGCCTCCTCGACCGGCTCGCAGCAAGTGAGCGGGGAACCACAGGTTCAGTGTGGCTTCCTGACACGAATGCCCGTCTGGCCCCATCGGGGCTGCTACGGGGTGCTTTCCCCGACTCCGACATCTACGTGATCGCGTCCCAGTACGGTGAGGAAGCGCACCGCCGAGGCTGGCTCCAGCTTGACCGCAGGCTGACGCCCGCTGAGCATGCTGTCGTCGTCGACAAGGCCGTGGCCTGGTCGGAGACCGACCGCTCCCTGCCCGAAATCCTGGCCAACTTCGGCCCCCCATCGGTCACGTTCGGCCCGCAGGACCCGTACCGACCCAAGACCCTCAGCTACGCAACTGATGATCCCTCGGCCCCGGTTGTCGCTTTCCACCTCGGTTCAGCGCAGGCCGATTCGGATCCGGGTCCAGAGGACCGGCCGTCGGCAGCCGTGGTCCTGCTCGCGGTGCGGGTCCGCGACGATTTCCTCGACGGGTGGGAACTCACACCGTCTGGCTTGGACCGCTTCCACTGAGAGCTGGCGTGAGGGCCGTCAGGATCGTCATCCTGTCGGCTTCATGAGGCGTCGCCAGCGGATGAGTCCGCAGCGAGGGCGTTGTGGAGGTCGAGGCGTCTCTCCCAGCGGATGGCGAGGCGCTTGAACTGGTGGAGTTGGGCGAAGGTCTGCTCGACGACGTAGCGGAGCGTGCCGAGGCCGATGATGTCGGCCTCGCCGCGGCGGGAGATGACCGGCAGGATCCGACGTCTGCGCAGTTCGCGGCGGTTGGGTTTGCTGTCGTAGCCCTTGTCGCCGAGCAGGGCATCCGGGCGCCTGCGGGGGCGGCCGACCCGGCCGGCGACCGGTGGGATGCCGTCAACCAGGTCGAGGGTCCGGGTGACGTCGTTGACGTTGGCGGCGGTGGTGATCACGTGGAACGGAATGCCCCCGCCGTCACTGACCAGGTGGTGCTTGCTGCCGGTCTTACGGCGGTCGACCGGCGACGGGCCGGTCGCCTCGCCCCCTTTTTCGCGCGTACGCGGGAGGCATCCACGCAGGCGCGCGCCCAGTCGATCAGTCCGGCCGCGTTCAACTCGGCCAGGAGCAAGCGGTACAGGGCCTCGAACACCCCGGCCTGCTGCCAGCGACCGAGCCGACGCCAGCAGGTCTGCCCGGAGCCGAAGCCCAGCTCCGGCGGCAGCTGCTGCTAGGCGATCCCGGTGTAGAGCACGAACAGAATGCCCTGCAGGCAACGCCGGTCGTCCACCGGACGCGGGCCCGGCGACCGCTCCGGCCAGGCCGGCAGCAGCGGCTCGATCCGGGCCCACAGCTCGTCGTCCACGATCCACGGCTTGTTGCTCACGCCATCACGAACGGACGAATCGTCATGTCGGTCACGCCCAGCCAGTGACGATCACCAAGATCGTGTTGCGAGTTCCAAGCCAAGCCCAGGCCGGCTACCGGGCTGTCCGACTGCCCGGACGACACCGCGGGTGGCTGTTCGGTTCGGGTTGCGGGTCTGGTCCGCGCCCCGTAGGAGGGCTGGCCCGGTGTGACGGTTCAGGGTGGACTGGTCGGTGCGGAATCCCGTCCGGGTGGTCCACCTGCCTGCTGGCTGTCTGCTTGTCACCGAACCTGCCCGGGCCCGCCCGGTCCCGGTCCCGTCCCGGCCCGGTTCCGGCTCCGGTGTGTGACCTGGTCGTGTTTCTCGCGCTGGTAGCGCCTCTTGCTGGACCAATTCGGGTAGGTGGCGGGGTGTGGTTCGGTGTTCTGGCGGGGCTGTGGGTGAGGCCGGTTTCGGTGACGTTGGGTGGCCGGTTGTCCGGGGCAGCCGGGGTGTGGTGGGCGGCTCGGGGTCTGGGCCTGTGCGGGGTGTTCCGGCGTATTGACGGCCCGTCAGTATTGCCGTCGGGAATGCTGCTGGTTCCCGCCGTGGATTTTCCCTTTCGATTCGCCGGGGTTGCTACCGGTCGGGGCTGTTTCGGCGGGTAGTGAATTCATGCGGAGGGTTCATTGAGGGGACCGGCAGTGGCCGTGCGGGTGTGTCGGGTGCCGAGGTGCCAGTGCGGTGGCCGTGAACGTTCGTGCCGCTGGTCGTTGGCGTGCATGCCTGTGGGCGATCGGGGCACACGATTCGCATGAACCTCAAGGTGATCACCAGCCCCAAGCGCAGGACGGCGAGTTCTCTGGAGCGTGTCGAGCGAGCCATCGCCGAGCATGCCCGTACCCGCCGTGAGCTGGATGCGGCCCTTGCTGAGGCCGTGGCCGACGGGGTGGGCGAGGAGCAGTTGCGCGAGCTGGGCCAGTGCGAGCCCGGCCATGGACGTCACGCCTCCAGTGAGGCGGACCTGCCGCTTGCCCGGGCGATCTGACTGAGGTGCCGAGGCTGGGACAGCGGTAGGAGGGCACGTCGGTCGGCCCGGCCCGGCCGGACTGCCAGACTGCGATCATGACCGCGCGGGACAGCGGCCGGTGTCACCCGTCCCGAAACTGTCCGTTCCGCCTGTCGGACGCGTCCGGTGATGTCCGGAACGTACCAGGATTCCGCCGCACCGAATTCAAGGATTTCCCGCTTGAGCGATCATTCGGGACGGCTCCTGTGACCCGCTTGGTTCTCCGGCAGTTTCACCGCTCACCCGGCCATATCCGGCCACTGGCCACCGGCCCATCCGCCGCCGTATTCAGCGCCTCGATTACGGCCGCCTTCACGCCTGCGCCACTGCCGGTTCTCCCTGCGGTACGCCTTCCCGGGGCAGCCCCGATTCGTCGCCGTACCGGCCGCCGGATCCACCCCGCGCCCCATTCCGGAAGTGTCTGCCGCCCCGCACGCCCGCCGTTGCTCCGCTCGGCACCGCGCCGCCGCGCCGCGCCCGGCTGGCTCGCTGCACACTGTGCAGGCGGGCGGCGGGCTGGGCGCGGCAGGGGGTGCGTGTCAGTTCTGGTGGCCGGGGACTGCGTGCACCTCGTCCCAGAGAAGGTCGTCGGGCTCGGCGATGAAGACCGGGACGGGGTAGACCCCCACAAGCTGGACCTGGCCGTTGTCCTGACTGTCAGAGACCGCCTTGATCGTCATTGCCTCGGCCCTGATCAGAGCTTCCAGTGGGGAGATGATCTCGTCGATCTCCGGAAGGCCCAGCGAGGCCACCTCCAGCGCCTGCAGGACCGTCTCCGTCTGCACGTCGACCATCTCGGCGGCCGCCCTGTTCAGATGGATGACGTAGTAGACGACCACGAAGAAGTCCTGCGTCTCGCAGTAGATCTGCGGTACGTCCTCATCCAGCCTCTCCACAACGAACGCCTCCCGGGCCTCACCTTCCAGCCCCAGCTGCGCCGCCTTCCTCTCCCACTGCGGCCGGACGGCCTCCAGCAGCTCGGGCCCGGACAGGCGCGGCCTCGCCCGCACCTCCAGCACCCCGCGCGCCAGCGCCTCCACATCCAGGTCCGCCGCCGGGCCTTCGAAGCCCTCGATCCCCTTCCAGCGCTCCACGTGCTTCCGGAGCTCGGCGGCCTTCTCCCGCACCTGCTCTTCTGTGACCGTGTGATCCGACATGACCCCTGCCTCCCCTGCTGCTCCCAGGCATCAACCCCTCCATTGAAGGACGGGATCTGCCGTCCGCCCAGCAGGCGATCCGGTCAGTTTTTCCGGCCACAGAGCCGATGGACAGTTCGCCGCGCGGTCCCGGCCCTGCCGCGCTGTGCCACCCCCGGGCGGTGCGGCACGATGCGCAGCGGCCGCCTGCGGTGCCGCCCGCCCGGCTGGCCGGGGCCGGGGCGGGCCCGGCCGAGGGGGCGCCACTGGCTGCGCCTACGATGCCGATCACGGAGACGGATACCTCCGCGCGGAGGAGTGAGGTCGGCTCGGAGCGGATCTGCCGGGGCTGCGGCAAGGAGCTGCCGCCGCACACCGGCCGGGGCCGGCCGAAGAAGTCGTGCAACCGGGCGTGCGAGTCGAAGGCGTACCGGCGCACCGCCGCCGAGCGCCAGCAGGACACCCTCGCCGCCGCCCTTGTTCCCCCTCGCGGAGGTAATGACGGCGGGCCCCAGGACGGCCCGGAGCACGGCAGCGCCCAGCGCCAGGAACTGCTGGACCTGGCCGCCCGGGTGCAGCGCGTGGTCACCGGCTACCTGGAGCGCATCGACGCCGCCGCCCAGGCCAGCGACGATGCGGGCGGGGCGGAGGCACTGCGCCTGCTGGAGAGCAGCCTTGGTGCCCTCACCGGCCGTATGCTGCGCCTGGGCCGCACCATCCGCTACGAGACGCTGCACGGCCACGGCGACTGGTCGCCGCTGGCGGGCATGCCCGCCCAGCAGCAGGCCCCCGCCGAACCGGCCACCCCGACCCTTGTTCCTCCTCGCGGAGGTAATGGCGAGGAGGGCGCCGACGGCACCGACAGCCGAATAGTCCCTCGCGGAATTAACAGGGGCGAGGCCCCGGAGGTGCTCGCCGATCGGTGTGACTGCGATCGATAGTTTGCGAATGCGAGCTGTAGTTTGCGAGCGGCGGTCCAGGGGTCGGTCGAGTCACGTTGAGTAGTGGTCAGGTGCGGTCTCTGGCAGCGCTGAGGTGTGTGGTCATGGTGCTGTGAACGGGTGGGTGCTTCGACTGGGGCCTTGATCGGGTCCGATGTGTGCGGGGTGGATGATCTGCTGGTGGCGTACGCGGGTGATGCCGTCGAGCGGGGTCGTCTTCGGCTGGCCGATGGTTGGCTGCGTCGCTGGGTCGGTACGTGGCTGGTCGGCAGGGCCGAGGTCTCGTGGCCGTTGGCGGAGATGGCGTCGGTTCCAGTGCTGTCGTCGCAGCCGGTGCGGAGGTTCACTTGGCGGTCCCGGCAGGGACACCGGCCGGGGCTGCAGTTCATGGTCTCCACGGGGCGGCACCACGGCTTCGAGTCGCTGGAGGAACAGCGCCTGCTGCTCGCGCTGGACTTCGTCGGCGTCTTGGAGGTCCTGCCACAGCCGTTCGAGCTGGACTTCGAGCACCAGGGAGGGCGGTCGCGCCATGTTCCGGACTTCCTGGCGGTGATGCCGGACGGGAGAATCTGGCTCTTCGACGTTCGCCCGGAGTGGCTGGTCAAGCCGGAGGACCGGCTGAAGTTCGCCGCAGCCCGGGAGGCGGCGGCGGCCTGCGGCTGGGGCTATTCGGTGGTGGCCGGCTGGCAGGAGCACGTGCTGACGGGCTTGGACCACCTGTCGTCGCAGCGCCGTCCGCTGCCGGACCGGCTCGGCCTGGAGGGAGAGTTGCTGGCGGCGGCGCCGCTGCGGTTCGGTGAGCTGGTGGCGGCGACCAGGCTGCCGGCCCTCGCCCGCGCGCACGCGACGCATCTGCTCTGGCACCGGCGTCTGGGCGTCGATCTGGGCCGGCCGCTCGGCGACACTTCGCTGGTCTGGTCTGTTCGCGCAGGCGGTGTGTGATGCGGTCGTTCGACCTGGCGGTGGGCACGCGGGTGGTGCTGAACGGCGTCGAGTGGACGGTCACCGGGATCGAGCCGCAGTTCGGGCGGCTGACGCTGGCCACTGAGGAGGGCCGGACGGAGGTCCGCTCGTTCGCCTGGCTGGTCAACCATCGCGATGCCCGGCCGGGACGGCCCGCGCCCGCACCGGCCGCGGCGGTGGGCGTTCAGCCGGCGGGTCCGGCGGACCTGACGGAAGACCAGCTGCGGCGGGCTCGGCTGCGGGCCGAGCATGTCCGGGAGGCAGTGACCGGGTTCCGCGAGGGGACCGCGTCTCTGGCCCGGCCCGGCGAGCCGCGGCCTGCCTACGATCCCGCGACGACGACGCTGACCGAGCGGCGGCGGGCGAAGGTCGCCGAGTTGAAGGCCCTGCCCGCCGGCGAGGCGGCGATGCTGGGACTTGCCGGGCTGGGACTGCGCACGCTCCAGGGTCTGTCCACGGTTGCGCCGCAGGATCTGCTGACGGCCTGCGCGGACGGACGGTGGACCCGGCGGCGCGGTCCGCGCCGCAGCATCACGGCGGAGATCCGCGAGGCGGTGTTCGCGGTCCACAAGGAGTGCCAGGGCCGTTCGCGGATCAGCATGAGCGCGAAGCACCGCCTGTTGCACCAGTACGTCGCGGAGCGGTTTCCCGACTTCCCGACCGAGAAGGTCCCCTGCCGGGGCACGCTGGCCGCGGTCTGGGAGGAGTGGTTCGGCCCGCAGGGCGGCCGGCAGCGCTACCTGCGGTCGGCCGCGGCGGCCGAGGAGGCGGGCGTCCAGAGCCGGGTGGTGGTCCACCGGCCGGGCCAGGTGCTGGCACTGGACTCCACCCCGCTGCCGGTCAAGCTGCGCGAGTCGGTGTTCGGGGAGCCGGTGGGCGCGACGCTGACGCTCGGCCTGGACCTGTTCACGCACTCGGCGCCCGCATTCCGGCTCACCCCGCAGGCGGATCAGTCGGTCGACGTCGCCATGCTCCTGCGGGACGTGATGCTTCCGCTGCCGATGCGTCCGGGCTGGGGCAAGGAGATGGCCTGGCCCTATCCCGGCGTCCCCGCCGAGATCGTGGCCGAGTTCGCCGGTCACGAGGTCGCCGCCCTGCCGTTCTTCACCCCGGAGACGGTCACCACCGACCACGGAGGCCCCTACAAGAGCCACGAACTGGTGGCAGCAGAGCGCGAGTTGGGCTGCAACGTGCTGCCTGCCCGGGCTCTGCGTCCGACCGACAAGTTCGCCGTCGAGCGCGCGTTCTCCGCATTCAAGACGCTGCTGTTCGAGCACCTTCTCGGGTTCACCGGAACGGACGTCGCGGATCGCGGAAGCGACCCAGAAGCAGACGCGGTGCTGACGTTCTCCCAGATGGAACACCTGATTGCCGCCTGGATCGTCCAGGTTTGGCAGGTCAGGGAGTTGGGCGAGTACGCCCCGGCTTGGGGGCCGGGCGAGCGGCACAGCCCGAACTCGCTGTTCGCGGCGGCGATGCAGCAGGGCGGCTTCTCGCTGCGGATCCCCGAGCCGGAGCTCTACTACCGGCTGCTTCGCCGGCACCACGTCAAGATCCACCCGCGTCGCGGAGTCAAGATCCTCGACCTCTGGTATCACGCTCCGCTCCTCGACCAGCCCCGCTACCAGCAGCCATCAGAGCGCGGCGGCCAGCACTCGGGCAAGTGGGCGGTCTCCAGTGACCGGCGCGACCGACGCACCGTGTTCTTCCAGGACCCGGACGACCACCAGGTCTGGCACACGCTGCGATGGACCGGACTGCCGCCCGAGGGCGAGGTCCCCGCGTTCTCCGACAAGACCGCGGCCGACCTGCTCGCCGAGGCCCGGCGGGCCGGCCTGGCCCCGCGCTCGGACGCCGAATTGCTGCCGGTCCTGCTGAAGCTGCTGGGCTCGGTCACCCCGGTCGCCTCCTGGCCGAGCCAGGCCGGGAAGAAGCAGCGGGCCGCCCGCTCGCGCGAGCACACACGGGCCCAGGCCGCGGCCGCCGACCGGCCCAAGCCCGACGCCGTCCCGGCGCCCGCAGCGATGCCGCAGCTATGGGAACAGCACGCCAGGACCGTCCAGGCGGCGGTCGACGCCGACCGCCGCCGCCGACGCGAGAGCGCGGAGCCGACCACGCTGACGCCGCCGCCACTGCTGGAGGAGTCCTTGCGCGGCAACCTGTTCCTCCTTCCCGCCCACGCCCCGGTCGACCGAGCCGACGACGAACCCCTGGAGAACACGTGACGGCATCCGGATCAGGAGATCCGCAGGACCAGTGGCCGTCGCGGGAACGGCTCGCCGAGCTCGTGCTGCGGCCCGCGCTGCACCGCGACACCTTCGAGGGCTGGCAGCACTACCGCCGCACCCGCGGCCAGTTGCTGCCCCCACCACGGTTGACCCCCAAGCAGTGGTCGGTGCTGCCCGCCGACCGCCGCTTCGACTACGACATGTTCCGCCGGCTGACGAACGTGAACCTGCCACTGCAGCAGACCCCGATGGCGGCGAAGGTGACCCGGTTGATCAAGCGGCGGCTGCACGGCAACGCACTCAAGATGGACGACCCGACACTCGCCGGGGTGATGGTCAGCGGCTTCGGCCACTACGGCAAGACCGCCACGGTCAGCGCGGTCTGCGCGGCGTTCGAGGACTCCTGGCTGCAACTGCACGACTTCCTCAACCGGGCCGCTGTCCCCGGGACAGCCGACCTGCACGCGCCGGTCGTCTACGTCTCCACCCCGGTCACCGCCACCCCGAAGAGCACCTGCCTGGCGATCCTGCGGTTCTTCCGCGCCGACATGCGCGCCTCGGCGACGCTGCCCCGCCTGGTCCAGCTGGTCGCCGACACACTGCGGGACCACGGGGTCCGCGCACTGGTGCTGGACGACATCAACCGGTTGCGGATGCACCGCGCCGACGACCAGGACGTGCTCGACCTGATCCGCGCGTTCATGAGTCTGGGCGTCACCTTGATCCTGACCGGAGTGAACATCCCCGGCACCGGGCTGCTGCGCGAGGCGAAGTGGAACGCGCGCCAGCAGCAGTGGGTGCTGCCCTCGCTGGACTCCACCCGTGTCAACGGTCTGGAGCCCACCCAGACCGAGCACCGCTTCGAGCTGGTCGAGATGGACCGTTTCCGCTACACCACCAGCGAGCAGATCAACGCGTTCCTGCAGCACCTACGCGGCATCGAGGTCCACCTGCGGCTGCTGAACGCCAAGCCGGGCATGCTGACCGAGGGCACGATGCCGGAATACCTGATGCGTCGCACGAACGGCGTCGTCGGGCTCTTGGGCCGGCTCGTCGAGGACGGCTGCCAGGAAGCCATGGACAGCGGCCGCGAAGTGCTGGACGAAAACACGCTGGACGAGATCGTGATCCGCCGCGACGATCCCCACCTCACCCCGGAAGAGGTCGACCCCGAGCCGCCGGCCGCCGCCCCGCGGGCACCTGCCCGCCGGCGCCGCGGCCGCAACACCGTCTTCGACGACCACGGCCCCGCCTCGGCGGCCGGCTCGGCAGGCTGAGCCATGGCCGTCCCCGACCACCGCATGGCCAGGTGCTTGGTCCCGCTGCCGGACGAGTCGCTGCCCGGCTTCGCACTCCGCCTCGGCGACCGCCTCCACCTGCCCCCGGGACACATCCTCTGGCGGCTCGGCCTCCTCGGCGCCCAGGCCACCGCGACCCTCGCCCCCAGCGGCCGCCTGTTCTTCATCGACCCGGTCAAGCGCGAGCGGCTCGCCCGGATCATCGGGACCACCCCGCAGAGCGTCGACCAGCTGACCCTGCATCCGCTGGCCAGCCGGTTCCCGCCGGTGGCCCACGCGCTGAGCCTGCCCCGTCCTGCGGGCGAGTTGCCCAAGCCCCGCCAGATCGCCCCGCCCTGGATCCTGTCCTCGTTCAGCCGCTACTGCCCCCACTGCCTGGCCGGGGACGGCTCGGCCATCCAACAGCGGCACGGCGGGCCATGGCTCCGCCGCTGGCGACTGGCCACCAGCTTCGCCTGCGTCAAGCACCGCGTGTTTCTGGAACACCAGTGCCCCGGCTGCCACCGGCCGTCCGGCCTCACACTCAACGGGAGCTGGCCCGGCTCCCTCCTCCTGATCGGAAACCCCGGGCTTGAAGGCCTCCACCCGGCCGCCTGCCGCGGCAACGAGGCCGGACGGCCCGGCGTGATCTGCGGCCACCGACTCGACCAACCCGCCAACGCGCCCATGCGGCCCCTGCCGCAGAACCTCGCGGATCTGCAGTCCCGTCTCGACCACCTCTTTGACGAGGAGACCGCGCCGGAGGACGCCTTCGCGGCCTTCGCCGACCTCCAGACGATCACCGCGGTCGTCCTCGCGACCTGGCCCGCGATGGCGGACATGGTCACCGCCGACCAGAAAGCCGCCGTCGACGAGCACCTAGCCGCCCAGGAGAAGCGACTGCCCGGCTTCGTCGCCCAGAGCGCGCCGCGCGACGATGGCGTCTTCTGGACCTACCTGCCGCGCTCATCCATCGGCGCCGCCGCGGTCCTGTCCGTCGCCGACCAGCTGCTGGGCCTTCCCGATGGAGAACTCGGGCAAGAACTCGGACGGCTCGCCCCCCGATGCCCCGAACGCGACAACAAGCGGTGGGGAGCCACCTGGAAGCTCCTGGACAAGGACACTACACTCGCCCGCCGCGCAGTCGTCCAGCAATCCCTGCGCAAGCGCGCCCGCCCGCGCACCCCCTCCAAAGCCTGGTCCCGTCGCCAGATCATCCCCTCGCTCCTCGCCCTCGAGATCGAACACCGCCATGGTTTCGCTCCCGAGAACATCCCCCAGGAACTACCCGACCAGTGGTTCCGGATCTTCTGGACGGATGCGGACTGCCCGTTCCCGCCTCACTCGCGCAGGTTCCGGCGCACGGCCGCGATCCTGCTCGTCCAGGCCGCCGAAGAGATGAACGCTCAACAGGCAGCCGAGTATCTCGGCTTCCCGCCCGGCACCAACTTGCTGACCGCCCCGGCTCAGCAGCCGGTCACCGCCGACTCTGACGAACGCGCGGACGAACTTCGCGAAAGCCTCTACCGGCTCGCCGACCACCTCGCCGCCATCCCCGCGGCCGACCACGTCGACTACCGGCGTCGCCGCCGGCAACACGAGTCCTGGCACCTCGGCGACGACGCGTTCGCCGAGCTCGTCGAGCGCTTCGTCGCGGCCAACAAGAGAAAGCCGGCAGCCCCAGCAGACCAACTGCACGAGGCCCTCTCCGCACTCATCTGGTCACAGGTCACAGGCAGCGAGCCCTGCCTCGCTCCCTGCTTCCGCCCGCCCTTCGCCGCACCGGGCCGCAGCACCACCAGAAGCGATCCGGCCATCCATCTCGCCAACCGGCTTCGACGAGACAAGCCCCGCTCGCCCTACTCCGTCCTCCTGCCGCTGCTGGCCGACCATGCCGCCGATCTACTTCGATCTTGAGCGGCAGCGGGACAACGGCCCCTACTACCCCTTCGCCTTTCGGTGGGCGTGAGTCGTGTCTCCCGCGGGTGTGTCGAGGGGAGCGTGAACTTGGTCTCGGACCCGCGTCTGGCCCGAGACCGAGCCGGATCAGGTCGTACGACGTCGGATCCAGAGGAAGCAGAAGCCCGAGAGTGCCGTGGTCATGGCGGCGTAGAGCGTTGTCTCGATCAGTTGAAAGGGCCAGTAGCGGGTGTTCGGCTGGTAGGTGGCGGTCACGTGGAGGTCCTGTCCGGCCAGGCAGGCGACCGTCCCGTCGAACCGGCCCGGCATCAGGCAGCTGTTGACCTTCTCCGCGCTGGGCGGTTGTCCGGCTGAGTCGAGTGCGTGGCCGGCGGAGACGACCCAGGCGTCCGGGAGCGAGATTCCGCCGATCACCAGCGACGAGCCGTTGTGGGTGATGCCGTCGGCGTGGCTCAGCGTCGTCGCGTCGAGCCGGATGTCCGCGGTGCGCGCGGGGAGGTAGTGCGGCCGAAGGCTGGTCGGCACAACGACTTGCACGGTCGCGAACACGGCCAGGGTCAGGCCCATGGCGGCGATCGGTCGTCGCAGCAGTAGGCCGGCGGCGGCGCCCAGTGCGAAGGCGAAGGCCGCGTAGGAGAGCGGAACGATGCCGCGGGCGCCGAAGACCAGCGCGGAGAACCTGGCGGCCTTGACCGTGTCGTACTGGCTCGCGCCCCAGGTCATCAGCAGGTCGAGCAGTCCGGTCAGGGTCACCGCGCCGAGGCCGACGATCAGCAGCTTCACCGTCAGCCAGCGGGTTCGGGTGACGCTCTGGTGCCAGGCCAGCCGGTGGGTTCCGGCTGCGAGTTCCCCGCTGATCAATGGCGCTCCCCAGAAGACGCCGAGCAGGCCGGGGATGGTCATCAGGGCCAGGTCCGTGAGCATGATGACGGTGGAGTACTTGTCCGTGAAGCCCGAGACCAGGCCGGGTGCACAGCCCGTGGCGATGCACTTCGCCAGGCTGCGGTCGTAGTCGCCGCGGATGTTCAGGCCGAGCACCAGGAGGTAGATCGCGGCTGCGGCGAGAGCGAGCGCGCCGACAGTCGCCTGGGTTCGGAACTGGCGCCAGGTCATCCAGGTCATCGGAGGTCCTCCCGGTCCTGCGAGTTGTGCGTCTGCCGGTCACGGGCCAGGTACGCGAGGACCAGGTCTTCGAGGTCGGGGCGCTCGGCCTGCCAGTTCCCCTCCGGCAGTGGCCCGGTGGCCCTGACGAGGAATGCGCTCTGGTGGTCGGTGTGGTCCTCCTGCACGACCGACAGGTGTGGGGAGAGCGCGGACGCTGCACGGCGTGGACCGACGATGCGGTAGTGCTCGGCGATCAGGTCCTCGCAAGGCCCGGCCAACCGCACCCGGGCTCCGGAGATCAGAAGCAGGTAGTCGCAGACCCGTTCGAGGTCGGCGATCACGTGAGAGGACAGGACGATGGTCCTTCCCTCCCGCTCTGCGGCGAACTCCGTCAGGCCATGCAGGAACGAGCGCCGGGCCAGCGGGTCGAGGGCGGCCACCGGCTCGTCCAGCAGCAGCAGGTCTGGCTGCTTCGCGGCCGCGAGGGCCAGTGCCAGTTGCGCGCGCTGGCCGCCGGACAGCCTGCCAGCCTTCTGTTGAGGATCGAGGCCGAGCCGTTCGATCCGACGCTGCGCGGCCTCGTGGTCCCAGGCGGGGTTCATCCGAGCGCCGAAGCGCAGATGGTCGGCTACCGACAAACCGGCGTACACCGGGGTGTCCTGGGCAACGAATCCGACCCTGGCCAGCTGTCCGGGGCCGTCCCCAGGCTCGTGGCCGAGGACACGGATGGTTCCGGTGGTGGGCTTCAGTTGGCCGCAGGCCAGGTTCAGCAGTGTGGACTTGCCGGCCCCGTTGGGGCCGACCAGTCCCACCACCCGTCCTGCCGGGATCGACAGCGTGCACTCTGCCAGGGCCCATCGGCCCTTGTACCGCTTGCCCAACCCGTTGGCCTCGATAACGGCGGTCATGCTCCTCCTCGGATCGCGGGTAGCCGTGGGCGATTCGCCACGACGTGCTGCGGCGACGGCTTCCACCGTGCCGGGCGAGTGGAGGGGACGGCGTCGGGCCCAAGGACAGACCTCGACACGGCCGACTGGCCTCAGGTACACCTCGTCGCATCAGCCCACAGACCGACGCGGGGCCCCTGACCCGGCAGCTACATTGCGATCATGGAATCGCTTCAACCGCCTCTGCTCAAGCGCCTGAGCACGACGCACTGGGCTGTGATCGACTGTGCTGCCGCGGTGCTGGTGATGGCCGGATCCACCCTGCTCTGGCAGGGGACGGACCACGCGGACGGGCCGAAGCGCGCTGACCTTCTCATCGCCGTGCTCTCGCTGCTAGCGGTAGCCTTCCGCCGGCGCTGGCCGTTTGCCGCGCTCGTGGGGGTTGTGACCATCGGAACGGTCGCCACGTTCGTACGCGGGGGGCCGGTGCCGCTGGTGGCGGTCGCCTTCGCGATGTACGTGATCCCTCAACGGTCACGACGACGCGAGGCGCTCCGGGTGCTCACCGCCACCTTGCTGGTGATGGTGCCGACCGCAGGGCTCACCGGGTTCCTGCAATTGCCGTACGGTCCGCCCACTCGGCACAGCGCCGCGCTGCTCGTCGAGAGCGCGCTGCTCGTCACGGTGGCGTGGACGATCGGCTACGCGGTGCAGCAGCAGAGGCTCTACACCGACAGCTTGCACGCGCAGGCGGAGCAGCGCGCGCAGGAGCAACTGGGCGAGGCCCGCCGCGCGGCCGGTGAGGAACGCCTGCGGATAGCGAGGGAGTTGCACGACGTGGTGGCGCACACGATGAGTGTGATCGCGGTGCAGGCGGGCGTCGCGAACCATGTCGCCGCCGAGCGTCCGGACGAAGCGCGGCGCGCGCTGTCGTCCATCGAGGAGACCAGTCGCGGGGCACTGCGGGAGATGCGGGCGATGCTCGGGATTCTCAGGGGCGAGGAGAACAGCGGGCAGCCGAGCCAAGGCGGTGCCGGGACGGCTCCCGCACCGGGGCTGGCGGATCTGGGCGCCCTGGTGGAGCGGACTGCGGAGGCGGGCGTTCGGGTGGATCTGGAGGTCTGCGGCGAGCGGCCGGAGCTGTCTGCCGGCCTGGAGCTGGCCGCCTTCCGGGTCGTTCAGGAGGCGATCACCAATGTGATCAAGCACGCGGCAGTGGAGCGGTGCCAGGTGGCCGTCATGTACCACCCTGATGCGGTGACGGTGGAGATCACGGACGACGGCGTCGGTGACGGATGGGATGCCGGGAAGGGCATCGGCCGGCTGGTGGCCGGCCACGGCATTGTCGGCATGCGTGAGCGGGTCGGCATGTACGGCGGCGCGTTCAGGGCCGGGCCGAGGCCAGGAGGCGGCTTCCAGGTCACCGCCCGATTCCCGTCCACCACGACCGGGGTCTCGCTGTGATCCGCGTACTGGTCGCCGACGACCAGGCGCTTGTCCGTGGCAGCTTCCGTCTCCTCGTGGACACCGCACCCGACCTGACCGCCGTCGGCGAGGCCGAATCGGGTGAGGAGACTGTCGACCTCGCCAGGCGGGAGAGGCCCGACGTCGTCCTGATGGACATCAGGATGCCGGGCCTCAACGGCATCGAGGCGACCCGGCGGATCACTGCAGACCCGGCGACCTCGGGTGTCAGAGTGCTGATCCTGACGACCTTCGACATCGACGAGTACGTCTTCGCAGCCCTCCACGCAGGCGCGAGCGGCTTCCTGCTGAAGGACACCCGGCCGGCCGACCTGCTGGCCGCAATCCGTGTCATCGCGGCGGGCGACGCTCTGCTCGCCCCGGGCGTCACCCGCCGCCTCATTGAGGAGTTCACCCGCCTCCCCGAAGCCTCCAGTCGGCCCTCCGCCGCGCTGGTGGAGACAACCGATCGGGAGCGGGAGGTTCTGACCCTGGTCGGCCTCGGCCTGTCGAACACCGAGATCGCCACCCACCTGCACGTCAGCCTGTCCACCGCCAAGACCCACGTCGGACGCCTGCTCATGAAACTCGGCGCCCGCGACCGGGCCCAACTCGTCATCGCCGCCTACGACGCCGGCCTGGTCCGCCCGGCATCCGCCACTGAGACACGTCGCACCAGAGCTGACTGAGCCCGTAGCCCGCTCTCGCATGGTCGGACAGCGCTACGGCCCCTCGGCGTGCGTCCACGCTGCCCGTGCAGCAATGTCCGTAGCTGGCGGTCGGCCTGCGGCATGATCGATCTCAACCGTATTGGCTGCCCCCGCTACTACTTGCCCCGTATTTGCAACCTGCCAACAGCTTGATCCGTCACCGCCCGTCACCGAGGCTGGACGCCCCTTCGCAAAGTAACGCCTGCAACGGCTCGCAAACTACAAGCCGCAACCCCAGGTTGCAGAACGCGGAGTCGCAAACTACCAGTTGAAGTCACAATCGGCCGAAGCCCGCTCCCGGCCCGGTGTCCGCCCCGTTCGGCGGAGCCGACCTCACTCCTCCTCGCGGAGGTATTCGATCCGGTGGGGATCCGGCCCCGATACCTCCTCACGGAGATTCAGGGGCCGCCGCGCCGGCCGCGCCCGCCGCGCAGCCTGGCCCGCTCGGCCGGCGCGGCCTCGGCCCCACCACCACCTCGATCCCGCTGCCGAAGATCGGCCCCGGCTGGGAGATCCGCGGTTGGCCCGCCCAAGGCGGCCTGTACCTGATCGCCCGCGACGAACAGCTCGTCGGCTGGACCGAGGACCGCCCCGACCAGGGCTGGATCGCCCTCGTCGGCCTCGGCGACCCGCCCACCTGCCTGGTCGACGCCCAGGACCACCCCATCCGGCACCTCAGCGCCCGCCACGCCGCCCGGAGCATCTCCCTGGCCCTGCGCCAGAACCCGGCCCTCGCCCGACCCGCACCTGACCTGCGCCGGTGAGTTTCGGGCCGCCGCACCTCACCAGCCCGGGACGGCCATGGCCTCGACGGCCGTACGCAGCCGGACCGCCACCTGGGCCGCCGCTTCGCGGGTCACCGCGTCCTGGCTGTCGGCCAGCAGCCCGAGCAGCTCCACCGCCGCGGTGAGCGCCGGCACCGGCACCGCCGCCTCGCGCAGCAGCATCAGCTGCTCGGCGGCGCGGTGGCCGGCGGATGCGGCGGGAGCGGCGGCAGGCAGCAGCGCGGTCAGCCCGGCGCCCAGACCGGGTCGCCGGGAAGCGGGAGAAGGACGCGTCATGCCTTCCCAACCCGCCCAGCCCCGCCCGGGTCACGCCCACCCGAATCCGGCGGTGGGCGTCCAGCCGGAAACCCCGGAGAGGCTGCTCGCGGGAGTGGTCTGGCGCCGGCGGGGCCGGGGACGGCAGAGGGCCCCGCACGGTGGGTGCGGGGCCCTCTTGCGCGCCGGGTTGATGGTGATCAACCCGGCAACTGGTTCCGACGGGCTTGCGCTCTTATCGGATGCGGGGTCACGTTGCAGCGTTTCCCCAGATGAAGTTCCGTTCGCTCGGACTAACGCGTGAACCATGCCGGTCTCCCCGTTCCCGGTGAGGTCGGCCTGATTAGTACAGCGCTCCGCTGCGTTGATCATCAGGTTGATCACCTTGTTCCGCAGTACCCGCATTCACCGGTGGGAAGTGGAATCAACCGGAACACACTGACCTGTGATGATGTCCGGTTGATGAGACCTGTCGAAGGCGGTTGATGAGTTGTTCACCGCCTTCCGGAGCGCCTTTTTGTGCCCTTTATGACCCGATTTAGAAGCATTAGCAAACGGAATTCGATCCTCAACTTATTCGTTTTCCGCAGGCCCCGGAGAGGGGCACGGCGTAAGGCTTTGAGTGCCAGCTCCCGGTGCGCTTGAATCGGATGGCGATGCTCGCCCTCGGTTGCAGCTGAGGGATCGCTCGGACTATCAGCCGCGGGCAGGCCCTAAACGGGCCTGCCCGCACCTTCCCCTACCCACATGCGGGGGAAGGCGTGGACCAGGGCCCTTCGGGGCCCAGGAGAGGACGTGCGCCAGTGGCGCGTCACCCCTTCGATCCCGGCCGGGGGCCGGCATCACCCGCCTGGTCATCCTCTGCCTCCTGGCCCTGGCGGCCTTCGGCGGACTGATCTGGCTCCTCGTCAAGCTCGGCATGCCGGTGGTCTCCGCCGTCTACGCCGTGCCGATCCTCGTCCCGCTCGCCATCCAGCTGGTCCGCGCCCTGCAGGGCAACGACCGCCCGGACGACAACGACGGGCCCCAGGACTCCCGACCCCCGGTTTACGTGCCGTCCGTGCGCGCGGAGCCGACCGAGACCGCGCCGGCCGAGCTGCCCCCGGCGCCGACCGTGCTCGCGCTGCCCACCGCCCCGGCCGAGGCCATCCCGTCCGCCGAGCCGGACATCCGGCCCGACGCCCCGGCTGCCGAGGAGGGCACCACCGGTGCCGCGGCCTGAAAACCCCATCGATCCCAACGCCCCCGAGCCGATCCGGGAGATCGCCGCAGGCCTGCGTGAGGCCCGCGCCCAGGCCGGCAACCCCGACTACCGGTCCATGGGGAAGCGGGCGAACTACTCCTCCACCGCGCTCTCCCAGGCCGCCTCCGGCAAGAAGTTCCCCTCGCTGTCCCTCACCCTCGCCTACCTGGAATCGCTCCAGGTAGGACCCGAGGTGCTCGACGAGTGGGAGCGCCGCTGGACGCAGGCCAAGCAGGACCTCGCCAGCATCCCGGCTCCCGCCCCCACTCGCATCGAGACGATCACCGTCACCTCTCAGGGAACGATGCGGCCCCGCGACTCGGCGGAGCTGGTGAGGCCCCGCACCTCGCCGGCAGCACAGGCCACGATGTTCCGCCTGCCGGGGTTCGGCATGATCACCACCCGCGGTGACTGGAGCCGGGCGATGTACTGGCTGCGACACCGCAACCCCGCTGACGTGGGAAGAAAAATGTCGATGGGCCACATCGCCGCCTCGTCAGGCGTCCCCATGGCACTGATCCCCGCCATGCTCACAGGAGAACGGATTCCTCGCCCCGCGATCCTGCAGGAGGTGCTCCGTGCGATGGGAGCCACCCCTGCGGAGTGCCAGGTCCTGCTGTACGCCGCCGAACACCTGCACACGGTCCGGCTCGGGCCGGACTACACGAACGGGCTTGTCTCCGACGTCTTCGAGGAGGGGAGGTTCAAGATGCGAATCCCCACCGGCCTGATGGAGGAGCTCGATGAGGCTGCGGAGTCGGAGCAGCAGCCGAAGGCGGAGCAGCAGTCGGCGGTCAAGGTCCAGCCCGAGGACAACCTTCTCTACCCCTTGCTGCACCGGCTGATCCGCACCCCCGCCTTCTGGGTCTGGGCCCAGAGGGTCACCATGGCCCTCCTGGGCCTCACCGCCCTACTGGTCTGGCTCCTCGCCAAGTAGCCGACCACGAACCTGGCGAGACCCACCAACACCACCGCATCGCCCCTGAGTGCCGGGTCGGTCCCCACCAACAACCCGGTGGGCGCCGACCCGGCGCTCTCCTTCTTCAGCGCGACCGAGACCACCCCGCCGCTGCGCCCGGGGCTGACGCCATCTCGCTCATCCCCGGCCGCACGGCCCGGGGCCTTCGGCGGGCCACGCCGCGCCCGTTCCCGGACCGGCCGCGCGTCCGGCGGCGTGGGCGGCGTCCATCGCGGACGCCAGCGGCGGGATCTTGTACTTCACGTCGCCCAGCACCGCGGCGGGCATCACCGCTGCCAGCGCGCACACGGCGACCAGCGCGGCCCGCTCCCTGACCGTCAGCTCGGGCAGCCCGGGGGCGCAGGTGCTGCCGGTGATGACGTCGGCCGCCAGGTCGTGCGCCAACTCCTCGGCCAGCTCCCCGTGCCTGCCCGGCACGACCTCCCGGCCCGATGCCCTCCCTATGGCGGCCGCGGCCCGCTTCAGCACGATCCGGTGCCGCCAGTCCGCCTGCCGCTGCGCCAGCTCCCCCACCTACTCGGCGGCCCGCCGACTCGCCTTCCCGGCTTCGGCCAGCACGTTGTTCACCACGTGCTCCCGCGTCCGCTGCCCCAGGTCCTCGGCGTCGTGCCCGGGCGGGAAGTAGATCGTGTCCGTCATGCCCGACCAACGGCCACACCCCCGGGAAGGGCACGGCCGCCCGGCGGTGGCCGCCAAACTCACCGGCCGCCGAGGTTGAAGGACAACCTTGGCGGAGTGCTTCCGCGCCCCCTACCGGTCCCCGTGCCGTTCCCCCTACCGCAAGGTTCCGCCCCTCAGCGGGCAAAAGACCAGTTCAGAGCGCCTGGCAAGGGCTCATCGGAAATCCCGACAACCCTTCTTTTCCTCCCCCTGTCCTTCCTGTGCTGTTGAGTGTGTGGGTTGGTGGGTGGGGTCGGTCGGAAGGGTTCGACGGCCGCTCCCGAGCCGCTGGGCTCTCCCTCCACCGGCCGGGCGGCCTCCCGGCGGGGCCGGGGCGCTGCGCGCGGCGAGGAGACCGAGCGGGCAGCGGACGGACGGGAAGGGGCGGGGCGTGGGCGAGGACCAGGCGGTGGCCGGCGCGAAGGCGTGGGCCGGGTCGGCGGACTACCCGAACAAGTCGACCAGCAAGCTGCGCGGCGACGTCCTCGCCGCGCTCGGCGTGCTGAAGGTGGCCACCGCCGACCAGCTCCAGCGGATCGTCCGCCCCGACCTCAAGTCGAACAAGGCGATCCGGGCCGCGCTCCTCGACCTCCACCTGCACGCCCTGACCGCCTCCGACGGGCACACCGCCGACCGCGAGAAGCTGTGGCGTCTGACCGGCCACGGCCTGGAGGCCGCCCAGGAGGTGCTGCCGACCGGCCGCGACCTCGGCGGCATCGCCCGCGGCGCCAGCCGATCCGGCGCACCCCACAGCATGATGGTCAACGAGAGGATCCTGGCCGTGCTGCAAGGGGGCTCCAGCCCGCTCGGCGGAGGCGGCGTCGGCAGCATCGCGGACTGGTCGACGGAGACCG
This sequence comes from Kitasatospora saccharophila, assembly GCF_039529925.1. Taxonomy (NCBI): domain Bacteria; kingdom Bacillati; phylum Actinomycetota; class Actinomycetes; order Kitasatosporales; family Streptomycetaceae; genus Kitasatospora; species Kitasatospora saccharophila. The sequence goes on along the minus strand of NZ_BAAANS010000016.1, from coordinate 1,390 downwards.
TCCACGAGGTCGGCCCGAAGATGCGCGCCATCACCGACGCCGGGCTGCGCGCCCCGCAGCCCGGCCTGCCGGTGCTCCTGGTCGAGGTCGACCGGGGCACCATGACGGCGGAGACGGTGGCCGCGAAGTTCGAGCGCTACAAGCGGTTCTTCGAGCGCACCGCCAAGCGCGGCGAGGAGATGCGCCCGTACTGGCACCTGATGTACAACCACCGGCCCCGGCGGATGTACGGGCAGGACCCGAACGCGGTCTTCCCGCCGGTCGCCATCGTCTTCGGCGGGCGCCTCGGTCCGGGGTTGCCCTGCAGAACCGCCTGGAGGCCGTCCAGGACGCCTCCCAGCCCTTCTGGAAGCCCCGCTGGAGGCGGGGCAGCGACCACGACGAGCCCTACTACTGGGACTACAGCGGCAAGATCCCCGTCATCGCCACCACCCTGGAGCACCTGCGCCAGTTCGGGCTGACCGGCCCGGCCTGGCAGCGCTACGGCCACCACGGCCGCCTGGAGACCCCCACCGACGCTCTGGCCGACCCGGACGGCTGGGAGGCGCACAGCGAGCGCCAGGACGCCCGCCTGGAGGCTGACCGCAAGGCGCGGGCGGCCAAGGAGGCCCAGGAACGCGAGCTGGACATGCAGCGCCGCCACTGCCCGACCTGCGGCCGGCGCCCTGACGATTCGAGCTACGACACCGAGCTGCAAGGGAGCTGGGACGGCGAGGAAGAGTGCGAACCCTGCCGCGCCGAGTCCGACCGGGCCCGCGAAGCCCAGGCCGCCCTCGCCCTCCAGGGCGCCGACGAAACCCGGGAAGCCCGGCTCCGGGCCCGCGAGCCGAAGCCGGACCCGGAGCCCGTGCCGAAGAAGCGGCGCCGCTTTTTCAGCTGAATTCCAGAGAGAACACCACCTCAGACGGGATTGTTTGGCGCTGGTTTTTGATGCAGGGGCGGTGGTGGGATATCGGCGGTATCTGGTGGTGGGTTTTCGAGGGTCCTGCGGGATGGGCTCGGGCTGGGAGGGGAGGGGTGGTGAGGCGAGATTGGCTGACAGTAGAAAGTGAAGCAGAGGCCGGGGTTCCGGCAGGGTTCCCGGACGGGCCCGTCCTGATACACCCCCACCTTTTCCTCACTCTCAGCCGCCATCACCCGGAGGCCCGGCCCGGCCGGTCCGGGCCCTGATTCACCCACCCCAACACCCCCACTCCCCAGCCCGGCCGTAGGCCGCTCCTCCGTCAGCCATAAGACCAGATCAAACTCATGATGGAGCCTCAGCCACCCGGGCCGCCGGAGCGAAGCGGAGGCGCGCCCCGGCCGTGCGCGAAGCGCTCGGCCGCGCCCGAGCGAAGCCGGGCGCAGGACACGCGGAGCGGGGCTAGGGCGCCCGAAGGGGGGCCCCCGC